>JBLIHL010000112.1:0-12948 GCA_047635895.1 Paracoccaceae bacterium | reverse complement strand
CCGCGTTGGCGTTGACCATGCCGTAGCCCGCGTAGCGGTCCCAGCCCGCGCCCGACTCGACGTTCACGACGTCATCACAGGTCGACGTCAGCTGCGCGCGCACCTGGGCCGGCGTGAAGCCGGGGTTTTTCGAGAGGATCAGCCCGCACACGCCCGCCGCGTACGGCGTCGAGCACGACGTACCGTTGAAGTAGCCGCTGTAGCTGCCCGAGTCGTAGCCGCCCGCGCCCTGGATGTCGGTCGTCGGCAGGATCGTCGGCGCGATGACGTCGACGGAGCCGGCGCCGTCCTGGGTGTTCGGGCCGTAGTTCGAACCCCACCAGCGCTCACCGTCGCAGGTGTAGCTGTTCGGGTCGGCCGTGGTGCCGGCGTTGAGGTCGGCGGCCGACGAGGACGAGCGCTTGCGCCCGCCGCACGGTGCGGCTGCGCCGACGCCGATCACCAGCTGGTGGTTGGCGGGGAAGTCGATCGTCGAGTTGTTGCTGTTGGCCGTGGCCGCCAGGATCGTGACGCCCGCGGAGTTCGCGTAGCTGATCGCGCTCGAGGTGGTCGGCTCGTTCGTCGTCGCAGCACCGAGGCTGAGCGAGGCGATGTTAGCGCCGTTGTCGGCCGCGTGAATGAGCGCGTTGGCGATGGAGCTGAAGCTCATGCTGCCCGCGCTGTTCGCGACCTTGAGCGGCATGATCGAGCAGCCACCCGCGGCGCCCGCGGATCCGATGCCGTTGCCATTGATCGCGGCCGCGACTCCGGCGCACGCCGTGCCGTGGCCCGGCGACGAGGAGTTGTCCGTCGGGTTGGAGTCGTTGTCGCCGTAGTCATATCCTGCGACCTGGCGCAGGTCCGGGTGCCCGGCGTCGACGCCCGAGTCGATGATCGCGATGACGATCGAGGCCGAACCGTGGCCCTGGGTGCCGTCCCAGGCCGCCTGGGCGCTCGTGTCGAAGCCCGGCGTGCCCACGGGGGAGCCGCTCGGGTGCCCGCCGCAGCCCCAGCAGTAGTCGAGCATCTGCCCGGTGTTGTTGTGACCCCAGTGTGCGGCGTGCAGCGGGTCATTGGGGACGTCTAGCGCGAACGCCGTGAGGTCCGGTTGAGCGTCCTGGATGCTCCGAAGCGAGCGCAGGCGCGCGCTCAGGGCTTCGATGTCCACGCTCGCATCGACCTCTGCCATGTACCAGCGGTCGAGGCCAAGCTCATCCCGCAGGGTCTCGTTCTGTGCGTCGATCAGGGCGCGGCGCACGTCGCTTGTGTCGACGGAAATGAGCACGCGGTCGAGCTCGGTGATTCCGGTGAAAGGGGCGGCCGTGCGGTTCGTCGGCTGGTACTGACGCTCGAGTGCAGAAGCGTCGCGTGCGCGGGTGGTCACCTTGAAGATGACGCGCCCCGGGCGGTAGAGCTGCACCTGGGCGGAGGGAGCGCTGGGTCCCGACTGGACAGGCGTGTAAGCCCGCGTCGGAATCGGAGAGGCAGAGTCTTGCGCGGTCAGGGACTGCGCAAAGAGAAGATGGCTGCTGGCAGCGGAACCGGCGATCGCAATCGCCAGGGGGAGAGTCGCCGCACGAAGGGGCATGCGTAGCATAGGCGCCTTGGGGGTGAATGAGTTGAATGGAAAAGAGCGGCGCCGACCCACATCGGCGACCATTCACCGACGCTATGGAAGGTTTGGGGAACTCGCAAGGGCTCAATTTTCTGGGCGCGTTGCGTTTCGCTCATGCGAGCGGCGCGACGCGGAACGCATGAACTTCGCCGACCGTCCCATGCGCGGGAATGCGTCGGAGTCAACGCGTCTAACGGGCACGCGGGAGCGTGATGAACTTCACGTCACCGTCTTGCCACGTGGCGATGCGCACGTCGGATCCCTTCGAAACTTTTAGGCGCCACCACGCGTGAAAGTGATCGATGGAGTCGAAGTCTCTCGTCGTGTCCGTGCCGAGAATGATCGTTCCCTTCGTGATGCCGGCGGCGGCGGCGGCTTTGCCGCGCGCTTGGTTCTCGCCCCAGGTAACCAGGTAATCTACCTGGAACGCAAAAGTGCTCTCGGGCAGGCCGAGCGCCTTGAGCTGTGCGGCGTCTTGCACCGGTCCGCCGAAGCCTGGTGCGGGGGAGAGGCCCCACTTGGAGGGACGCCACGCGAACTCGCGCGGCGTGTAGATCTTCCAGCCGGCCGCGAGCTGGAGCGCGGCGGTGTGCGCCGCGCCTTGACGCTGGTAGTCGAGCTGGAGGGTGACGGCGGCCGGGGGCAGGTCGTGCAGGAGCGCCATCAGGTCGGTGGCGGTGGCGATGGCGGTGAGGCGGTCGCCCGCGCGAAGGCCGGCGCGGCCGGCCGGTGAGTCGGGCGCGACGAGGGTGATGAGGGACTGCTCGTCGCGGTCGAGGTCGACGCCGATCTTGGCAGGTGGAGGATAGACCCAGAGTTTGTCGCGCGTCCAGTCGCCCTGGAACTGCGCGTCGAGGCGCAGCGCGGGGAGGGCGGAGTGGCAGTGGATGCAGGCACCCTTGTCGCGCTCGGCGAACGCGGGGATGGAGTCGATGGTGAGCGGCTCGGGCGGGGCTTCCTTGGGCTTGGCCTGGTTCCCCTGCTGGCTCTCATACTGGCTCCCCTGCTGGGGCTCATGGGCAGCGTGCGAGGAGAGGCTGGCCTCAAGGAAGCGCTGGAACGACGCTTCCGTGAGCCAGTGATCGGGCTCGCGGGCGTCACGGCCGCCGTAGCGGTGCAGGACGGTGCCGTCCGGGTGGACGGTCAGTAGGGCAAACGTGAGGTCCCAGTCGAACGTCCACTTTGCGAGGTCCACGCCGCGCATGTCGGTGACGCGGACGGGGATGAAGTTCGCGTAGAGGGCGGCGATTTCAGTGTTTGGGCGACGAACAAACTGTTCATCGAAGGACGCGCAGTCCTTTCAGGCCTCTCAGCGGAAGACCGCGAGGAGCGGGCGACTGGTTCGCCTGGCTTCTTCCATGGCGGCGGCGAGATCGGTGCGCCATTCGACGCCCTGGGGGGCCGTCACCGTCGAGACCGCGGCGGCTCCTTCCTGGGAGCGTGGTGTGCCGCTGGAAGCGGTCAACAGGGTCGGCAGCGCGATCGCTAGCGCGGCCAGGCTCAATCCAAGCAAGGGGACGTTCATGGGCGCAGGTTACTGACTCCGAGGGCGCCTTGACGGAAAATGCGAAGGAGTGTGAGGGGGGTCGCGTTGGTTCGGGGTGGGTTGACGCAGGCCGTCACGGCGGTATCGAGAAGAGGGCTTTGCGGTGGTTTTATGCCTGGCTCCATACCACCGCAAGGCCCTCTTCTTCAGGAGGCTAGATGTCGTACGCCAGCCACGGGGCCAGCCACTTCTCGGCCGTTTCTAAGGGCAGGCCTGCGCGCTCTGCGTAGTCCTCTACCTGGTCCTTGTCGATGCGGCCCACGCCGAAGTACTTGGCCGTCGGGTGGCCGAAGTAGAAGCCGCTGATGGAGGCCGCCGGGGTCATCGCCATGTGGTCGGTCAGCGCGCAGCCGATCTCGTCTGCTTTGAGGAGTTCGAAGTGCAGGGGCTTCTGGCTGTGGTCCGGGCAGGCCGGGTAGCCGAAGGCCGGGCGGATGCCTCGGTAGTCCTCGTTGAAGAGGTCCTTGACCCCGAAGTCGTCCTCGCGCTCGTAGCCCCAGTCGATCCGCGCGCGGCGGTGGGTCCACTCGGCGCAGGCCTCCGCCAGACGGTCTGCGAGCGCCTTCACGATGATCGCGTCGTAGTCGTTGTCGTCCGCTTCGAACGTCGCAGCGAGCTCGTTCGCGCCGTGGACCGCCACGTTGAAGAGACCCAGGTGGTCCTCCGCGGGCTCGTCTTTCGGCGCGATGAGGTCGACCAGGCTCTTGTTGGGCCGGTCGTCCGTGTGCACCTGCTGCTGGCGCAGCATCGGAAAGCGCGCGGCCTCTGTGGCCCGGGCTTCGGGCTCTCCGAGGACGATGTCCTCGCCTTCAGACCACGAGGGCCAGAAGCCGTAGACCGCCTCGGCCTGCAGGGAATTGTCCTTCACGATCGTCTTGAGGATCGTAGTCGCGTTCTCGAACAGCTCGCGGGCAGCCTCGCCCTGCTTCGGATCGTCGAGGATCTGCGGGTACTTGCCCTTGAGCTCCCAAGCGAGGAAGAACATCGTCCAATCGATCATCGGAACGAGCTCCTCCAGGGGGATCCCGCGGACGACGCGGCGGCCCGTGAAGGACGGCTTCGAGACCTCATCGGCGGCCCAGTCTTGGGTCTGGCGGTTCTCGACGGCGCGCTCGTGGGACAGGAGCGGACGCTCCTGGCGCAGCTTCCACGTCTCGCGGATCTTCTCCTGCTTGTCGCGGTTCGCGGCGTCGGTGGTGACGCGGCGCCCTTCGTCCAGGAGGTCCGAGACCACGCTGACCGAGCGCGACGCATCATGCACGTGCAGCACCGGATGTCCGTAGTTGGGCGCGACCTTGACGGCGGTGTGCTGGGGGCTCGTGGTCGCGCCTCCGATGAGGAGCGGGATGTCGAAGCCCTCGCGCTCCATTTCCTTGGCCACGAAGACCATCTCGTCGAGGCTGGGCGTGATGAGGCCGGAGAGGCCGATCATGTCGGCATCCACCTCGCGCGCCTTGGCGAGGATCTTGTCGCACGGGACCATGACGCCCATGTCGATGACCTCGTAATTGTTGCAGCCCAGCACGACGCCAACGATGTTCTTGCCGATGTCGTGGACGTCGCCCTTCACGGTCGCCATCACGACGACGCCGCCGCTTCTCTTGACGGGTTCGTCCCCCGCAGCGGATCCGCCCTCGGCGAGGAGCCGGGCTTTCTCCTCTTCGATGTAGGGCTCAAGGATCGCCACCGCCTTCTTCATGGCGCGCGCGCTCTTGACCACCTGGGGCAGGAACATCTTGCCCGCGCCGAAGAGGTCGCCGACGACGCGCATGCCGTCCATGAGCGGTCCCTCGATGACCTCGAGCGGACGCGCGTACTGGGTGCGCGCTTCCTCGGTGTCGGCCTCGATGAAGTCGATGATGCCGTGCACGAGGGCGTGCTCGAGGCGCTTTTGCACCGTCGTTTCACGCCAGGAGAGGTCGACCACGCGGACTTTTCCGCCGCCCGTGATGGTGGCGGCGTGCTCCATCAGGCGCTCGGTCGCGTCTTCGCGCTTGTTGAAGATGAGGTCCTCAACGCGCTCGAGGAGCTCCTTCGGGATGTCCTCGTAGACCTGGATCATGCCCGCGTTCACGATGCCCATGTCCATGCCCGCGCGGATCGCGTGGTAGAGGAACGCGGAGTGGATCGCCTCGCGCACGACGTTGTTGCCGCGGAAGGAGAACGACAGGTTGCTGACGCCGCCGGAGATCTTGGCACCGGGGCACTGGCGCTTGATCTCGGCGGTCGCCTCGATGAAGGCGGCGCCGTAGTTCGAGTGCTCTTCGATGCCCGTGCCGATCGCGAGGATGTTGGGGTCGAAGATGATGTCCTTCGGCTCAAAGCCAACGTCGTTCACGAGGATGTCGTAGGAGCGCTTGCAGATCGCGACCTTACGGTCGGACTCGGCGGCCTGGCCGTCCTCGTCGAACGCCATCACGACGACGCCCGCGCCGAACGAGAGGATCTCGCGCGCCTTGGCCAGGAAGTCGGCTTCGCCTTCCTTCAGCGAAATGGAGTTCACGATGCCTTTGCCCTGGAGGCAGCGCAGGCCCGCCTGGATCACGCTCCACTTGGAGCTGTCGATCATGATCGGCACGCGGCTGATCTCCGGCTCGGTGGCGATCAGGTTCAGGAACAAGGTCATCGCCGCCTCGGAGTCGAGCATGCCCTCGTCCATGTTGATGTCGATGATGTTGGCGCCGCTGCGGACCTGGGCGAGGGCGACGCTCAGCGCACCCTCGTAGTCGTTGGCGGTGATGAGCTTGCGGAAGCGCGCCGAACCGGTGACGTTCGTGCGCTCGCCGACCATGAGGAAGTTCGTGTCCTCGTCGATGGCGAGCGTTTCGAGGCCGGAGAAGAACGCCTTCTTGGTGCGCAGCTCGCGCGGGCCGCTGCGGTCGCGGCGGGGGCCCGATTGCTCGGACACGCGGCGCGCACCCTCGGCGATGGCCGCGATGTGCTCGGGCGTCGTGCCGCAGCAGCCGCCGACGATGTCGACGATGCCGCTCTCGGCGAACTCGGTCAGGAGCTTGCCGGTGGTCTCGGGGGCCTCGTCGTACTCACCGAAGGCGTTGGGAAGGCCGGCGTTCGGGTAGCTGGAGACGTAGCACGGCGCGATGCGGCTGAGCTCCTGGACGTAGGGGCGCATGTCCTTCGCGCCAAGCGAGCAGTTGACGCCGACGGAGAGCGGCTGGGCGTGAGCGACGGAGTTCCAGAATGCGTCGACGGTCTGGCCAGACAGCGTGCGGCCCGACGCGTCCGTGATCGCGACCGACAGCATGAGCGGTGGGCGGCGACCGAAGTCGGTGCATGCCTCGTCGACCGCGACGATGGCGGCCTTGGAGTTCAGCGTGTCGAAGATGGTCTCGACGAGGAGCAGGTCCACGCCGCCCTCGAGCAGCGCGATGACTTGTTCCTTGTAGGCGGCCTTGAGGCTCTCGAAGGTGATCGAGCGGAACGCGGGCTCGTCGACGCGCTCGGAGAGCGAGAGCGTTTTGCTCGTCGGGCCGATGGCGCCGGCGACGAAACGCGGCTGATGGGGCGTCTTCAGCGTCCACGCGTCGGCGACTTCGCGGGCGACCTTCGTCGCGGCGAGGTTTAGCTCGCGCGCGGTATCGGCGAGGCCGTACTCGGCCTGGGCGATGCTCGTGGCGCTGAACGTGTTGGTCTCGATGATGTCGGCGCCCGCCGCGAAGAAGGCGTCGTGCACGCTCGCGAGGACCTCCGGCCGCGTGATGGACAGGAGGTCGTGGTTGCCCTTGAGGTGGGCGGTGGCGTCCTCGAATCGGGTGCCGCGATAGTCGACCTCCTCGAGGCCTTTCTTCTGCATCATCGTCCCCATCGCTCCGTCGATCACGAGGAGACGTTTGGCGAGGATGTCGTCGAAGCGTGCGCGCTCGGCGGAGGCGGTGGCTGTGCGGCTAGAGCCAGAGTTAGAGCTAGAGTTAGAGTTAGAAGCGTAGGTCATCGCAGGGGAGAAGTCGCAAGAGGAGCACGCGCGGCCGTTCCGGTCGCGAGTAGCGTCATGAAGTGAGGAGGTTGGGGATCGCGCGCTGCGCGCTCGATCGCCACATCGTCAAAGCCGGCTTCGCGGCAGAGTCGCTTGAGATCCACTTCGGTGAAGCCGAGGTGTCTGTGTTGGAGCCGGTCGCGGACCCAGTCCTCGCCGTGGGCGAGTAGGTCAAGCACGAGAAGCTTGCCGCCGGGGCGGAGGATGCGGCGCGCTTCGGAGAGCGCGGCCGACGGGTCGCTGGCGTGGTGGAGCGCCTGGCTGAGGACGGCCACGTCGTAGGCGCCGTCCTTGAGGGGAAGCGACTCGATGTCTGCCTCGACCGTCTTGATGTTCGTGATGCTCTTCGCGCGGGCGCGGGTGTCGAGCTGGGTCAGCATCTCGGGGCTGAGGTCCACGGCCGTGACCGACTCGGCGACCTCGGCGAGCATCAGCGTCAGCATCCCGTCACCGATGCCGAGGTCGACGTACTTTCCGGAGGGCGCCAGGCGCAGGAGGCCGCGGGCGAGGCCTTCCCAGGTGCGTCCGGGCAGGACCTGCTCGCCGAAAGCGGCGGCCACGCGGTCGAAGTAGGACCTGGACTCGCGGCGGCGGCGCTCCATGACGCCGATGTAGCCGGCGTCATCAGCACGGAACTCGGAGGCGATGTCGGAGCCGTCCAAGACGGTGGTGAGGAGCTCGACGGGGCCGGTGGAGGCCAGGCTGTAGTAGCTGCGGCGGCCTGCGCGGCGGTCGATGACGAGCCCGGTGTCCTTGAGGTGGGTCAGATGCGTCGAGATCCGGCTCTGCCCCATGTTCAGGATCTCCTGGAGCTCAGAGACCGCGAGTTCGCCCTTGCGAAGCAGGTTGAGGACCCGGAGGCGGGTCTCATCCCCCAGGGTCTTCAGAAGGCGAGATGTGTGCGAAAGGCTCATGGGGGGTTCTATTCGGTCGTCGGTGACGAATAGTAGCCCATCGGCATTTCCGGATGCGTTGATATTTGGATAAGTCGATATGTGCGCCCGCTTACCTCATGTTGGGAGCGAACCGGCCTCCAGGTAGCCTGGGGCGCCCGTGCGTAGGGGCAAAAGGTAAGCCCCGGGTCCCTCATACATGGCAAAGAGGGGACCGGGGCCCTAGGCAGGCTGATGGTGTGTCCTGAATACGAGTCAGGACGCACCGATCTCCCGACTCCATCTTCCGTTCGCCTGGTCCGTCTAGCTTCCCCCGGGTCGACTGAGGGCCGAAGGCCCCCGCGACGGAGGTTTCGGGCTCTGGCAGGCATCCTCTCAGGCAGCCCACAGTCATCCAGGAAGTTGCAAGCCTTCCCGTCAGACTGAGACACCAGAGGGTTTCCCTCATGTCGAGTCGGTAGACGTTCCAGGTGAGCATCCGATGGTCCGGATCACCTTTCTGCCTGCCTAAACGTGGGGGGAGCTCAGGACCCGTCAGAAAAGATGGCGCAAATGTCATATCTCCCGGATGGGCCGCGCGGGGCTCCTCCGGGCGCCAGGCGCTCTTAGGAGGTCAGATGCCGTTTGACGATGGCTGAGGCCCCATCAAGCCACCTATCGGTGGAGTTCAGGGACGGGATGAGGCGGAGCTCTTCGCCCCCAGCTTTCTTGAAGTCTTCCTCGGCACGGATGCCGATCTCTTCGATGGTCTCGAGGCAGTCGGCCACGAAGGAGGGACAAAAGACCGCAAGCTTCTTTACGCCTCGCTTTGCCAGCTCGACGACCTCGAAGTCCGCGTACGGCTTGAGCCAGGGGGTCCGGCCGAGGCGGGACTGGTACGCGGCGGAGGTCCGGGCGTCCTCAAGGCCGAGCGCACTCTTGATGGCCTCGGTGGTGGCGTGGCAGTGGGCGCCGTAGCACTGACGGTTCGCGAACGTGATCGTCTTGCAGCAGTCCGCGGACTGCAGGCAGTGCTGGCCGCCGGTGGCGTCACTCTTGGTCACATGCCGCTCGGGGAGGCCGTGATAGCTGAAGAGGACGTGGTCGGGCTGCATCTCGTCCAGCACCGGGCGGGCGACCTCCGCGAAGGAGCCGATGAACTCCGGATCGTCGTAAAAGGGCGGAATGATGCGCAGGAAGGGCGTGTTCCAGAGCTTGGACGCCTCCTGGTAGATCGCCTCGACCGCCGATCCTGTCGAGCTGGACGCGTACTGGGGGAAGAGCGGGAAGACGATGATCTCATCGCAGCCGGCTTCCTGGAGGTGGCGAAGGCCTGCTTCGATAGACGGGTTGCCGTAGCGCATCGCCAGGGTGACGACGGCCCCGGTGAGGCGTTCGGAGATGCCCTTGGCCAGGGCCTGGCCGTGGAAGAGCAGCGGAGAACCCTGGTCCGTCCAGACCTCACGGTAGGCCGCGGCCGACTTGGCGGGCCTCGTCGGGAGGATGATCAGGTTGAGGAGGGCGGCGCGGCCCACCGGGTTGATGTCCAGGACGCGCGGATCCGAGAGGAATTGGCGCAGGTAGCGCCGGACCTCGGGGGTCTGGGGGGCATCAGGCGTGCCCAGGTTGATGAGAAGGACACCAGGGCGCCCGTGCTTGCGTGAGGTGGACGGGGCTTCGCCCGTGGTCGTGGCTTCGGACATGTCGGCAAGAGAGTGAGCTTGGAACGTGCGCGTGACCATGAAATTCGGCTGAGCGCCGTGCATGGACGCTTGTGGACGCCGATTCCGGGCGGACAATGGGAACATGGACCAAGATTCAGAGCAGCGCGGGGCAGAAAACGATCCGAGCACCGACCGGGTGGCCGAGCCGTGCACGAGTGGGGCCAGCGACGGGGCCAGCGGCGGGGCCTCGGGGGGCGAGCCGCGGCAGCGGGCAGGGCTCGGGCGCTGGCTCGGGAGGATGGGGCTCGTGCTCTTGCTCCTGATCGTGGCGGCGGTCGTGATTGGGCCTACGCTCGCGGGCAAGTGGCTGCGAGGCGAGATCGAGCGCCAGGCGAGCCAGCGCGTCAATGGCCGGGTGACCCTCGAGACGCTCAAGATCTCGTTGAACGGAAAGGCGCGGCTGGCCGGGCTCGTCATCGAGGATGCGCAGGGGCAGCTCGTGGCGCGCGTGCCCGAGGCGTCGTTGGACGTGGGCTTGCGCTCGCTGCTGACCGGCAAGCGCGATGTGTCGGCCGTGATTACGGACGCCGAGATTGAGCTCGTTCGCGATGCGGAGGGTCAATGGAACCTCGACGGGCTCATGGTGCCCGGGGACGAAGCCGCCGGCGCCGAAGATACGGAGGGCGAGGGGCAGACCCTGCCCGAGCTCGACATCCATGGGCGCGTGGAGATTGTTAATGCGACGGTGACGTTGCGGTCGCCTGAGACCGTGCTGATGCTTCGGAACGTGACGTTCGGGGCGGGGCTCGACGGCAACAAGCGCGGCCTCACCATCGAGTCGAGCGCGAGCCTCTTCGGTGGCGAGGGGAGCTCCGGGGACTTCGGTCTCCAGGCGATCGTCTGGCCTGAGGCCGGGGACGGCGTCGAGCTGACGGCGCTGGAGGTGAAGGCGCTCGACCTGGGGGCGGTGCAGGAGATGATGCGGCTCGTGGGAGCTCCGCTAGGGGAGGGGAGTGAGCTTCAGGGAATGCTCAGCGTCACGGCGAGCGGGTCGATGGCGACGCTGGATCCGAACGCCGCGTTTGAGATGGAGGTGGACGGGCACGTCGACAACCTCCTCGTGGATCTCTGGACCGATGGGCTGCAGACGATGGAGTTTGACGATGCGCTGGCGACGCTGGTGGCGCACGCGTCGCGGGCAGCGGCGGGGGCCGAGCCGGCCGTGGTGGCCCAGCTGTCCGGGCGCGATGGCAAGCTCGGCGCGGAGGTGCGCTGGGACGGAGCGGCGGAGATCGGGCTGATAGCGGAAATTCACGTTGATGGGATGAACGCGTCGGCGGGGCTCGAGCCGCTTCTGGCACGGGTGCATCCGGTGTTCGCGAGCGCGCAGGCGATCGACGGAGCGGCGGTGGATGCCCTGGTGACCAGCCTGATCGACGTGAAGTACGCGGCGCCTCTTTCGCTGGCGCAGCTGAAGGCCGGGTGGGCGGCGCTGCCGAAGGAGCCTCTGGAGGGGAACGGGAGTCTGTCGGTGGACAAGGGGTTCATCGAGACGTCGCCCTTCTTCCGGCAGGTGCTGGAGGCGTTCGGTCAGCCTGTTAATCCGACGTTCGACATCAAGCCGCTCGGGTTTGCGGTCGACGGTGGGCGGCTTACGTACACGAATCCTTGGACGTGGACGATTCAGGGGACAGAGACCGGATTCGCCGGGTCTGTCGGGCTGGCGGGCGATCTCGACCTGCGCTGGGTTGTGCCCGTGACCGGGGGGCTGGCGAAGCAGAACCGCGTCTTTGAGGCGCTGACGGGCGAGAAGTTCGAGGTGGCGCTCGGGGGGACGCTTACCCGGCCGACGTTCAATCTGGCGGGAGCTCTGACGACGCTGGCCCAGGATTTCGCGCGGCGCGAGCTTCAGCAGCGCGTGGGGGTCGAGAAGGCGAAGCTACAGGAGAAGCTGGAGAAGGAGGCGCGGGATGCGCTCGGTGGGGCGCTTGGCGGGGACGCGGGCAAGGTGATTGACGAGCTGCTCGGCGGGAAGGTGCCGGTGAATTCGGTCGGGGAGGCGGCGAAGGGGATTCTCAGCGGCAGCCAGGGGGCCGAGGACCTCCTGAAGAAGGCTGACTCGCTTTGGGGCGAGGGCAAGCACCAGGAGGCAGGGGTTCTGTACAAGCGGATCCGGAAGGAGTTCTCGCTGTCGGCGACGTATCTGTTCAACAAGAAGCGGGTTAAGGCGCGGCAGAACGGCTAGCAGGTCGAGGTGCGAGGTAAGGGTTCTGATTCTTTGGATCCGCGGGAGGTGATTCGCGAACAACAGTTTGGCGCCTAGTTCGCGCCGCTTTTTCACCCGGACTCCACATCCCTGCACCTCGAATTCACCATGAAGCTCTTCGCTCCTTTGTCCCTCGTGGCTCTCACTCTTGGAACGCTGGCCGCCGCGCCCGCCTTTGACCAGGCCGTCGCGTCCCAGAAGAAGGCTGGCGACATCGTTGAGGTCGCCTCAGAGGCGGGGAGCTTCGGCACGCTCCTGGCCGCTGCGAAGGCGGCGGGGCTCGTCGACGCGCTGAAGGGCAAGGGCCCGCTGACGGTGCTGGCGCCGACGGACGAGGCGTTCGGGGCGCTCGGCAAGGAGACGATCAGCAATCTCCTGAAGCCTGAGAACCTGGAGACGCTTCAGACGATCCTGAAGTACCACGTGATTTCTGGCGCTGTGAGTGCAAAGGATGCGCTCCGTGCGGGGTCGGCGGCGACGCTGGCGGGGCCGGAGCTGAGCTTTGGCCTCCAGGGCGGGCAGCTTCTGATCAACGGTGAGGTGCGCGTCGTCGCCAACGATATCCAGGCGTCGAACGGCGTGATTCACGTGATCGACTCGGTGTTGATTCCGCCGACGCCGGAGCCCGAGGGGCGGCTCGTGATCGGGTTCTTCTCGGACCGCCCGGGCGAGGAGCTCGCGGGGTACCTCGGCGTGGACCGGAACGCCACGCTCCTGGTATCGAACGTGACGAAGGGGAGCGAGGCAGAAGCAGCCGGTCTCCAGGCCTTCGACCTGGTGGTGGCCATCAACGGCCGGCCAGCGACGACCGATATCATCAATGAGGAGAAGGAGAAGGCCGGATTCGGCGGCGTGATCCATCTCGGGATTCTCCGCAAGGGCCAGGAAGCGAGCGTCGACTCGAAGGTCGGCGTGGAATCGAAGGGCTAATCGTCTTTCAGTTCCCGCAGTACTGTTCCGCAACCAAAGCTGCGGGAATGAAAGCCCCCCGAATCGTGCATCGGCGAAGCCGATG
>JBLIHL010000111.1:0-12948 GCA_047635895.1 Paracoccaceae bacterium | reverse complement strand
CGCACCCGGTCGGGTGCGCGCGCTTCTTTCGCACGGAGCCGGCGGGACTCAGCCCTTCACAGCGATCGTGACCAGGCGGCCTGGGATGTACTTGAACACCTTCATTTCCTTGCCGCTCACCCAGCCGTCCACGGCCTCGTCGGCCAGCGCCAGCACTTTGATCGCCGCCTCGTCGATGTCCGCCGCGACCTGGAGGCGCGCTCGCACCTTGCCGTTGACCTGGACGGGGATCTCGATGGAGTCTTCGACCAGCTTGGACTCGTCCGCGACCGGGAAGGACGCGTACGTGATCGACTCGGTGTGCCCGAGCTTCTGCCAGATCTCTTCGGCGAAGTGGGGGGCGTAGGGAGCGAGCAGGAGGCAGAACGACTCCATCGCTTCCTTCGGACGCGCGTCCTTCTTGAGCATCTCGTTGACGAAGATCATCATCTGGGAGATGGCCGTGTTGAAGCGCAGGGCCTCGGTGTCTTCCTCGACCTTGGCGATCGTCTGGTGCACAAGGCGCGCGACGTCATCGTCCATCGGCTCGTCCTTGACCGACGCGTGCAGGTGGCCATCATCGTCGCAGTAGAGGCGCCATGCGCGGTTCAGGAAGCGGCGGACGCCGTCCAGGCCGCTCTGGTTCCAGGGCTTCTCCTGCTCGATGGGCCCGAGGAACATCTCGAACATGCGCAGCGTGTCCGCGCCGTACTCCTTGATCACGTCGAAGGGGTCGACCGTGTTGCCGTAGCGCTTGCCCATCTTGCGGCTGTCCTCGCCCAGGATCATGCCCTGGTTGACGAGGCGCTTGAACGGTTCCTCGACCGGCGAGACGCCGATGTCATAGAGGAACTTCGTCCAGAAGCGGGAGTAGAGCAGGTGCCCGACCGCGTGCTCGGCGCCGCCGACGTAGAGGTCGACGGGCAGCCATGCCTTCGCCTTCTCCGGATCGCACAGGGTGCCCGTGTTGCGCGGGTCGATGAAGCGGAAGAAGTACCACGAGCTGCCGGCGCTGCCCGGCATCGTGTCGGCCTCGCGGACGGCGGGGCGGTCCGGCTGGCCGGGCACGGTCGTCTTGACCCAGTCCTTGATGCGGCTGAGCGGAGCCTCGCCGGTTTCCGACGGGGTGTAGTCGGCGGTGTCCGGCAGGTTCAGCGGCAGCTCGTCGAAGGGCAGAGGGTGGACCTCGCCGTCCTGGTCGATGACGACCGGGATCGGCTCGCCCCAGTAGCGCTGGCGGGCGAAGATCCAGTCGCGCAGGCGGAAGCGAACGATCTTCTTACCAAGACCCTTCTCCTCCAGCCACTCGCACATCTTCGTGATCGAGGTCTCCTTGTCGAGGCCGTCCAGGTCCAGCCCCGTCGCCTCCGAGTTCGAGTTCACGTGGGGTCCGTCGCCGACGTACGCGGCCTCCGCGACGTTGCCGCCGCCGACGACCTCGACGATCGGGAGTCCGAACTTCGTGGCGAACATCCAGTCACGCTCGTCATGGCCAGGCACGCACATGATCGCGCCCGTTCCGTAGCCCATGAGGACGTAGTCCGCGACCCAGATGGGCACTTCCTCGCCCGTGGCCGGATTGACGGCGAACGCGCCCGTGAAGACGCCGCTCTTGCCGGCGTCGTTGCCGGTCCGTGCGATCTCCGACTTGGCGGCCGCAGTGGCAAGGTAGGCCTCGACGTCCGCGCGGCATGCGTCGGTGGTGACCTCCTTGACGAGATCGTGCTCGGGGGCGAGCACGCAAAACGTCGCGCCGAACATCGTGTCCGGGCGCGTCGTGAACACCTCGATGGCGGCGTCATGCCCGCGGATCGAGAACGTGGCGTCGGCGCCCTCCGAGCGGCCGATGCGGTCGCGCTGCATCGCCTTGATCGACTCGGGGAAGTCGACCTCCTCGAGTCCGTCGAGCAGGCGGTCCGCATACTTGGTGATGCGCAGCATCCACTGCTTCATCGGCTTGCGCACCACCGGGTGATCGCCGCGCTCCGACTTGCCGTTGATGACCTCGTCGTTCGCGAGCACCGTTCCGAGAGCGGGGCACCAGTTGACGAGCGCCTCGGCCTGGTAGGCCAGGTCGTGCTCCAGCAGCTTCAGGAAGATCCACTGGGTCCAGTGATAGAACTCGGGGTCGAACGTGCCGACCTCGCGCTCCCAGTCATAGGAGAAGCCGATTGCCTTCAGCTGGGCGCGGAACGTGTCCAGGTTCTTCGCGGTCGACTCGCGCGGGTGCACGTTCTGGCTGATCGCGTACTGCTCGGCGGGCAGGCCGAACGCATCCCAGCCCATCGGGTGGAGGACCTCGTAGCCCTTCATCCGCTTGTGACGCGCCACGATATCGCTGGCGGTGTAGCCCTCGACGTGGCCGACGTGTAGCCCCGATCCCGACGGGTACGGGAACATGTCCAGCACGTAGTAGGTGGGCTTGTCGCTGCCGCCGGGGGTGCCGGCAGAAGTGTCAGTGCGGAAGGTGGCGTTCTTCTCCCAGAAGGCTTGCCACCGCGGCTCGATTTGGGCGGGATCGTAGGTCATGGCGCTATATGTGTTCCGGCAGGGGGCCGGATGCGCCAGGAGTCTATCAGCGCTACTCAGCGACCACGGGAGCCGCAGCGTCACTTTCAGCAGCGAGGCCACTTTCAGGTGCCAGGTCACTTTCGGCCGCTAGAACGCCGAAGGCGGGCCAGCCAGGGTTGGCGGCCAGCTCGCGGAGGAGCGCGTTTCCAGCCTCCTCGTCCTTCTGCGTGATCATCCAGCGTGCGAGCCCGTAGTCGAGCGCCGCGTTTCGGTCCTCGCGGGCCATGAGATCCTCGAGCTTCGCCTCGCCCCGATAGAGCGAGATCAGGTCCGCATAGGCGAAGTTCTCAAGCACGTCGGGGTCCTGGGGCAGCCTCGCCAGCGTGGCCGCGGCGGCGGGTTCGTTGCCGATTCGCCGCCAGCACATATAGGCCCAGTGGGTCGCAGCCACGCGTTCGTCGTCCGTCCGCGCCCAGGTGCCCGCGCAGGTCTCCCAGAGCTCGGCCGCCTTCTCGTACTCACCCTGGAGGTAGTACGCGAGGGCCAGGTGGTAGTCGATGTTGCCGTGGGTGCTGCTGCGGGGCTCCCACTCGGGGCCGGGGGCGCCGTCGGGCTCGAGGCGGTTCGGGGCATCCTTCGCCAGCTCACGAGCCTCCTCGAGAAGGACGATGGCTGCGTCGATCTCACGGATCGTGAGGAGCCGGTGCCCCATGTGGCGGCGCAGGCGATAGCTCTCCGGGTAGGTGCCGATGGCATTCGCGTACCAGCCGATCGACTCCTGGAAGCGGCCCATATAAGCGAGGCGTCGGCCCATCCAGACCGCCCGCATCTCGGACGGATCGCACTGCCAGGCGAGGTGGGCGGCGTCCGCCTCGGCCTGCATCCACTCGAAGGCGATCCCATCGGGGCCGATCGTTGGCAGGGGCTCACCCAGGAGGGAGGTGGCCGCAGGCGGGGGAGGGGGCGAGGAGCAGGCGGCGAGCGCTAGGGCGCAGGTCACCGCGATGAGGGGGCGGCTGAGGAGCTTCACCCCCGGATTATATCCGGCCTCCAGCGAAACAAATCGCCCTAAATGGGTTGCGCCGCGATGTGCGCTGCATGAATATGCGCGCTTCAGCGACTTTTTATGCAAACCGAAACCCAGATCCAAAAGCGCCGCACGCTCATCGTCGAGCTAATAGCCGACGGCCGCGGCACCAGCCAGCAGTCCCTCGTGGACGCCCTGGCCGAGCAGGGAGTGTCGGTCACCCAGGCCACGCTGTCCAGGGACCTCCGGGAGCTGGACGCCCGGAAGAGCGCGCACGGCTATCTCGTGCCCGGCGCGGCCCAGTCGCCCCTCGTGAAGGCCCTGACCCTCTGGCTGAATAGCGCCACACCGGCCCAGAACCTCGTCGTTCTCCGGACCCCACCCGGCGGCGCCTCGCCGCTCGCCGTGGCCCTGGACGCGGCCGATCATCCCAAGATGGTGGGAACGATCGCCGGCGACGACACCGTGATGATCATCACGCCCAGCTCCAAGGCCGCGCTCGCGCTGGCCGAAGAGTTCAACGCCCACGCCTCGGACCGCCAGCCGTCATGACACGCATCGCCATCGTCGGCGCCACGGGGTACGCCGGCGTCGAGCTCGCGCAGGCCTGCGCGTCCCACGCTCATATCGACTCGATCACGCTCATGTCCGGCCGCGAGGGCGGCGAGCGCATCGCGGCCGACCCACGCGGTCAGCGCTTCATCGAGCCGCTGGACCTCAGCGCGCTCGCCACGGACTTCGACGTGGTGTTCCTGTGCCTGCCCCACGGTGTCGGCCACAAGGTGACGGCGGCGGCTCTGACGGGAAGCGCACGGGTGGTGGACCTGTCCTCGGACTACCGCTTCCGCGACGCCGCCCAGTATGAGCGCGTCTACGGCCTCGCCCATCCGGTGCCTGAGCTCTGCGACGCGGCGGTCTACGGCCTGACGGAGTACGGCCGCAAGGACATTGCGAACGCGCGGCTCGTGGCGAATCCTGGCTGCTACCCGACGGCTTCACTCCTGGGCCTGCTGCCGCTGGCGAACGCCGGGCTGCTGCGGACCGGCAGCCGCGTGACGATCGACGCCAAGAGCGGCGTTTCCGGCGCGGGCAAGTCGCCGTCCGAGACCACGCTCTACGGCAACGTCAACGAAAGCTGCCGCGCCTACGGCGTTGGCACGCATCGCCACGCGCCGGAGATCGAGTCGCGCATCGAAGCAGACGTCGCGTTGACGTTCGTGCCGCATCTGCTGCCGATGTTCCGCGGCATGCTGGCCACGATCTACGTGGAGCCCGCGGACGGCGTCACGCTGGCCCATGCCCGCGAGGCCATCGAAAGCGCCTACGCGGACGAGCGCTTTGTGCACCTGATCGACGGCCAGCCCGCGACCGGCAGCGTGGCGCGCACGAACCACTGCCACGTGGCCATTGCGGAGGCGAACGGCGCTTTCGTCGTCACCTCGGCCATCGACAACCTGGTCAAGGGCGCCGCCGGAGCTGCGCTCCAGAACATGAACGTCATGCTCGGCTTCGACGAGATGGAAGGCCTGCGGACGCCCGACGGAGGTGCCCTGTGAGCTCTAATACCAGACGTCGCGTCCTCGTCAAGATTGGCGGGAGCGTCCTCGATGACCCCGTGACGCGCGCGCGGTTCGCCGCTAGCGTCGCCGAGGCGGTCCATGAACTCTTCCTGGACGTCGTGATCGTGCACGGCGGCGGAGCGCAGCTCAGCCGGCACCAGGAGCGCCTCGGACTCGAGGTCAAGCGCAACGATCGAGGCCTTCGGATCACCGACCCTGAGACGGCCGTTGCGGCCGTGCAGGTCCTCGGTGGCGAGGTCAACGCAGCGCTCGTTTCGGCGCTCGCGGCGGCGTCCGTGCGCAGCATCGGCCTGACCTGCGCCGACGGCGGCCTTGCCTCGGCACGGGTGCTCGACCCCGCGCTCGGCTCGGTGGGGGAGATCACCTCCGTCGACGCCTCCGTGCTCGTGGACCTGACCGCGGCGCGCTTCGTTCCCGTGATCGCCACGGTGGCACCGGACGAGGCCGACGCCCTTGGCGCGCGGTTCCTCAACGTGAACGCCGACGCGGCCGTTGCGCCGATCGCCCGGGCCTGGGGAGCGGAAGCCGTACTCTTCCTCTCGGACGTCGCTGCCGTGCTCGACGGGGATCGCACCGTCACGTCCCTCAGCCCCGAGGGGGCCGCGCGTCTCGAGAAGCGCGGCGTGCTTCAGGGGGGCATGATCCCTAAGGTCGAAGCGGCCCTGGCGGCCGCGATCGCGCTTCCCAGCACGCTGGTCAAGATCGCGAGCGGCAACGCCGCCAACGCACTCATTTCTGCGCTCAGCTCGGGCAGTGGAACCGCCATCACCGGCCCTGAAATCGAGGCAGCCCATGGTTCCTGAAATCTCCGTCGCGAAGCTTGCCCAGGCAGCCCCTGTCTCCGAGAGCGCAGGGACTGACCGCACGATGGGCACCTACCGTCGCGCCGAGCCGCTGTTCGTCTCCGGCAAGGGGGCGTGGCTCGTGGACAGCGAGGGCCGCCGGTATCTCGACTGGATCAGCGGCATCGGCGCCGCGTCGCTCGGCCATGGCCACCCGCGCCTGGCGAAGGCGCTGGGCGAGCAGGCGTCGAAGCTCGGGCACATCTCGAACCTCTACCGGAACGCGCCCGGTGAGGCCTTCGCCGCCCAGCTCTGCGACCACACCGGGATGAACGCCGTGTTCTTCTCGAACTCCGGCTCCGAGGCGAATGAAACGGCGCTCAAGCTGGCGCGCAAGTTCCACGTCGCGAACGGCGCGCCCGAGCGGCAGCGCTTTGTTGCGCTCGAGGGGAGCTTTCACGGCCGTACGTTTGGGGCCCTGTCGGTGACCGCGAAGGCGGCGTACCGGGAACCGTTTGGCTCGATGCTGGACGTGGCGTTTGTGGACCCCGAGAGCCCGGACGCACTCGAGCTTGAGCTGGCGAAGCTCCCCGCCGCGCTGATCCTGGAGCCCATTCAGGGCGAGGGCGGCATTCGTGAGCTCTCCGACGACTTCCTGCGCAGGGCGCGCAAGCTCTGCACGGTGACCGGCACGGTCCTGATCCACGACGAGGTGCAGTGCGGCGGCGGCCGGACCGGCCAGTTCCTCGCGTCCATGAAGGCGGGCGAGTGCGCCCGTCCAGACGTGGTGACGCTCGCGAAGCCCATCGGGGCGGGTGTCCCCATCGGCGCGACCCTCGCGCGGGGTGCCATGGCACAGACGCTCCAGCCTGGCGATCACGGGTCGACGTTCGGCGGCGGCACGCTGGCCTGCAGCGCCGGCCTCGTCGTCCTGGCCGAGCTCGACGGCGGCCTCCAGGATCACGTCACCCGCCTTGGCAAGAAGCTTGCCACGGAACTCGATGCCCTCGTCGGCCGCCACGCTGTACTCTCCGCGCGCCGCGGCCGCGGCCTCATCCAGGGCGTTGCCGCCCCGGGCCGCTCCTCTGACATCGTCGGCGCCCTCTTCGATGCAGGCGTACTCGCCTGCACCGCGGCGCACGACGTCGTTCGTTTCCTCCCGCCTTACGTCATGACCGCGGCCGACCTCGCGGAAGGGATCGAACGTCTCGATCGCGTCTTGACCGAACTCCACTGATCTGCCTTCTCGGGCGTGTCTCCATCGACCGACCCAGCCATGTCTACTGCTACCGCGAATTCACTCAGCATCACGGACCTCGTTTCCATCACCGACCTCTCGAACGCAGAGCTGCGTCGAGTGATCGAGGTGGCGAGTACCATCAAAGCCGCACCCCTTGAGTACTCCGAACTTCTCAAAGGCAAGCGCCTGTCGATGGTGTTCGAGAAGGAGTCGCTGCGTACCCGATTTACCTTCGACATCGGCATGCAGGACCTTGGCGGCAGCGCCACGTTCCTCGACCTCTCGAACTCGCCGCGCATGGGCGCCCGCGAGTCCGTGCGGGACATGGCGAAGAACCTTGAGCGCTGGACCCACGGCATCGTCGCCCGGACCTATCGCCACCGCACGGTGGTCGAACTGGCCCAGACGGCGTCTATTCCCGTCATCAACGGCCTCTCGGATCTCGTGCACCCGTGCCAGTCGCTGGCGGACACGATGACCCTGATGGAGCGCTGGGGCACCCTAGAAGGTCGCCGCATCGCCTTCATTGGCGACGGCAACAACACCTGCCATTCGCTGATGGCCGCCTGCACCAAGCTTGGCGCGCACATGATCGTCTGCACGCCGGAGGGCTATGAGCCTGACGCTGAGATCGAGCGCGCGACCGTTGCGGCCGCCGAGGAAACGGGCGGGAGCTACACGCTTGTTTCTGATCCGCGCGACGCCGCACGGGGTGCTCACGCCCTCTACACCGACGTCTGGGCCAGCATGGGCCAGGAGGAGGAGACCGAGGAGCGCGCCGCCATCTTCAGCGACTACTCGATCGATGACGAGCTCATGGCTCTGACGGACGAAGGCGTCTTTATGCACTGCCTGCCGGCGCACCGGGGGCACGAGGTGTCCCGCTCGGTGATCGACGGGCCCCAATCTATTGTCTTTGATATCGCCGAGAATCGCCTGCACGCCCAGAAGGCCGTGCTTGCGCTGCTCCTGGCTCCGGAGGTGTCGCTGTGAGCGTCGCAAATGACTCAGAAGGGACGGCCAACGTCCAGGGCAAGAAAGTCGTCCTCGCTTACTCGGGGGGCCTCGATACGTCGATCATCATTCCGTGGCTGAAGGAGCGCGGCTACGAGGTGCACTGCCTCGCGGGCGACGTGGGCCAGGGGGCCGAGGAGCTCGTCGGGCTTGAGGACAAGGCCGCCGCATCGGGCGCAGCGTCGTGCAAGGTGGCGGACCTGCGCGAGGCGTTCGTGACCGAGACAATCTGGCCGGCGCTCAAGGCGCTCTCGATCTACGAAGGGCGCTACTTGCTCGGCACCAGCCTCGCGCGGCCACTTCTGGCGCGTGCCCAGATGGAGTACGCCAAGGAAGTCGGCGCGACCGCCGTGGCCCACGGCTGCACCGGCAAGGGCAACGACCAGGTCCGCTTCGAGCTCGGCTATCGCGCGTTCGATCCGAACATCGAGGTGATCGCGCCTTGGCGGACATGGGACATCGTGAGCCGCGAGGACGCGATCGACTACGCAAACCACGCCGGGATTCCGATCACGGCGACGAAGAAGAAGATCTACAGCCGCGATCGTAACCTCTGGCACATCAGTCACGAGGGCGGCGCCATCGAGGACGTGGGCGCCTGCCCGCCAGATGATGCGTGGATGTGGACGACCGATCCCAAGCAGGCCCCGGACGAGGCGCAGAAGGTCAAGATCATCTTCGAAGCCGGTATCCCGGTCAGCGTCGACGGGGAGACCCTCGGGCCCGTGGCGCTCATCGAGAAGCTCAATGATCACGGTGCAAAGCACGGCGTGGGCCGTGTTGACATCGTCGAGAACCGGCTCGTTGGCATGAAGTCGCGGGGTCTGTATGAGACGCCGGGCGGCACGATCCTGTTCGAGGGTCTGCGGACGCTCCGGAGCCTCACGGTCGAGCGGGATACGCTCGACCTTGCCGAGCGCCTCGCACCCGAGTACGCGCGGACGGTCTACAACGGCCAGTGGTTCCACCCCAAGCGGGAGGCGATGGACGCGTTCTTCAACGAGGTCATGGCAACCTGTAGCGGCGAAGTGACGGTCGAACTCTACAAGGGACGTGCGACCGCCCAGGCCGCGTCGAGCAAGCACTCCCTCTACCGGGATGACCTCGCGTCGTTCACGATGGGCGACGGCTATGAGCCGAAGGACAGCGAAGGCTTTGTCCGCCTCTTCGGCCTTCCGGGAACCGTGGCGGCTTCCGTGCGGAGGTCGAACGCGTGACGGCCAAGCTATGGGGCGGCCGCTTCCAGGGCGGCCTGCACCCGATCTTTGACGAGCTGAACCGCAGCCTGCCGTTCGACAGGCGGCTCGTATTCCAGGACATTCAGGGCAGCGTCGCGTGGGCGGGCGGCCTGGCGAAGGCCGGCGTTCTGAGTGAGAGCGAGGCGGCCGAGCTGGTCGCGGCTCTCGGCGAGATCCGGTCGGATCTCGAGAAGGACGATTCGTCGATCGACGAGTCGCGCGCCGAGGACGTGCACTCCTTCATCGAGGAAACGCTGGTCGCCCGCGTGGGAGACCTCGGCAAGAAGCTGCACACGGGCCGTTCACGGAACGACCAGGTGGCGACGGACCTGAAGCTGTATCTGCGGGGCTGGCTCGCGGACATTCAGGGCGAGTTCCAGGCGCTTCAGTCCTCGCTCGTGGATCTTGCGGAGTCCCACGCGGACGCGGCGCTTCCGGGCTACACGCACCTCCAGCGAGCGCAGCCGGTGACGTTCGGGCACCAGTGCCTTGCCTATGTCGAGATGCTGAGCCGGGACGCAGAGCGCCTTCGGGACGCGGCGGGCCGCATGGACACGTGTCCGCTCGGGTCTGGCGCCCTTGCGGGTACGGCCTACCCGGTGGATCGTGACGGGCTCGCCGATGCCCTTGGTTTCGGCGGTACGACGCGCAACAGTCTCGACGCCGTCAGCGACCGCGATCACGTCATGGAGATCATCTTCGGATGCCTGACCGCGATGCTGCATCTCTCCCGTCTGGCGGAGGACTGGATCTTTCTCGCGAGCCAGGAAGCCGCGGTGCTGCGCTTTGGCGACACCGTGTCGACGGGCTCCAGCCTGATGCCGCAAAAGCGGAACCCCGATGCGCTTGAGCTTCTGCGGGGCAAGGTGGGCCGGGTCCATGGCGCGCTGACCACCCTCGTCACGACGACGAAGGGTCTGCCGCTGGCCTACGACAAGGATCTCCAGGAAGACAAGGAAGCGCTCTTTGATGCGCTGGATACGACGACCGCGTGCCTGCGCGTGGCGAAGCTCGTGGCCGAGGACGTTGTGTTCGATCGAGAGCGGGCCCTTGCCGCGACCCGCGTCGGGTACTTGGATGCGACCGACCTTGCGGACCTTATGGTCAAGCGGGGCGTGCCCTTCCGCGACGCACACGATCGCGTGGGCCAGGCGGTCAACGCAGCGATTGAGGAAGGCGTCGAGCTGGGAGCCCTTTCGGCCTCGGCACGGGTGTCCATCATGCCGGAGCTGGACGGGGTCGACCTGGCCGCCGAGCTCACGACGGATGCGATGCTCAAGCGGCGTGATGTGATCGGCGGTACGGCGGTCGCGCGCGTTCGCGGCGAAGTCGCCGCCTGGAAAGAGCGGCTCGCTTCGAGCCGTAAGTCGTAGAGGAGTGCCATGACACAGATCAAACCTAAGATCGAGATGATCGGCGCCACGATTGCTCACGTCGAGCCAATCATGGAGCTTGTGAATGGACTCGCGGCGCAGGGGGTCATGCTCCCGCGATCGCCCGCGTCCATCGTCGAGAAGCTGCGCGACTTTGTCGTGACCTTCGTGGACGGCGAGTTTGCCGGCTGCGGTGCACTCGCGGTGATCTGGACGGACATCGCGGAGATCCGTTCCATCGCGGTGGACCCGAAGTTCCAGAAGCTCGGTTTAGGCAAGATGATTGCCCTGCGACTGATCGAGGACGCCAAGGAGCTCGGTATCGCGCGAGTCATGGCCTTTACCTACGTCCTTGGCTTCTTCGAGAAGCTTGGGTTCGAGGTGGTGCCGCACGACTCGCTCCCGCACAAGGTGTTCACGGACTGTCTCAACTGTCCGAAGTTCCACAAGTGCGATGAGATCGCGGTCGTGAAGGTGCTGATTGCTTCGACGGATACGCCGAGGCTTTCCAATGTCGCCCTGCCCACGCCGGGGCAGCCGTTCCGCATTCTTAAGTGACCGATCCCATGCAAACCATCGCGCAGGAGCTGGCCGACTGGATCGACATCGAGTCTATCACCGGCAACGAGGGGGACTACGGCAACGCCTTGGGCGGCGCCCTCGAGCGCGAGGGCTTCAGCATCGAGTACCAGGAGGTCGAGCCGGGTCGCCGGAATCTACTCGGCCGCGCAGATCGTCCCGAGGTCGTGTTTTGCACGCACCTCGATACGGTCCCGCCCTTCATCCCGCCGCGCATTGAGCGAGGCACCGTGTGGGGGCGTGGCGCGTGCGACGCCAAGGGTCAGGCGCTTGCGATGCTATTGGCCGCCAAGCGGTTGGTGGAGGAGGGGGAGCGCCGCGTAGGTTTCCTCTTCACCGTAGGAGAAGAAATCGACAGCGCGGGCGCAGCCTTCGCCGATGCGCGACTGGCTGCTGATCCCTCACTGCGGGACGAATGGAGCCCTCGCTACACGATCGTGGGCGAGCCGACGGGCAACGTTTTTGTGAGCGGGCACAAGGGCATCTTCCTGGGCGACCTCGTAGGCCGCGGCGTCGCGGGTCACTCGTCCAATCCCCTTGGGCCGTCAGCGATCCACGAACTCGTCGGGTGCTGCGCGAAGCTAACTCAGGCCGACTGGGGTGAAGCCGAGGACCTTGGCCGAGGCTCGATCAACATCGGGACGATCCATGGCGGCCATGCGCCGAACGTGGTCGCGCCGGAGGCCCGCGCGGAGATCCTGGTCCGCGCCGTCGAGGACCCCGACGTGATCCGTGCCCGCATCGAGGAGGCCCTCGGCCCGCACGTCGACCTCCTCGAAGGTCGCGAGCAGTACGGCCCGGTGCGCTTTCACGTACCGGAGGGAGAGGCGTCCTTCCCGGTGGCCTTCGGAACGGACGCGCCGCACCTGACCCGCTGGGGCCAGCCGCTCCTCATGGGCCCAGGCTCCATCGACCTCGCGCACACGAAGGACGAGCGCATCGAAGTCGCGGAGATCGAAGCAGCCGTGACGCGCTACTGCGAGACCGTGCGACGGCTATTGGCGAACTGATCACGCCGCGCGCTGCGTGTAGAAGAGTGCCTTGACGATACGCGGGTTGAACTTCGACAATGGAATGGTCGAGGTGATGTGGAGCAGTGACCAGAACCCGATAACCTTCGCGAAACCGACGTCGGTGAGCGACAGTCCAAGGGCCTGATCGAATAGCAGCACGAACGCGAGGGAGAGGGCCGCTACCATCGAGAAGAACGAGCCCATCTTGCGGTAGTTGCGCTCCCTGACGCCGAGCATCCACACCGAGAACGCGTACCACGTCATGATGTGGTAGAAGCCAAGCAGGTGCACCTCGAGGGTGACGTGTTGGGTCTGCGTGTCGAGCACGAGCGCGATGAGAGGTAGCTCGAAGAGGCAGATTTTGGAACGCTCCGTGGAGTACATCAGGACAGCGTCAGCACCCTTCAAAGGAATCTCCCGGGCATTTCGAAGTCCGTTCTGGCGGACCGCCTGAAGCGGCTAGGAGCGTGTCGCGGATAGATGGGTTCGCGTAGTGCGTTGCCCGGATTGCTGAGCAAGGCGCTCCGAACTCGCTTCGTAACCGTAGCTACGTGCGGGTTCGGGCAACGCAGCGCAGTGATTCGGGCAATGCGCTACGCGGATTCAGCTAGT
>JBLIHL010000110.1:0-12961 GCA_047635895.1 Paracoccaceae bacterium | reverse complement strand
TTTCGGGTCCATCCGGATCCTGATGAGCCCGTCTCGATCACCCTGTCGGTGTCCGGCGCCCCCGGGACCCTGATCGGTGCCGCCCGCGATGTCTCCGAGTCAGGGATCGGCATTGAAGTCCCCTGGGAGCACGAAGCGGCGCTTTCCAAGCAGGACATCATTGAGATTCGCCTGAGGCTCCCTGGGCACGCGGAGGAGTTCTTGTTCATGAGCCGGATCAGGAACAGGAGCCTCGGCACAGGTGCGATCATCTACGGCCTCGAGTTCATCATCAGCGGCGCTCCCGAAGCGGATCCTGGGCTGATAGAGGTGTGCAAGTACGTCGCAATTCGGTCGAACTTAGCCCAGCGAAGCGCCGCCGAGGCGCGCAAGAGCGCCTGATCTCGAGCTCCCCGTTTGACGGGAATGCTCCCGGCCGCTTGATTCGGGCCCATCCAACCTGGCACCGTGCCTTCTTCCCGGGGGGGCATATGTTTGGAAGGAAAAATCAAGACGAGCGGGCCAAGGCCGAGTTTCTGAACGAGTTGGCAGCACAGCGCGAGTCGGCGCAGTCGCTCGTTGACCGCTACGAGGCCGAGGTCAAGAACGCACGCAGCGCGGCGCTTGCGGTGGGCAAGGCACGCGAGGAGCGGGACGAATACCGTCGGGTGCTGGCCGCCGCGATCGCGACGGAGCGTCGTCGAGTGGCCCAGGTCGAGGGCCTCGAACAGGAGCGCCAACGCCTCGAAGCGATGGCCCACGAGGAGATGAGATCGGCCTCCCATGAGGCTGCCCGAGGCGAGGAGCTCAGGCTGCGACTGGACCAGCTGGAGCACCGGCTGACCGATGAGCTCGCAGCGCGGGAGCGCGCCCTTGGCGATGCGGCTGATCGAGCCTGGGCAGAGAGGGAGGCAGCGCGGGATGAATTCGTGCGCCTTGTGGCCGCGCATCGACAGGAGGTGACCACGTCGCTCGAGAGAACGGCGGCGGAGGTCGCGCGGCTCAAGCGTTCAGCGGATTCTACCTGGAGTTCGATGGCGCTTGCAGCGGCCGCTCCCCGCCCCCCTGTGCACCCGGGTGTGCACACCATTGAGCGGATTGGCCCGGACCCCCTCGCTAGGGTGATAGACCTCCGTGCGAGGCTACTCATCGGTTTCAGCATTGCCTCAACGCTCTGCGTAGTGGCCCTGATTCCCCTGGCGGTGCTATCAGTCAGCGACCCGGAGCGCGCGCTCTTCGTGCACCTCGCGAGCGGCGTCGGGCCGTGGCACCTGGTCGCCCTTGTGGTTTTCTTCTCCGCCGTGGCCGTGGCGCTTCTGAGTTGGGCCATTCGCGACCTTCGGCGGTTAGCCCAGCAGCAGGCGTCGTTCACTCCTGCGACCACTCCCGAGTCGTCCACTGAGTCGTCCACTGAGTCGTCCACTGAGTCGTCCGCTGAGCCCGGCCCCGAGCCCGCTTCAAAATCAGGCTCAAAATCCGCAGAGGGCTCGAAGGGCGTGCCTGCGTCGAGCGATGCGCTGATTCCGCGTCCGGCGCCAACAGGGGTCTCCACCGCGAGCGAGGCTTCTGGCGCGCAACGAAACCCGAACGCTGGCGCTAACGGAACTCCGCGCCCCTGACCGATCTTCCGGTAGATTGCAGCGATGAGCATTCTTCTGGTCGCCGCGTCGATCCTCACTTCATTGCCAGTTCACTGTCCGCCACAGGGCGGTTCGCCGGTCTCTCCTCAGACGTTCGCCGCGTACGCGGCGCAGAACGAGGGAGTCGATCCTGTCGAGCTGCGCAAGCGCTGGCCCGAGACGGTGGCGGAGGCGAGTGATTTCACCCAGAGTTCCAGGCTCGCGGAGGTCGAGGCATTCCTCTTTGGCCTCGAGGCGCTGCCGCAGGGCCATCGGCTTTCCAGGCGCGTTTTCGGAAAGACCACCGAAGGGCGCCAGCTCACCGCGGTGACCGTCCGTGCCAAGAAGGCTGGGACGGCGTCGGAGCCCGTGCGCGTGCTCATCAACGCCAACATCCACGGCGGCGAGATCGAGGGCAAGGTCGCGGTCCAGATTCTTCTGCGCGAGTTTGCTCTGGGCTATCACGCCGACCTGCTGGAAAGCCTCGACATCACCTTCGTACCCGTCTTCAACGCCGACGGCAATGATCGCATCGCGCGCACGAACAGGGTCACGCAAAATGGTCCGGAGGAGGGCGTCGGCGAGCGTGCCAACGCGGCCGGCCTCGACCTCAACCGGGACTTTATCAAGCTGGAGACGCCCGAGGTCCGCGCGTTGACCGCGCTGGTGCGTGACATGGCACCGCACGCCTTCATGGACCTGCATACCACGAACGGTTCGCCCCACGGCTACGACCTGACCTACTCGCCGAGCCTGTCGCCCAACGCGCCCGCAGCCCTTGCGGCCTACATGGCGGAGAGCTTCTTTCCCGCGGTCAGGAAGACGCTCGCAGAGCGCGACGGGATCTACGCCTACGACTACGGGAACTTCAGCTACGCCCCGCGGGAGCGCGGCTCCAAAGGCGAGCGCGGCGATCCGATCGCGTGGAGCACGTACGACTCGCGCCCGCGATTCGGGACGAACCTGATGGGGCTTCGGGGGACCGTGTCGATCCTATCTGAGGCCTACAGCTACCTGCCCTACGAGCGTCGCGTCCTCGCCACGTACGGCTTCGTTCTTGAGTGCCTGCAGGTCCTCGCAGGGGATGCTGAGCGGGTCATCGCGTTTTCCGAGGCAGCCCAGGAGGCGGCGGGGAAGCCCGGTGTTTTGGGCGTAGGTGCCCGGCTGGATTCGATCGGCGACGTGCCGATCCGGGTCAGCCGCTATGACGAGGTGACGATTGACCTCGATCCTGAAGCGGAGGGCGTTCAGGGCGGAGAGCGCCGCGTCGCTGCCGGACCCGACGAGGTTCGCCTGGTGTCGATGGACGTCCAGAGTCGCTACAAAGCAGAGCGGACCGTTCCATACACAGGCTCCTTCCTGGTGCTGGAGCCAAGCGATGAGCTCATCACCGTCCTGGGGATTCACCTCGGAGAAGGGGCTCTTGAGCGCCTTACCCCGGGCGGTCAGGGGATTTCAGCGGAGGTCTTCGTGATCGAGGAGGCCACACGCAGCCAGCGCGTCTTCCAGGGACACCGCGAAGCGCGGGTCGAGGGGCATTGGGAACGCCTGACAGTGCCTCGTTCCTCCGGAGCGCTGCGGGTGCGGGCCAGCCTGCTGGCGGCCCATCTCTTGCATCCGGAGTCGGACGATTCCTTAACCACCTGGAACTTCTTCGACGACCAGATCTTTTCCGCCGACGCCGCCCCGGAGGCAACGGGTGGAGAAGCTGGGGGAGAGCTGCGTCCGAAGAAACCTGGCGCACCGAGAACTCACCCCGTACTCATGATTCGCTAGCCTCCATGGTCTACAAGTCTCCGTTGAATACCCCTCTCCTAGAAATCGTCTTATGAAGCTAGTTATCGAAGAGACGATCGGAGCACCGATCCACCAGGTGTTCGAGCTCTTCACCGATCTCAGCCACGCCGCCGACCACATTGAGTCCATCAAGAAGCTCGAGGTGATGGGCAAAGGACCCGTGGGCAAGGGAACTCGCTTCCGCGAAACCCGCGTCATGTTCGGCAAGGAGGCGACGGAGGAGATGGAGATCACTGGGTTTGATCCGCCACGCTCGTACAGCGTCGAGGCGACGTTCTGCGGGGCGCAATTTGTCACGGTCTACCGCTTTGAGGGGGGCCAGCGAGAAACGCGAGTCACCATGGAGATGAACACAAGGCCCCTTTCCTTGATGGCGAAGGTGACGGGCCCGGCCATGGGCCTCCTCATGAAGGGAACCATGCGCAAGGCCATGTGCGCGGACCACGCCGACCTCAAGCGCGTGGCGGAGGCCAAAGCGTCCGGCGCCATCCCGCGCGAGGACGCGGGCGAAGGTCCCGTGTGAGTCCCCGGGCTTGCGCCTCCGACCCAGGACTCCGACCCAGGACTCCGACCCAGGACTCCGACCCAGGACTCCGACCAGGCCCCCGTCCCAGGCCCCGCCAGGGGCCGCCTGGGACCAAGGTGGCGCTCATGATCTGGGGTGGTGCGCCCGCCTGGATTCGAACCAGGGACCGTCCGCTTAGAAGGCGGGTGCTCTATCCAACTGAGCTACGGGCGCGCACGGGGGGCATATTCGGGTCCTGGACCTGAAATATCCACCCCGCAGTGGGTGGGATCATCGGCTAAGCTCCGCTGCTCACCGCCCCTGGCTCCTCTCTGATACTCGAATCGCCCCATGACATCCGACAAGTTCAAGGTCCTCGTGATCGGCTCCGGAGGCCGTGAGCACGCTCTGTGCTGGAAAATTGCGAAGTCTGATCTCGTTTCCGAACTGATCTGCACGCCTGGGAATGCCGGAATCGGCGAGGTCGCCCGGATCGAGCATGTTCAGGTTTCGGATCTTCCCGGGCTGATTGCGCTGGCCAAGGCGGAGGATCCCGGCCTCATCGTGATCGGGCCGGAGGATCCTCTTGCGCTCGGACTTGCGGACAAGCTCAGGGCCGACGGATTCAACGTCTTCGGGCCGGGTGCTGAGGGGGCCAAGCTGGAGTCTTCGAAGGCCCACTCCAAGGAGCTCATGGAGCGGCACCGGATCCCAACGGCCGCGTCCCGCAGCTTCAACCGCTCGGGCCAGGCCAAGGGCTACCTCGAGGGCTGCACCGCGTGGCCCCAGGTGATCAAGGCGGACGGCCTCGCCGCGGGTAAGGGCGTCTACATCTGCGCTGACCTGCCTGAGGCTCGGATGGCTGTCGACGCGATCATGGAGGAGGGGCGTCACGGACGCGCCGGAGCCACGATCCTCATCGAGGAGTTCATGGAAGGCGAGGAGGCCAGCATTTTCGCGCTGACCGATGGCGAGACCGTTCTGGTGCTTGAGCCGGTCCAGGACCACAAGCAGCTCGGAGAGGGCGACGTCGGCCCGAACACCGGGGGCATGGGCGTCTACTCGCCGGTGCCTGAGCTCAGCAAGCGCATCTACAAGCAGATCGAGCAGCACGTGCTGCTGCCCTCGATCCACATGCTTCGCCGCGAGCGGATCGACTTCCGGGGCGTGCTTTTCATCGGGCTCATGCTCACCGATGGAGGCCCGCGCGTCATTGAGTACAACGTCCGCTTCGGCGACCCCGAGTGCCAGGCGCTCGTTCGCCGCTTGAAGAGCGACATCGTCCCTATTCTTCTGGCCACCGCCAACGGGACGCTCGATTCAATCGAGACCCCCGAGTGGGAGAACCAGACCTGCATCGGCGTGGTCGCCGCGGCTGAGGGCTACCCTGAAAGCCCCCGGAAGGGCGACCGGATCGACGGTCTTGAGGCCGCTGGGCGGGTGGATACCGCGGTCGTGTTCCACGCGGGTACCAAGCTGAACCGGGCGCTTGACGGCGACGAAGAGATCGTCACGAATGGAGGCCGCGTGCTCACCGTTACGGCGATGGCCAAGGACCCTGAGGACGCGCGTGAGCTCGCGTACGAGGCCTACGACAAGATCAAGTACGCAGGCAAGTTCTGCCGCCGCGACATCGGGCGCCGCCGCGAAGCCCGCGTAGCGCGCCCCCAGGAGCACGCTGACGAAGCGTGACCGCGCCGGCTTGAGGCCTATGCCGGAAGATCAAGTCAGGGACAGCCGCACGGGCAAGGCCCCAGGTCTAAGCCTGGGCGTGGGGATCTGCGCCCTCAACGAGAGACTGGCCCTGCCGCGTCTGCTGACGCGGCTGACCTCCGTCCGTGACCCCCTCGATCGCGCCGATCAGGTTGTGGTCGCCGACGGTGGTTCCCAGGACGGATCCGTAGAGCTCGCGGTTCGCGGTGGCGCTGAGGTGCTGGCGACGGGTCGTGGGAGAGGGGTTCAGCTGCGTGCGGCGGCTGCCAGGCTGCTGGAGGGCGGCCACGATGTGCTCCTGTTCCTGCACGCGGACAGCATCCCCAGGACCGGGTCGATTCGGTCCCTCAGGGAGGCTTTTTGCGCTGCACCTGGGAAGGAGGGCGCGCGGGCTGCGGCGATGCGGCAGGTGATCGACGCAGAGGGGCGCACGTATCGATGGATCGAACGCGCTGCGAACGCACGGAGCCGCCGCGGGATGGTGTACGGGGACTCAGGGCTGGCCGTTCGGTCCGACCTGTACCTCGACGCTGGCGGATTTCAGGAGATTCCGCTCTTCGAGGATGTCGACTTCTCGAAGCGCATTCGGGGCAGGAGTGCCATCCAGCTGGTCGAATCGGCAACGCTCGTGATCTCGGCGCGGCGATGGGAAGAAGAGGGACTCTTGCGCTCGTCGGTCAGAAACTGGATCCTTAGGGGGCTGTACGAATGCGGCGTGTCCCCAGAGCGCCTTGTTCGTATGTATCGGCCGTTTTCAGGCTCCAAGGCCGCCGCCTCGGCCTCACCGCAAGAAGAGACCCCACCAGTCAGTTGAACGAAACCGCAATCGAAAAGCGCTTCGAGGAATTCCTCAAGAGCGACAACCTGAAGATGACGCCCCAGCGTAGGCGTGTCTTCGAAAAGGCCTTTGCGGTCCACGAGCACTTCAGCGTTGAGCGGATGTACGAGTGGCTGAAGGCCGAAGACGGTCCCGCCGTCAGTCGAGCTACGGTCTACCGCACGCTCGAGGTGCTGGAGCGTGGCGGGTTCATCGAGGCCGTCGAAACGGGCCGTGGCGAGGTCGTGTACGAACACATCCTTGGGCACGAGCACCACGATCACATGGTCTGCCGCGTCTGTGGGACGATCGCTGAGTTCCAAGACGAGGAGATCGAAGCTCTCCAGCGCAAGAACGCCGAAGCGCTCGGATTCATCATGACGGGCCACATGCTCCGCCTATCGGGCGTCTGTAGCAGCTGCGTGGCGCAGCTGAAGGCGGACGGAACGCTCCAGAAGACGCTCGCGAGTCTCTGAGGTTCGATCTCCGGGTCGACCGTCAGCGTCGTTCTGGGGGGGGACCCGGGGGCCCGCCTTAGGGCTCGATCTCTTCATGGATACGATCTAGCACGCCCGTGGCTAGCTCGTCGCTCGGTAGCCCGTACCTGCGAGCACGTACCGCCATGCGGCAGCGGGATTCTCCGAGCGCGATGACCCCAATCTGGATCGAGCCGGCCTCGACGGTCGCGAACGCTCGGCGGCTCGCATCGTTGAATTCCGGCTGCCGCGACGAGAGGTGCGCGAGGGTCTCTTTGACATGCACCCAGACGTAATCGGCCCCGTGGTCGTAGTCGATGACCTGTGCGCCCTTCTGGAACTGATCGTCGGACATCAGCTCCGGGTTGTTGATCGCGACGGCCCCACAGCTCGCTGGCCAAAGCGCTGCACACAGCGCTAAGCCCATGCACCAGAGCGGCCGCAAGACCGCGAGGCGGGATCGCGGCAGAGGCTCGTGAGCCGAATGGTTGGGATGCTGGGGGAGCCGCTGTAGCAGCTCCGACTCAGCGAAGTGACCGGTGGGGGACGTCATGGCTTCAAGCGACCGAGCATTAAGGCACGCTCATTTCCTCGGGGAGAATCTTAGGAGGTTCTAAGCTCCAGGTACCCCAGATCCACGTCTTAGTTCGGTTCAAGTGCCCAGCGGCGCCTTGGCCCCAGAGCCCAAGCCCCAGAGCCCAAGCCCCAGAGCCCCAGAGCCCAAGCCCCAGCAGGAAGCTCAGTTGAGGTCGAGGTCGATGCGGTTGCGCACGTTCACGGCCACCTCGTTGCTATAGACGAGGTAGCGCCTGGCGGCTACACGAATGAGCGTTTGCCCGACGTCATAGGTCTCCACCTGAACGACCACCTCCGCTCCGTCGACGAAGGTCTTCATCGCACGGAGGTCATTGTCCACATCGATCAGGTCCGACGTCATGTGGGACAGGGTGCTCCTCGCCTTGGCCCATACCAGGTCCACCTCGTACGGCACGATGACCGTCTGGGCGTTGTCCACGAAGTCGTCGTTGACGAGGATGGCCGTGCCTACGACCGCAATGGGTGCGCATCCGGTAAGGCTAGCAGCCATGCCCATTCCGAGGAGGGGAGCGGCGAACAGTGCGGCCAGGCGGGGCATGCCTCGGGAGGCAAGAGAGGTGGTGTGTGCGGTGCGCCTCATAGTGATTAGCCGCGCGCTTCCAATAGGGCTTCGGGTCCAGGGTGTGGCGCGGGTGCGCCTGGAATGAACACGGAAGGGGCAGGGTCGCCACGGAGAATGGATCCGGGCGGGGCCCAAAGCGGAGTGAAGCGCTGCTGCGGCGAACGCGACTATAGGGAAGCGCGAGAGGCGGATTCCACCAGTGCGCGGTAGAAGGCGAGACCTTCCCCTTCGTTGCGTCGCTTAAGTCGCGTCCACTGGGGGTGATTCCAGGGGTCCAGGTTTCGCTCGGGGTGGGGCATGAGGCCCACGACGCGACCCGTGGGGTCGCAGATCCCCGCGATATCGGCGACGGCGCCGTTCGGGTTCGCGGGGTAGCCGGCGGGTTCGCCGGTTGCGCCCTTCTCGTTCACGTAGGTCAAAACGACCTGGCCCTGGCTTCGCAGGTGCTCCAGGGCTGCCTCGTCCTTCACGGCAAAGCGTCCCTCGCCGTGTGCCACGGGGGTGGGCATTCGAGCCCCTGCTTCGAGCCAGTCGCACTGGCTCTCCTGGACCTCCAGGGTCACCCAACGGCACTCGTAGTGATTCGAGGCGTTTGCGAAGAGGGCGACAGAGCGCTCGTCCTGGGCCTTGTCGGGCTCAAACAGGCCGGACTCCACGAGGACCTGGAATCCGTTGCAGACGCCGAGGATCCGTCCGCCACGCGCCACGTGGGCACGAAGGGCACCCCCCAGGCCGCCATCCTGGCCGGGGCCGGCCCTCAGGCTCGATCCCCAGACGCGCCCAGCCGCCAGATCGTCGCCGTAGCTGAACCCGCCTGCGATCACGAGAACGGCGTAGCCGTCCACCTTCGACGGGTCTTTGGCCGCCACATCGGTGCGCAGGAGGTCGGCGTCGGCCCCTCCCATGCGGAGTGCGCGAAGGGTCTCGTCCTCGCAGTTGGTTCCGGGGCCGCGAAGCACCAGGGCTTTCGGGCGCGTGATCGTCGCGGCTTGGGCTGTGGTCATAGCCCGAGAATGTAGCGCGCGGCCGCTCCCAGGTCATCCTCGACGCGCACGTCTCTGCCGCTCATCTTGGCCAGCTGTTCCTGGGCGGCGCCCTTGCCGGTCCGGACCAGCAGGCCTTCGACGCCGATCTCCTCGGCGGCATCCACGTCCCGCAGGGAATCCCCGACGCAAAAAGACGACCGGAGATCGAGCCCCAGGTCGGCTGCGGCCAGGAGCAGGAGGCCTGGCCGGGGCTTCCTGCAGGAGCAGTCGGCGCGGAACCATGGGCCGCCAATGGTCGGGTGGTGTGGGCAGTAGCCAATCCAGTCGAGCGTCACCCCAGCGGCCTCAAGCTCGTCGGTCATGCGCTGGTGGATCCTGTGGAGAGTGTCCTCATGGAGGAGCCCCCTGGCGATCCCGCTCTGGTTGGTCACCACCACGAGGGCGAAGCCTGCCTCCTGGAGATCGCGCAGGGCACCGATCGCTCCAGGCAGGAATTCGAAGTCCTCAGGGTCCGATAGATAGTCGACCTCACGATTGATCGTGCCGTCGCGGTCCAGGAAGACAGCGCGACGGGCGGGGCGGATCTTGGGGCTCACGCGCTCTTGAGTAGGGGGACGAAGCAGCGGGTGGACAGATCAGTTTGCGAAAGCGACGGGCTCGCGGGAGCGTCGCAGGCGCACATGGATGCGGCTCGGCATCTCGCCGTCGTCTTCCTTGACTGGAAAGAAGAAGTCCTGGGTGCTTAGCCAGAGCGGGAAGGCCCACGTCCGGTAGTCGGTGACGGCGTCGCTCCAGAAAACCACCTCGCTACGGTCGCCGATCCGAATGTCTCGAATTTCGGGTTCGTAGCCGGCCAGCCGGAACTCGAAGGTTCGACTCTTGTCCGGAAGCTGGAAAGTGCAGGGCGTCGAATGGCCGGAGTCCACCCCGTCCACGATCACGAGGGCCCCGCGAGGAGTGGAGTCCAGGACGATCGGGCGTCGACCCGAAATGCAGCTGGGCAGCATGCAGCTGGACAGCGCGAGGACAGCAAGGGTGGTGGCGCTTGGGAGTCTCATGGATTCGGGCATCGTGGGGGCTCCGGACCGGGGCGGCGCTCCGGGCGGGGACTCCATTGTGGTCACAGGGCGAGTCATACGCCACTGCGCGGGCGGTTCCTGAAGGTATCGGACGATTTTGCCCCGTAGCTGGCCAGTATTTGGGCTCGCGTGGACAGATCTCGGCCCCGGTGGTTTGGATCGCCGTCAGGATTCGAGACTATAGGCGCCTCAATGACTTCGGAAGATGCACAGCAGGGCCCGCAGGGGGCCCCGGGGACTGAACCCCGTCAGGCGGATCCGTCCGCCCAGGCAGGCCTGGGCGCGCCGGACCGCGATGCCACGTTCGCGAGCTGGCTCCTCGGTGCTGCGCTGGTCTTCGGGCTTTTGCGGTTCGTTCGGCTCGGCGAGTGGAGCCTGTGGCTCGATGAGGTCTACGCCTGGGGCGACTCCCACGCCGTGCAGGCCGTGGATGCCAAGGTCGGCTATCTCCTCATCCGATGGACGGTGGAGGCCTTGGGCGGGACGCCCAGCGAAACGGCGCTGCGCCTCACTCCGGCGCTCATTGGCTACGCGGCCATTCCCCTGACCTACTGGGCGTTCTGGCCCGTGGCGGGCCGGGCACGCGCGGCCACTGCGGCACTGGTCGTGGCCTTGAGCGCCTGGGAGATCCAGTGGTCCCAGACCGCTCGGTTCTACACGATGGTCCAGGCACTCGGGCTCCTCGGTGGCGGCCTCTCCATTCGAGGTCTTATCTCAGGGCGCTGGCTTCTGACCGTCCTCGGCATCTTGCTGGCCGGTCTCGGCGTGCTCTTCCACCTCGAGGGTGCCGTGGTCGCTGGGGCCATCGGCGCGGCTGCGTTCCTGGTTCCGCCCGTCACGGCGCCGGCGGCTCGTCGATCGGCGCGGCTGGCGTTCTTGGCGTGCGCGATCCCGTCGATGCTGGCGCTGCCGTTCGTCTGGTCTGTCTTCACCAAGTACCTCGAGAAAAAGGCCGCTCAGAGCCCTGTCGCCAGCGTGGCACACTTTGCTTTGACCGTGGGCTCGTTCGTGACGCCGACGGTCGCGGCGCTGGCGCTCGGGTCCTTCATCGTGGCCTGGCGTGGGAAGGACCGCGGTGCAGTCTTTGTTGGGAGCGTCGCCGTCATCGGTGGCGCGACGTTGGCCGGGGTCGCAGCCTTCGCGACCATGAGCGCGCAGTATGCGTTTGCCTTCTTTCCGTGGATCGCTCTGCTCGCCGCCTGGCCCATAGGCCGCAGCGGAGGGAGCCGGGTGGGGGCCAGCCCAGCCGGGAACAGGTCAGCCGAAGAGAGTCCAGCAGGACCCCGCGCGCTGTGGCTCCTGGTGCTAGCGGTGCCACTTCTCTCCCAGTCGGTCCTCTACTTCACCGTCGACCGCGGCCAGCGCGCCCGTTGGCGTGAAGCAGTGGAGCTCGTTGCGGCGCGCCGTTCGCCCGAGGACATCGTCATTGGCGCGCCTGCGCCGGTGGTCGAGTTCTACCTCACGGGCGGCCGTGAGGCGGACGTTCGGCACCACGACGCGGTCATTTCGCTCGATCGCTACAACCCTGATCCGTTTGAGTCCCTCGAGAACGACTCACGAGTCGCTTGGTTCGTGATCCGTAACGACTACAACCTCTCCCTGGCGCGGCGCGACAGGGAGAGGTTGCAGAGGTTTCTCACGGAGCGCTGTCAGTTCGTCGAGCACTTCCCCGTTTTGGTGGAAGCGCGCGACCTCTCGATCAGCGTTTGGCGCTTTGACCCGAACGAGTGATTCCGTTCGGGGCGAGTGACCCCGTTCGGGACGAGTGACCCCGTTCGGGACGAGTGACCCAGTTCGGGACGAGTGACCCCGTTCGGGGGCAGCTCCGTCACTCGGACGCGCGGCCCATGAAGTCACCGGTGTCGGTGGATACCTTGACCTTCTCGCCGACGCCGATGTGCAGCGGGACCCGGATGGCCGCGCCGGTCTCAAGCACCGCATCTTTCTTGACGTTCGTGGCCGAGTTGCCTTTCACGGCCAGTTCGGCCTCGGTGATCTCGAGCACGACCTGGGGCGGAAGCTCAATCGAGACAGCCGTCGTTTCATGGAAGGTGACTTCGATCTCGTCCGACTCGCGCACGTACCGCATCTTCTCCTCAGCCATTGCCTTCTCGAGGTGGAACTGCTCGTAGGTCTCGGCGTCCATGAAGCAATAGTTCCCATTCGCCTCCTGGTAGAGGTACTGGGACTTCTTCTTGTCGAGGTACGCCACTTCGAACTGATCCCCCGCGGACGGGCGGAACGAACCGTTCTGCCCCGTTTGGAGATTCCGGGTCTTCACCTGGATGATCGCCCGCCAGTTGCCCGGCGTGTGGTGGCTATAGTCGGAGATGAGGAGGAGCTGTCCGTCCTTGATGAGGACGAGTCCTTTGCGTAGTTCGGTGGCCTTGAGGTTCATCGCACCCAGATGCTAGCCCGAATGACCGTCGAGATGTCACGGCGACGGCGTTCAAACCGCGATTCGAGTGTATGGGCACGGGCAAGTGTCCATGCGCAACAGGTCAAGCCCGCGGAGGCCTGCTCAATACTGACGGCGCTGGGTCGATGAGGGAATCTCCAGGGCCTTCCGATACTTGGTGACGGTTCGGCGCGCGATCTTGATTCCGTCCTGCTCCTCGAGGGCCTTGGCAATCCCCTCATCGGAGAGCGGCTTGCGCACGTCCTCGGCGCCGACGATCTTCTTGATCCGCTCCTTGACCGAAATCTGGCTCGTCTCCTCGCCGCTCGCCTTGGTGGTTCCGCCCACGAAGAAAAACTTCAGCGAGAAGATTCCGCGTGGCGTCTGGGCGTACTTCCCTGCGACGGCGCGCGAAACCGTGGAGATGTGGACG
>JBLIHL010000109.1:0-13100 GCA_047635895.1 Paracoccaceae bacterium | reverse complement strand
GCGGCGAGCGCCGGAGGCATAATCGCTATTTCCCCGTCAGGGGAAATGCCATAAATACAGCGCGGTGTCTCAGCGATCGGGCGGTTCGGCATTCACTGCCTTGGTAGCAGTCGTGCCCGCCGCTGGCCCGCCCGGTACCGACTTCCCGGTGCCGACCTGCTGCCGTCGGCGCGCCAGCGCTCGACGCGTGGGCGGCGTCCCGACCGAGACAGGCCTATCCGGTACCGACCCGGACGGAACCGACTGCCTGCCGTCGGCGCGCCAGCGCCCGACGCGTGGGTTGAGGCTTGAGTGCTACCGTATTCAGTCCCGCCGACGGGCAGCCTGGCGCGGGACGTCGTCGGTCGAGACGCCGCCCACGCGTCGAGCGCTGCGCGCCGACGGCAGCGGTACGCCACCGCGCATGTCGGTACCGGCCTGGTCGCTACCGGTCGAGACGCCGCCCACGCGTCGAGCGCTGCGCGCCGACGGCAGCGGTACGCCACCGCGCATGTCGGTACCGGCCTGGTCGCTACCGGTCGCGACGCCGCCCACGCGTCGAGCGCTGCGCGCCGACGGCAGCAAGTCGGCACTGGGAAGTCGGTAGCCGACAGGTCGATACCCGTCACGACTGCTACCAAGGCACTGAATGCCGCCCCCCCCGATCGCTGAGACACCGCGCTGTATTTATGGCATTTCCCCTGACGGGGAAATAGCGATTATGCCTCTGGCGCTCGCCGCGCAGGCGTCCTCGCCGGACGGGCGTGCTGCCGCACGGGCCTCCTCGCCGGAGAGGCCGCGAGGGCGAGCCTCGCGCCGGGCCGCACGCACCCTACGGGCACGCGCTATGGCCCGGGTGTCCTTGCGGACACACGGGACGGTTTCGGGCCAGGCGGCGTGGCAAGTGACACAAAGCACAAAGCACAACGCACAAGACACAACACTCGCCCATTCGGGCGAGGGGCCCGACGCCACAACAGCCCAGCACGCGACCTACGGCCGCTTCCAACCTTCCATCTTCTCCAAGAGGTAAGTCTGGAGCTCAGAGATCTTGACCTTGTCCTGCTGCATGGAGTCACGATCGCGGACCGTTACGACATCACCTTCAAGGGTGTCGCCGTCGATCGTCACGCAATAGGGAGTACCGATTTCGTCCTGGCGACGGTAGCGGCGACCGATCGCGCCCGCCGCGTCGTAGAAGACGCTCATGCGGCCGCGGCGGAGCATCTTCTCGACCTCCTTGGCCTTTTCGGGCATGCCGTCCTTCTTGACGAGCGGGAAAACGGCGCAGGTGATCGGCGCAATTTCCGGGTGAAAACGGAGGACGACTCGGGTGTCTTTTTCGAGCTGCTCCTCTTCGTACGCATCAATGAGGAACGTGAGCGCCATCCGGTTGATGCCGCCCGCGGGCTCGATGACGTAGGGCGTGTAGTGCTCTTTGGTCTGGGGATCGAAGTAAACGAGGTCCTTGCCCGACGCCTCCGAGTGACGCTTGAGGTCGAAGTCCGTGCGACAGGCAACTCCCTCGAGCTCGCCCCAACCAAACGGGTACTCGTACTCGATGTCCGCGGTGGCGGTGGAGTAGTGCGCGAGTTCGTCCTTCTCATGCTCGCGCATGCGGAGCTTCTCGGGACGGATGCCGAGCTCGGTGTACCAATCGAAACGGGCCTTACGCCAGTAGTCGTACCAATGCTGCTCCTCGGAGGGCGGCACGAAGAATTCCATCTCCGCCTGCTCGAATTCACGAGTACGGAAGACGAAGTTGCCCGGCGTGATCTCGTTGCGGAAGCTCTTGCCGATCTGGGCGATTCCAAACGGCGGCTTGATGCGGGCCGACTCGAGGACGTTCTTGAAGTTCAGGAAGATTCCCTGGGCCGTTTCCGGACGCAGGTAGGCGACCGAAGCCGTGCTCTCGACCGCGCCGAGGTTCGTCTTGAACATCAGGTTGAACTCGCGGGGCTCCGTGAGCTCCCCCTCGCACTGGCCCGGCTTCTTCGAGGGCTTCTCGGGGCAGCGCGCGTCCTCAAGCTTGTCCGCGCGGAAGCGCGACTTACACTTTTTACAGTCGACCATCGGGTCGCTGAACCCACCCACGTGCCCGGACGTAATCCACGTCTTCGGATTCTGGATAATGGCAGAGTCGAGGCCGACGACGTCGTCGCGGCTCGTGACTACGCGGCTCCACCAGGCATCCTTGACGTGACGGAGGAGTTCCACGCCCAGGGGACCGTAGTCGTACGTATTACCTATGCCGCCGTAGATCTCGGAGGCAGGGAACACGAACCCTCTGCGTTTGCAGAGGGAGACGATGGTATCCATCAGGCCGGGCTTGGGCTTCGCCATGGGATCGGGGTGCCGCTCTGGGTCGGGCGGCGGGGCTAAGACAGGGTGGAGTCTGGGCGCGGAGAGCGCCGTTCGAGCCGAGGAGTCTATCGGATCGAGTCGATGAGGCGAGGCCTCCCAGGAGATACAATCCCGCCCCCACTGCGCCCCAGGGCCCAGCGGCTCCACCAACGCCCGCCCCCGAGTCCCCCTCCCCACTAAGTTGGCCCAGTCACGCGAAACCACCAGCGGCCGCTTCGGGACCTTAGGTGGGGTCTTCACGCCCTGCACGCTGACCATTCTCGGCGTGATCATGTTCCTGCGCTTCGGCCAGGTCGTGGGCAACGCAGGCGTCCTTGCCACCCTCGGCATCGTGGCGCTGTCCAAGGCGATCACGACCATGACCGCCTTCTCGGTCTCGGCAATCGCCACCAACACGCGGGTCAAGGGTGGCGGGGCCTACTTCATGATCAGCCGGTCCCTGGGCGTGGAGTCCGGTGGATCGATCGGGATCGTCTTCTTTCTGGCCCAGGCGATTTCGGTCGCCATGTACGTCATCGGCTTCACCGAGGCGTTCACGGCGACGTTCCCGGCTCTGGAGGCCCATCGGCAGTACGTCGCCACCATCGTCAACCTGCTGGTGTTCATTTGCGTCTTCATTGGCGCTGGCTGGACGATCAAGCTCCAGTACGGGATCCTCGCGATCCTGCTGCTCTCGATCGTTTCCTTCGCGATCGGCGCCGTCGGCTCCTTTGAACCTGAGGTACTGTCCGCGAACCTTGGGACCGGCTTCCTGGAGGGCCAGAGCTTCTTCACGATGTTCGCCCTCTTCTTCCCGGCGGCCACCGGGATCATGGCGGGCGCCAACATGTCCGGCGACCTGCGCGATCCCGCCAAGTCCATTCCGCGCGGCACGCTGGCCTCCATCGCCTTCACGGGCCTCGTCTACGCGGGGATGGCGCTGCTCCTCGGTGGGGCCGTCCCACGGGAGACCCTCCAGTCGAACAACATGGTGGTACGCGAGGCGGCCGCCTTTGGTCCGCTGATCACCGCTGGCATCTTCGCTGCGACCCTGTCCTCCGCCATCGGGTCGATGATGGGCGCCCCGCGCATCCTCCAGGCGCTCGCCCGCGATCGGATTTTCCCGCGTCTCAACCCATTCTCCGTAGGCGCAGGCCCCAGTAACGAGCCGCGCCGCGCCATCATCGCGACGTTCGTGATCGCCGAGCTAGGCATCCTGGTCGGCGAACTCGACCTGATCGCCCCGATCATCACCATGTTCTTCATGGTGACCTACGGCTACCTGAACCTCGCGACGTTCCGGGAGTCCTATACGCGCAACCCGTCCTACCGCCCCACCTTCAAGTGGACGCACTGGACGATCGCACTCCTCGGCGCCATCAGCTGCGCCCTTGTGATGCTGCTCATCGCGCCGCTCTGGGCCCTTGGAGCCGTCGCGCTGATGGCGATGCTGCACCGCTACATCGGCCAGCGCCAGATCCAGTCGACCTGGGGCGACGTGCGCAGCGGCGCCTCCTTCGAGCGCGCGCGCAAGGAGCTCCAGCGCCTCGAGGAAGAAAGCTACCACCCGAAGAACTGGCGCCCGTCCATCCTGGCCTTTAGCGGCGGCGCCGGCGCCCGCGTCGAACTCGCGGTCTATGGCCACTGGCTCTGTGCGGGTCGCGGCATTCTCAGCCTCGCCCAGGTCATCACCGGCGACGTCGAGAACCTCGTCGAGCGGCGTCAGGCCCAGGAAAAGTCGCTGCGCCGCTTCATCCAGGAGCAGGAGCTGGAAGCGTTCCCCGCGGTCGTGGTGAGCCCCGACCGGAACCGCGGCATGGAGGCGCTCGCCCAGTGCCACGGCCTGGGTGCCTTCCGCCCGAACACGACGCTGATCGGCTGGTCCAGCGACCCCGACCAGGCCGAAGAGCGCCTCGAGACGCTCCGTACGATTCGCGATCTCGGGCACAGCATCCTGATGCTATCCACCAAGACACCCGAGGATGCCGATCCCCGGGACGTTCCCGACGGGACGATCGACGTGTGGTGGCGCGGCAAGGAGAACGGTCCGCTCATGGTGCTCCTCGCGCACCTGCTCGTGCAGAACGAGGCCTGGCGTGACCGTAAGATCAGGCTCCTGCGCGTCGTCAATCACGAGGACGGCGTGGAAGAGTCTGAGCGCCACCTGCGCGAGCTGCTCGGGACGGCTCGGATCCGCGCCGAGGCCAAGGCCATGGTGTCGGACAATCCCCTCGGAGCCATCTGCGACACGTCGAAGAATGCCGCCATCGTCATGATGGGCTTCCGCCTCCCGGAGCACGGCGAGAACGCCAGCTACCTGACGGAGAGCACCAACCACATGCTCGACAAGCTCGGCACCGTGTTCCTCGTCCACAGCGCAGGTGACGTCGCGCTGGACGCCTGAGACGACCGGCCTGCTCGCCTCCCAGTGCGAGGGAACAACTTCACCTGCTTCTTCGACCCGCACGGTGCAACCGAAGTGAGGCTGCTCAACACACCCCGAATATGATCGACTGGCCAGACACTACTCCGCCGGAAGCCTGCACCCAAGCGCTTGAGGAGCTCCGCTCCCGCGCCACGGCTTGGGCGCAGCTCGACATTGGGGAGCGCATCAAATTCCTCGATGAGATGGCGGAGTGCGTCATCGAGGCCGCCGAGGACTGGGTCCAGGTCAGCTGCGAGGCAAAGGCGACGACCGACGTGCCAGATGTCGCCGCCGAAGAGTGGCTCGCGGGTCCATGGACGGTGCTCCGGCACGTTCACCTCCAGGCGCGCACGCTGCGAGACATCCAGGCCCACGGCGCCCCCCGCCTGCCGGGCAAGCCGCGCCTCGGCCCCGACGGCCGCGTCCAGGCCCCGGTGTTCCCGACGGACCCACTGGACAAGATCCTCTTCCGGGGCATCACGGCTGAGGTCTGGATGGAGCGCGGCGTCAAGCTGCACGAGCTCGAAGAGACCATGGGCTGGATGCACCGTGAGGGCGGCGACGGCGCGAGTCCCGCCATTTCACTGGTCCTGGGCGCTGGCAACGTCTCGAGTATCGGACCTCTCGACGCTCTCTTCGAGATGATCGCGCGGGGCTGCTGTGTCCTCCTGAAAACGAACCCGGTGAACTCTTACCTCGGTCCGATCTGGGAGCGTGCATTCGCGCCGTTCATTCGCTTCGGCGCGCTCAGGATCGTCCATGGGGGTGCGGCTATTGGTGAGTACCTTTGCCAGCACGACGCGGTGGACCGCATCCACATCACTGGGTCTGATCGCACCTACGACGCGATCGTCTGGGGTACCGGTGACGCCGCCAGGGAGCGAAAGGCTGCGGGCGAAAAGAGGATCGATCTCCCTATTACCGCCGAGCTCGGCAACGTCAGCCCCGTGATCGTCGTGCCGGGCCCATGGAGCCGCTCGGACCTGCGCTACCAGGCGTCCAATGTGGCCTCCTCGCTCGTGAACAACGCGGGCTTCAACTGCCTGGCCACGCGCGTCGTCGTCACCGCAGACAGCTGGGATCAGCGCAGGCCGTTCCTGGACGCGGTCGGCGCCTCCCTCGAAGCGGCCCCAAGCCGCCCTCCCTACTATCCGGGGGCTCTGGAGAGGCATCGCGAGTACCTCGCGGAACACCCGGGCGCAAGGCGGTTCGGCAGGGACGCACCGGACCGCCTCGGATGGACCCTCGTGGAGGGCGTGGATCCTAAGAACACGGACGACGTCTGCTTCCAGGTGGAGTCCTGGTGCGGCGTCATGGCGGAGACTGCCCTGCCGGCCAAGGGACCGGCGGACTTCCTGCGCGGCGCCACCGAGTTCTGCAACGACGCCCTCTGGGGCTCATTGAACGCAACGATCCTCGTGCACCCCGCTTCGATGCGTGATCCCGAAACAGCGAGAGCCGTCGAGCACGCCATCGCGCGGCTCCGCTACGGCACCGTCTCCGTGAACCTCTGGGCTGGCGCGGCCTTCGCGCTCGGCTCGACCCCCTGGGGCGCCTACCCGGGGCACACTGCCTCGGACATCCGGAGCGGGGAAGGGTTCGTCCACAATACCTACCTCTTCGAGCGGCCTGAAAAGACCGTCGTGCGCGCCCCCTTCAGGATCTGGCCGCGCCCTGTCTGGTTCCACGATACCCAGCGGAGTAACGTCACGGCGAAGCGACTCTTCGAGCTGGCAGCGGCGACGACCCCGTGGCGGCTCGTGAAGCTGGCGATGAGCGCAGCGCGGGGCTGAGCAGGGCGCGTGACGGGGCTCGGCGGGTGATCAGGCCCGCGATCGGGCCTAAGAATGGACCCAGGAATCGAGGCTGCAGAATGATGGACAAAGGTGTCCGGTCCTCCGGAGCAGGTTCAGTTGGTGATAGCGCGGGGGTCTCCCCCGCCTCTTTCCTCCACCTCCAAGCCGCCCCCCCCTGGGCCCGGAACCATGCTCACACGACTTTTCTTCGCCACGTCAGGAGCCCTGCTTCTCGCCGGATCCAGTGCAGCCCAGGGCCGCTACTTCTTCTCCGTCGACTGGCAGAGCCCGCTCGTCGGAACGCCGGACCCCTTCACGACGGTCGCCATCACCGAGGGGGACATGCTGCGGCCCCAAACGGGCACCTCGCGCCCCATCCTGGGCCCGGTCCCGACCCCCAACACCGTCTGGACCCACGACGTGAACCTCGGCCTGCCCCCGATCTGCATCGGGCACACGGGCGGCACGGCCTGCATCGTCGAGGTCGACGCGTTCTCGACTGGAGCCGACCGCGCCTTCCCGCCCAACTTTGAGATCCAGCCCGGCCAGGTCCTGTTCTCGGTCGACGAGTTCGCCCGCGGTCTGAGCGGCGGTCCGCTTCCCAACGTGCGCTCCGAGGCAGCTGCCCATGAAGCCGCCGCCGATGTCTTCACCTTCCTTCAGAACATGCCGCCGGGCCCGGTGAACGTGCTCAGCTCCGGACGCAACATCGGCGTCATCGACGGGGACGGGCTCCCGTCCTCGAGCGGCTACGCCTACCCGGGTGTCGGGCTCCGTGAGCCGATCCTGATCAACACGAGCCCCTTCGAAACGGGCGACAACAAGGACGCGATCGAGTACGCGGATGCCACGTTCTCGGGGCTCTACTTCAGCCTCGATTCTGGCTTCGTCGATCCGCTGGAGGGCCTCTCGCACTCCGGCTCGGCGGCCGCGAACGGCTTCGTCGGCGGTGACGTCCTGCACGTCACCGCGACCGGTGCCCCCGCTGTCTACGCCCCGGCGAACGTGCTCGGTCTCGACATCGTTGGCGGACCCGGCAGTGACGACCTCGACGCCCTGATCCTCGTGGACAACGGCAACGGCGTCTACGACCCTTCCTTCACCCTCTACGACTGGGTCAGCGGCGGCACGGACATGCTGCTCTTCTCAGTGCGCCGAGGCTCGGCCATCATCGGCCAGCCTGACAGCAACTTCGGGCTCCCCATCGAAGAGGGTGACATCCTGATGCCGCCGTCCTTCGGCGGAAGCGCTTTCCTGCCCGGCATCTTCATCCCGGCAGAACAGCTCGGGCTCATCACTCGACGCTCGACGAGCCTGCCCCATGGCGATGACCTGAACGCGCTGGATGCGCCGAACCAGGTGCTCCTTGACTGCGACGGCAACGGCGTGGAAGACGCGCTGGACATCGCCTTCGGAGCGACCCCGGACCTGAACCAGAACGGAGTCCCGGACTCGTGTGAGCCGCCCATTTCCATCGGCACACCGTTCTGCTTCTGCCCCCTTCCCGATAGCCCCTGCGGCAACTTCTCGAACACCACGGGCTGCATCAACGTCGCCGGATCAGGCGCTGTGATCTCGGCCACCGGATCAACGAGCGTCGGCCTCGACAACCTCGTCCTCACGACGTCGGGCATGGTCCCAGGGACCTTCGCCATCACCTTCATGGGGCCCGGCATGATCTCGCCGGCTGCGATCGGCAACGGCCTCCTCTGCCTCTCCGGTCCGCTCTACCGCTTCACGCCGTACTCGACGGGATCCGGAACCGGCTCGGTCGGCGGCGGCCTCGCGGCCTACACCGTCACCAGCAACCCGGCCGCCGGGCACATCGTCTCGGGCTCGAGCTGGAACTTCCAAACGTTCTACCGCGACATCGGCGGCCCCTGCGGCGCTTTCTTCAACCTGTCGAGCGCCCTCGCCGTGACCTTCACGCCCTAGCAGGCCGCCCGAATTGGGGGCGACAGCGATCAGAAAGGTGAGAGCAAGAGAAGGCCCCCGGCGCGATCCAGTCAGGATCACGCCGGGGGCCTCTTCAAATCACAGTCCCGACTTCTTCTTGGCGGGCGGGATCAAGGGAGCCGCGGGAACTGCCCGACCTGCGCCCTTCTTCTTGGCCGGCGGGATCAAGCGCGACGCGGGGATCGACCCACCGGTCGACTTCCTCGGCTGCGCGGCTTCCGCCTCGGGGAGCGGCGCTCCGCTCAGCTCGGCGAGCAGCGTTTCCACGGCGTGGTCCATCTTCTCGCCGCGCACGTTCTTGAAGCGGATTTTGCCCTCGTGGTCGAGGACGTAGATGGTTGGCCATCCGGACACGCCCCACTGGCTGGCGATCGGTCCACCGGTCGAGCCACCGTCAAAGAAGCTCTGCCAGGTCACGCCCATCTCAATGCGTTTCTTCCGGTAGCGCTCCTCGTTGTCGCTGTTGATGCCAACGAGTGCAAAAGGTTGATCCTCTAGACGCTTCACGAGCGTCTTTTCGTGCGGGATCATCGCAACGCACGGGCCTCACCAGAAGCCCCAAAAGTCGATGACCGTGACCTTGCCACGGAAATCGCTGAGCTTCATGTCGTTGCCATCCACGTCCAGGCCGAGGATGTCCGGCGCGACCATCCCGATCTGGAGGTTCTCCGTTTGGAAGACGAAGCCGCCAGCCCGCTTACCGTAGCGAGTGTCAGGGTAGCGCTCGGCGAGCGAACGCATCCCTGCCAGCTTCATGCCTGCGCCGGCGGCGTCATCGACGCCGGCCGGAGGAGCCATGGACGCCAGGGTGTAGGCGGCCGAGCTGCGGGCCTCGGCGTCGGTGGCCATCGTCTCCACAAGGGTTACGAGCGCGCGCCCGTCCTCCTGCGTGAGAGGCGTCCCGGAGCGGCTCTGGCTCGAGAGGATTCGCGGCAGCGCCCCGTGGTTGCTGTCAGGGTTCATCAGAACCGACAGAGTGCGGCTCGTGAAGTCACGCTTCTGCGCCTCGGCGTCGGCCTCGGACACGTAGTTCGCGAGGCACCAGATCTGCGCACGCACTTCGCCAGCATTGGCCAGCCGATCGAAGCGCGGAAAGAACCCCGGCTCGATCCGCTCAGGAGCGACGAACGGCTTGGTGGGTGCATCGTCCGCAGCCGCTGCAGCTGCTGCGCGGTACGCGGCGGAGGACGTCGAGAGCTCCCGGCGCCAGGCGTTGTACGCGTCGTTGTACTCGTCTTCGAGCGCCAGGAAGGCGGCGCTCAGGTCCGCCTTGGGCGCCGTGTCCGCCTGGGGGACGAGCGGCGCAGGCCGGGGTGATGCGGCCGCTCCTCCTAAGAGGAGCAGGGCCGCGGTCGCAGGGATCCACATGGAAATCAGATGGGTTGGAGAAGGGATTCGGGCGCAGGCGTGGGCCTGCCCCGGAGGCACAAGGTGCCTCCCAGAGTCTAAGCGGTTCAGACGCAATCCGAGGCCCATCCAAGCCCCTTGCGGCCACGGACCGCAGAGATCCGCCGGAAGCCGTGAAGAGGTAGCGATCTGGCGGTTCGAAAGGACTGTGTATCGCCTACGATTCTGGCGCCATGATCGAAACAAGTGAAGCTGGTAGCTCCCTCCAAGCGGAGCGCTTTGACACGCCCTCCGGCCGACGCCCCCAGGACTGGCAGGCCCCCCTCGCCTTCGCCAGCGCCGGGGACCGCGAAGTCGCACGGGTCGCAGGGCTCGTCGAGGACGGAAAGCGCATTACCGCCGAGGACGCGCTCATCCTCCATGAGAGGGCTGACCTGCTCACGCTAGGACGCCTCGCCGACCTCGTTCGGCTGCGGAAGCACCCGAGCGGCGCGGTCACGTACATCATCGATCGGAACATCAACCCGACGAACGTCTGCCTCACGGACTGCGGCTTCTGCGCGTTCTATCGCTCGCCGGGTGACGTGGATGCCTACGTCCTGTCCCGCGACGAGATCTATGGCAAGGTCAAGGAGCTTGACGGACTCGGCGGACGCCAGGTGCTCATGCAGGGCGGGCACCACCCGCGCATCCTCTCCGACTGGTGGGGCGAGCTCATCAGCGACCTGCGCGGGCGCTTCCCCAACGTCAACAGTCACGCGCTGTCGGCGCCCGAGATCGATCACTTCAGCCAATACGAGAAGCGGCCCGTCGAGGACGTGATCCGCGACCTCAAGGATGCGGGACTTGGCAGCGTGCCGGGCGCAGGCGCCGAGGTGCTCGTTGAGCGAGTGCGCAAGATTATCGCGCCTAAGAAAACGACGACCGAACGCTGGCTCGACGTCCACCGCAAGATCCACGAGGCGGGCCTGCGCTCGTCCGCCACGATGATGTTCGGCCACGTTGAGACGGCGGCCGAACGGGTCGAGCACCTTCAGCGCATACGCGATCTACAGGATGAGACTGGCGGCTTCACCGCGTTCATCTCGTGGACGTGCCAGCCGGACGGGGTCCCGGAGGAGCAGGACTATCCGGAGAAAGCAACGCCGGCCGTGTACCTGCGCGTCCAGGCGCTCAGCCGAATCTTCCTCGACAACATTCAGAACATCCAGACGAGCTACGTCACCCAGGGCATGAAGATGGGCCAGATGAGCCTCCGCTTTGGGGCGAACGACTTCGGCGGCACGATGATCGAAGAGAACGTCGTGTCCGCAACGGGCTGCTTCAACCTTGAGTCGGTCCAGAAGGTTGAGCACCTGATCCAGTCCGCTGGATTCGCGCCGCGCCAGCGCAACTCTTGGTACGGCATCGTCGACGAACGGTCCGAGGCTCCGACGTTTCCGAAGAGCCGCGAAGAAGCAGAGGTGAAGGCATGATTCTTTCCACGAGCCCGGTCGAGTCCATGGCGGCCGCCGCCGGCATCGGCGACATCGCCGCGAAGGTGTTCGCGGGTGAACGACTCAACCGCGACGAGGGTGTGCGCCTCTACCACGCCGACCTCCACGCAGTCGGCGCGCTCGCCAACTGGGTGCGCGAGAAGAAGCACGGCGACCTGACGTACTTCAACGTCAACCAGCACGTCAACTACACGAACGTCTGCAACAAGCTGTGCCGGTTCTGTGCGTTCCAGCGCCTGCCCGGCCAGGAAGGCGCGTACGTGATGAAGCCCGAGGAGGTGGCCGAGAAGATCGCCGGCCAGCTGCACGAGCCGGTCACCGAGGTGCATATGGTGGCGGGGATTTATCCGAAGCTGCCGTACGAGTACTACCTCGACATCCTGCGCGCCGTCAAAGAGACGCGACCGTCGATTCACATCAAGGCGTTCACGATGATCGAGCTGATGCAGATCGCGCGGCGGGCCAAGAAGCCCCTCGCCGAGGTGCTGCCTGAGCTCATCGAGGCAGGCCTGGGTTCGTGCCCGGGCGGAGGCGCGGAGGTCTTCAGCGACCGCGTGCGCGACCTCGGCTACAACAACAAGAACACCGGCCAGGAGTGGATCGACACCGCGCGCACCGTGCACGAGGCCGGCCTGCGCTCGAACTGCACGATGCTGCACGGCCACATCGAGACCATAGAGGAGCGCGTGGATCACCACGATCGCCTGCGGACGCTCCAGGACGAAACGGGCGGCCTCCAGACGTACATCCCACTCAGCTTCCACCCCGCCAACACCGAGTGGAGCCACCTCCCCGGCCCGACGGCGATGGACGAGCTGCGAGAGATCGCGGTGAGCCGCCTCTTGCTCGACAACATCGACCATATCAAGGCCTACTGGATCATGCTTTCGATCCCTGTAGCACAGATGGCCCTGTCCTTCGGCTCGGACGACGTCGACGGCACCGTGGTCGAAGAGAAGATCTACCACGAGGCCGGCGCCACGACCCCCCAAGAGGTCAAGCGCAACGAGCTCGTGCAGTGGATCCGGGACGCTGGCCGGATTCCGGTCGAGCGCGACACGCTCTACAACGTGATCTGGAGCGCGGACGAGAGCCTGGCCCAGGTGGGCGCGGCAGCGCCTGTCGCGGCGGTCGGCGCCACCTAGGTGGGGATTCCACCTAGGTGGATTGCCACGTAGGTGGATTGCCACGTAGGTGGATTGCCACGTAGGTGGATTGACTGCGCGGATGCAGGCAGCACGGCGCGTGGCGAGTAAGGTCTGGGGCCTTACCCCCCCCCCTCCTGTTTCGACCCCACCAATACCTATGTCAGACATCACGCTCGACCAGGCCCGCCAAGCCCTTGAAGCCGCCGAAAAGAAGGCGATCGAGATCGGCACCAAGATGGACATCGCCGTCGTCGACGCCGGAGCCAACCTCAAGGCTTTCGCCCGGATGGACGGCGCCTGGATTGGCTCCATCGATATCGCCCAGAAGAAGGCCCGCACCGCGCGCTTCTTCGACATGCCCACCGGCGCCATTGGCGGCCTCTCCCAGCCCGGCGGACCGCTCTTCAACATCGAGCACTCCAACGGCGGCCTGATCACCTTCCCCGGCGGCATCCCGATCACGAACGCGGACGGCGCGATCATCGGCGCCATCGGCGTGTCCGGCAGCAGCGTAGAGGACGACCACGCGGTCGCCGAGGCGGGCGTCGCGGCCGTCAAGTGAGCCGCTAGCGGATCAAGAGAAGCGCGCAGGGAGGATTGATCCTCCCTG
>JBLIHL010000108.1:0-13263 GCA_047635895.1 Paracoccaceae bacterium | reverse complement strand
ACACCCAGGGGTGAAAGAAGCTGTACGTGTGGACCCTCGCTCTTGGCGGAATCCGGTCCATTTGAACCAAGAGCGTGACTGGGCGGGGTCATCAGCGCGGGCGCCCGGTAACGTATGGGCGCCCGCCCATTCTACGACCGATAGCACCCGAACGAACCAGCTGCCTTTGACCTTCCACGTCTACAACACTCTCACCAAGGAGAAGGTGCCCTTTGAGCCGATGGAGGCGGGTGTCGCGCGCGTCTACAACTGTGGCCCAACGGTCTACGGCCGGCCGCACATCGGAAATTATCGGAGCTTTCTCTTCGCCGATCTCCTGCGCCGCTGGCTTGAGTACACGGGCCTTCAGGTACGCCAGGTCATGAACATCACGGATGTTGGGCACCTGACGGACGACGATGTGGCTGACTCTGACGGCGACGATAAAGTCGAGGCCCAGGCACGCCGCGAGCAGAAGGATCCTTTCGAGATCACCCGCGGATACACGGACATGTTCCTCGAGGACATGGCTGCGCTCGGCGTTCGTGAGCCCGAGGCGCGTCCAAAGGCCACCGAGTACATCGATGAGATGGTCACGATGGTGGAGAAGCTCATCGAGAGCGGTCACGCCTATCGCGTCGGTGGCAACGTCTACTTCGACGTGTCGACCTTTCCGGCCTACGGCCGTCTCTCGGGCAACCGCGTAGAGGACCTCGTTGCGGGCAGCCGAGTCCAGGTCAACGCAGAGAAGCGTCATCCCGCTGACTTCGCGCTCTGGAAGAGCGACCCTGCCCACCTCATGAAGTGGGAGACGACGTTCGGCGCGGACGGCTTCCCTGGCTGGCACATCGAGTGCTCGGCCATGGCGAAGGCACTCCTGGGCGAGCAGATCGACATCCACACAGGTGGAGAGGACAACGTCTTCCCGCACCACGAATGCGAGATCGCCCAGAGCGCCTGCGCGAACGGCGTGCCCCTGGCCAACGTCTGGATGCACGCGAAGTTCCTCCAGGTCGACGGCGGCAAGATGAGCAAGAGCATTGGCAACGTGTACACGCTGTCCGACATCGAGGAGCGCGGTTACGAGGCGCGGCACCTTCGGTTCGCGCTGCTTCGCGGGCACTACCGGACGCAGATCAACTTCACCTGGCCCATCATGGAGGAGATCCGGGCGCGCCTGGAGAACCTCGACGAGATCGCCGTGCTCCTGCACCGGATCCTCGATGGGGGACCCGCTGCCGGGGACGCTGAGGCGGGAAGAGCGCTGCTCAAGTCGGCCACTGAGGCCTTCGAGGGTGGGATGAACGATGACCTGAACTCACCGGTGGCGCTGGCCGCTCTGGAGAGCCTCCGCAAGCCGCTCCTGGAGGGGCAGGTCGGATCCGCTGTAGCGGGTGACATGCTCGACTTCTACGGCCGTGCGAATGAGGTCTTCGGCTTCATCCAGGTGGAGAAGCAGTCCGCAGACGCCGAGATCGAGGCGCTGATCGATGCGCGTAACGCAGCTAAGGCTGCCAAGGACTGGTCGGCGGCGGATGCCGCACGTGATCAACTGACGGCGATGGGCATCGAGCTCCAGGACACGCCGGATGGCGTCGTCTGGCGCCGTAAGTAGCGTTCCGGCGCCCCCCAGGTCGCCGCCCGGTCGCGCCCGGTCGCGCCCGGCGTGTAGGCGCGAGCGTAGGGCCAATAGAGAAGGGGCCCGGATCCATCATGGATCCGGGCCCCTTCTCTAGTCGCTATTCCTCTTCGTCGGCCGCTGGCGATCCGGACGGATCGGGCGGCGGCGAATCAGCCTTGGCCTCTTCGGGCAATTCTCCTCGGATCTCCGCGTCGCGCTGTCTGGTGCGCTCGAGGAGATCATCCATGGCCTCGGCCCCGGCGATGGACGCGTCGTAGATCCAGCGCAGCTGGGGGATCGACTTCGTTCTCAGGACCGTGCCCATCTGGCGCCGGATAAATCCGTTGGCGTGCTCCAGCATGTGCTTGGCCTTGGAACGGTCGGCCTCGTCGCCGAGCACTGAATAGTGCGCCTTCGCGGTGCTCAGGTCGCTGTTCAGCTCGATCCGCTGGATCGTGATAAACGACGAGCGGGGATCAGCCAGCTCGTGCTGGAGGCAGTGGGCCAGTCGAAACTGGATCTGCGCCTCCAACCGAGCAATGGTTCTTGGGTTCGCCACGTGAAGAGCCGCTTAGAGAGTCCGCTTGACTTCTTTCATGCGGAACGTTTCGACCACGTCGCCTTCGCGAATGTCGCGGAAGTCCCGAAGCACGATACCGCACTCGAAGCCCGAGCGAACTTCGTTCGCCTCGTCCTTCTCACGGCGCAGCGACCCGATAGAGCCGGTGTAGACGACGATGCTGTCCCGAAGCAGGCGGCACTTGTTGTTCCGCTTGATCGTGCCGTCCAGAACGATACAGCCTGCGATGAGGCCGATCTTGGAGGACTTGAACAGGCGGCGAATCTCAACGTGTCCGGTGATCTCCTCGAGGTACTCCGGCTTCAGTGCGCCTTCCATGACGCGACGGAGGTCGTCGAGCACTTCGTAGATCACGCTGTACCGGCGAACGATGAGACCCTTACGCTCCGCCTCCTGGCGGGCCTTCGCGTTGACCGACACCTGAAACGCGATCATGATCGCGCTCGACGTGGCGGCGAGGTCGACGTCGCTTTCCGTGATCGGGCCAACGCCCGAGTGGATCAGCTTGACCTGAACCTCGTCGTGCTCGAGCGCCTCGATCTCCTGGCGGAGCACCTCGGCCGAGCCCTGAACGTCCGTTCGGATGATGACGTTGATGGTCTCGCGGTCTTGCTTCGGGGCCGATCCAAGGATCGCCTCCAGCTCGCGACTAGGCTCGCGCTTGGACGCCAGCATGACGGCACGGTTGGCGCGCTCGCGCTCACCTGCAATCTCTTTGGCCTGCGCCAAGGTGTCGATCACGTGGAACGGCTGGCCGACACCCGGAAGAGCATCGAGGCCCGTCACAGAAACCGGCGTGGACGGTCCGGCGACCGTCAGCGTCTTGCCACGGTCGTCGAGAAGCTGGCGCACCTTGCCGTAGCCTTCGCCGGCCAGGATGACGTCGCCGCGCTGCAGCGTGCCGTCCTGGACGAGAAGGTGGGCGATGATACCGCGACCCTGCTGGATCTCGGCCTCGAGGACCACGCCGCTGGCGGGGCCTTCAGGGTGAGCCTTGAGCTCAAGCTCCATCTCGCCCATCAGGAAGATGTGCTCGAGAAGTTCCTCGATGCCTTCGCCGGTCATACCCGAAGTCTCGAACATGGCGGTCTTGCCGCCGTACTGCTCGGGGACGAGTTCCTGGCCCATCAGCTGCTGGATGACGGTGTTCGCGTTGAACCCCTCGCGATCCTTCTTGTTGATGGCGACCACAATGGGGGTCTTGGCGAACTTCGCGTGGTTGATGGCCTCGACGGTGCTCGGCTTGACGCCGTCATCACCTGCGACCACAAGCACGACGATGTCCACGGCCTTGGCGCCCCGGGCGCGCATGGCGGTGAACGCCTCGTGACCGGGCGTATCGACGATCGTGACCGAGTGGCCCTTGGCCGTCTGGACCTGGTAGGCACCGATGTGCTGGGTGATACCACCCGACTCCTTGTCGGCGACCTTCGACTCGCGGATCTTGTCGATGAGGGTCGTCTTGCCGTGGTCGACGTGACCCAAGAAGGCGACGGTGGGGGCACGCTGAGAGAGTCGTTCTTCTTCGATCTCGCTCCGCTTCTTGGCCACCTCTTCGATGAGCTGCTGCTCGGCGGTGACCTCTTGCTTGATGTCGAGCTCGACGTCGAACTCAGAGCAGAGGAGCGTAGCCGTGTCATGATCCAGGGTCTGGTTGACCGTGAACATGCCGTACTGATGCTCAAGGGCGCGCTTTTGCACCACGCTGCTCTTGAGGGAGAGCGCGTCGCTGAGCTTGGTGATCGTGATCGGCTCTTCGATCGACACTTTCTGGCCCGAGTAGGGCGAAAGCGTGACCGTATCGCGGGAGCCGCCACGTCCACCGCGTCCACCGCGGCCCGGAGGGCCGCCTGCGGCGCGGTTGCGGCGTAGGAAGCGTCCTTGTTCGCGCTCACGCAGCTCGGCTGCGGTCATCTTGCCACGCGGTCCGGTCGGGCTTTGCGCGCGGCCGCGATCGCGACCGAAGGTCGGACGCACATCTGGTGTCGCGTCGTCGCGGCCCTGAATTCGGCGTGAATCCGGACGACGTCGCGCTGGCGTGCTCTGCTGGAAGCTCGCGGGGTCGATGAACCCGACGACGTTGCCACGTCGGCCAGGCTTCTCCGGCTCCTTCGCGGCGCCAGGCTTCTCTTCGGCCTTACCGTCGGCGGGGGCCGCAGCAGTGGCGTCCGCAGGAGTGGTCTCGTCCGTGGCTGCTGCCGCGCCGGTCGGCGCTGCCGCCGGAGCGTCGGTGGGTGTTTCCACCTTCGCAGCTACGGGTTCAGCCGGTTTAGGTGCTGTCACCTTCGGTGCCGCAGCGGCGGCCGTGGCGGCCGCAACGGCAGCCGCTGCTTCCTTGACGGCGACTTTCTTCGCAACGATCTCGGCAGCGACGGCCTCCTCGGCCTCACGCTTGCGCTTGGCGATCGAGCGCTTGATCGGGCTCATCGCATCCTCTGCGTCGATCGCAGCTGCGCGAGCATTCGCGGCAGCCTTGATCTTGGCCAAGCGAGCCTTCTCGGCAGCCTTGATCGCAGCCAAGCGGGCCAGTTCCTCAGCCGACGGGCCAGCCGGGGCGGCTACAGGCTCAACCTTCGGCTCTTCAGCCGCAGCGGGGGCAGCGGGCGCCGTAGCGACCGGTGCCGGGGCAGCAGCAGCGGGCGCAGGGCTCGGAGCAGCGGACGCGCTGGCAGCAGGAGCTGCCGGGGCCGCTTGTACGGGCGGCGCTACGGGTGCTGGGGCTGGCGCCTGCTGCGCCACTGGGGCGGGAGCAGGTGCTGGAGCCGGCGCAGGGGTAGGAGCCGGTGCCGGTGCCGGAGCAGGTGCCGGGGCAGGCACGGCGGCCTGCTCCAGCGGCTTCTTACGCCGCTTGATGCCGGGCATTCCGCTCACGGAATCCTCGATATCCACCTTCTGCTTCATGCGCTTCTTAACGCGCAATCCACCTCCTTCGGCCTCATCGCTCTCTACCGGGATCGCTGGGGCTGTGGGCATGATGCCGTTGGCCTCCAATAGTCCCTGGGCCTGAACCAGTTCAAACTGATCCAGTGCGGACATGTGGCTTTTCGCCTTGCTGAAACCGAAGTCGCGCAGTTTCGAGGCCAGGTCTTTACCCGGCATGCCGTACTGCTTTGCGAGATCGTGAATGCGTACCTTGTCGCTCAAACTTCCTTATCTTGGCTGTGCTGGATGCCCTCAGGGGCCAAGACGCGGGGGTCACGACTACGTGACCCATGGTCTCAGGCTCCATCAAAAGAGAGCACCGGGGGGGGCTGATCGGATTCCGAGTCAGCCCGGCGACCCTGGAGGTCGCTGCGACTAAGCCGGAAGTGCACCGCGGAGCGGTGCGGGGGGTGAATTGTCGGGGCTGAGGCTGAGGGGATGACCGGGGCGGGCAATGATGCCCGTCTCAGTGACCTCAACCTGCATGGGAGAGTGCTGTCACGGATAAGTCCTTGTGTCGTCCTCGCTGGGACGTCGGGCAAAAGCGCCCGGCGATCAGCTCGGAAGGGTTCAAAAGGGGGTTGTTATCAATGTGCGGTGTGATGCGAGTCTCCTCGCGCCTGGCACCGCCCATCGGTCGGGTGGGGGAGAGAAGTGGCGGCTAGCCAGTGGTCGCTTCGGACCTGTCGTCAGCTTCGGCCGGCTCTTCCACGCCATCGTCACTCAACGCTGCGTCGCTATCTGCTGCGTCGCTATCCGTCGAATCATCGATGCCGTCGTCTTCCTGGTTGCCGTCGCCTTCTTCTGCTTGGCGCGCGGCCTCCTCTTGGTCTGCCGCTTCCGCCGCGACTTCGCGCTCGGCGTTGCCGGCAGCTTCCGCCTCGGAGTCCTTGAAGAACTCCTCGCGCGTCTTGATATCGATGTCCCAACCGCAGAGGCGGCTGGCGAGGCGGACGTTCTGTCCGCGCTTGCCGATGGCGAGGGACTGTTGTTCCTCGTCCACGAGAACCGTCACTGAGTGACGCTCGATGTTCGGATAGATGTTGTCGAGGTGGATCTTGGCCGGGCCGAGACCGTTCATCACCAGCGTCTCGAGCGAATCGCTCCAGCGAATGATGTCGATACGCTCGCCGCGAAGCTCGTCAATGACCGCCTTGATGCGCGATCCACGGACGCCGACGCAGGCGCCGATCGCGTCGATCTTCGGGTCGCTCGAAAGGACGGCCATCTTGGTGCGATAGCCAGGCTCACGAACAACGCGCTTGATCTCGATGATCTGGTCCGCGATCTCGGGCACTTCCAGCTCGAAGAGCCGGCGTACGAGGTCGGGGTGGGTTCGGCTGACAAAGATCTTGACGCGGCTGCCTTCCTTGCGCACCTCGACGATGATCACACGCGTCCGGTCGCCCGGTGCGTAAGTCTCGCCGCGGACGCGGTCCTCGCGAGTGAGGTGGGCTTCGACGTCGCCAAGGCTGATCACAAGGTCCTGGCCCTCGTAACGCTGGACCTCACCGGAGATCAGCTGCCCGACGCGCTCTTCGTACTTGTCGAAGAAGACGTCGCGCTCTGCCTCGCGAACGCGCTGGGTGAAGCCCTGCTTGACCGTCTGGGCCACAATGCGGCCCAGTTCGCTCATTTCGAACTCGTAGACGCCTTCGTCGTCCTCGATCGAGACCTCACCGGATTCACGGCTGATGGTGCAGATAAGGTCCTCCCCTTCGCCAAAACGCTTGCGCACGGCGGCCGCCATCGATTCCTCCAACGCGCGGAAGATCACCTCACGTGGGATGTTCTTCATCGCGTGGAGCGCGTCGATTGTCTGGAGAAGTTGGTCGGGATTCATGGCTCACGGAGTGGGCAATAGAAAAGGAGCGGGAGAGGTCCCCGCTCCTTCCATCGGCGCAGAACGGGCGTACCCTGATTCGAATCAGGGAGGCCAGCCACTCGTCGCGCAGTGTCCAGGAGTGTTTGTCGGGTCTAGGTTCATCGGGTAGTTTGATCCCGGATCGCTGGCGAGTCAACCTCAGATGACCGTGATCTAGGGCGAATCGGCGCGTTATTAGCATGTGCCCCGGCGGGCTTGTGGGAGTCCGGCGCATCGCAGCCTAAGCTGGGGCGATGGATCCGGAGAATGAACCCCAGTTTGGCGCCGCCGCGGAGTCCGGATCTGCCGTGGAACGGGGTCACTGGGAGGCGTTCGAAGCGAAGCTCGAGCGGGTGGCCTCGAACGTTTCGGTCCCAGACCCGGACGACGACTCGCTCGGGGCGCCGGCGACGGTCCTCCTCACGGGAGAGAGCGGCTCGGGAAAGAGCCGCGCGGCTCGTCGCTTTCACGAACTCTCGGGGCGTAGGGACGGACCCTTCGTCTCGGTTCACCTCTCTGGGCTGGCCTCAAGCCTGCTGGAGGGGGAGCTGTTCGGGCATGAGGCAGGCGCCTTCACTGGTGCCGTCGGAGCCCGCAAGGGACGTTTTGTGCGTGCCAGCGGCGGGACGATCGTCCTGGAGGCCATCGAAACCCTGGACCCGGCGCTCCAGGTGAAGCTCCTTCGCGTGCTTCAGGAGCGCGTGGTGGAGCCGCTTGGCTCCGAGGATTTCGCGGAGGTCGACGTCCAGGTGATCGCGACCAGCGCCCGGAGCCTCGCCCAGGCGGTCGAGGAGGGCGAATTCCGGGAGGACCTCTATTACAGGCTCGCGGTCGTACCGCTGGAGGTGCCCGCGCTTCGGACCCGAACGCGGGCTGCGGATTTCCCCTCGATATGCGCTGGCGTCCTGAAGCGCGTGGCGGATCGGGCTAGCGTCCCGGATCGGCCTCTCTCTGCGGAGGCCCTTGAGCTGCTGGCTGCTCATCCGTGGCCGGGGAATTTTCGCGAGCTGGAGAACGCTATGGAGCGCGTGCTCGTCCTCGGAGACGCCGGTTCCCGGGTCGAGCCCGGTGAGCTGGGCTTCTTGGGGGAGGCTCTCGAGGGCCGGATGGAGGAGATCGCCCGGGAGGTCCTCAGCTCGGGCCTCGGTCTCGAGGAGCTTGAGGCTGCGGTGCTCGACGCCGCTCTGGCACAGGAGAATGGAAACGTCTCGGCGGCCGCCAGGTGCGTCGGATTGTCGCGGCGTGCGTTCAGCTATCGTCGGAAAAAGTTAGAGGACTCCTGACGGGGAGTTCGATCGCCCATGATGGCGGTCCACCCACGATGTACCACCTCCTCCTCTGCGCCTGGCTCGGGCCTCTCGCGCCTCCGGCCCTGCCGACGTCTTTTCATCCTCCGCAGGAGATCCCTTCTTCTGGACCTGATCTGCAGCGTTCGCTGGGATCTGCAGCGGCCCTGGCGAGGCTCCTGGACGCGGGGTCGGGAGCGAAGGCAGGTGAGCGACGGGAGCTGGCAAAGACTGTGGTGGAGACTCTTCGCCCCGATGCGGGCCTCGTGCTCAAGGCCACGGCTCTTGTGGGCGATGCAGACCCCGTCATCCAGGCGCTGGCCATCGACTTCATGTCCCGTCCTGACCTGGCCGGGATCGCGCGGCCGGAAAGAACCCGTGCCCTCGGGTCCATCCTGCGGAGTGGTGCGGCCGCGGCTGGGTCGGCCGCCACGACCGTCGAGGTCCGGGGCCTTGCGGTCGTAGCGCTTGGCCGGATCGGCGATGCCGCCGCGGCGGAGGAGCTGGGGCGCGTGATCATCGAGGACCCCGAGGGTGCGCTGCGCGTGCGCGCCGCGAAGGCCCTGATCGAAGCGCCTGGCGGCACAGACGTCGTGCTGGGCCTCGTCCGCCGCCTGGTGGATGGCGGTCTGTTCGGTGAGGCACGCCGCAAGGCGCCAGTGCCGGATACCGCGGCGCTCGCGGTGCTCCTGCCGCGGTACGGTCAGTGGCTCGGAGACGCGACATCCCCGAGCACGTTAGACCTCATGCCGCTCGTCGTTGCACTCAAGGCTCCGGAGGGAGAGGTTCGGCGCGCAGCGGGCCGTGCCTTCCAGGAAGCTCTGAACCGTTTAGCGACCTCCGAGGCGCGCGGGCGAGCGGCCGCCCTGCTCGACCGTCTCGCGAGTCTCGGGATCGCGCGTGACGTGGTGCTCTACCAGCAGGCAAGGCTCGCACTCAGCGCCGAAGGGGATGCGCAGGCAGCCCTCCGGGCCGCCCGCGAGCTCTCCGCCGCAGGCGGTCTCCAGCTCGGCGGCGAGCTTCGCCTGGATGCCTACGAGTCCCAGCTGTGGGTGTTCCGGGGGCACTACCTCGGCGGGCTCGCCCAGCTTGCACTCGGTCGTGGCAAGCCGGCCGAGCGCAGCCTTGACCTGGCGGCCCGCGCCCTCGATGCGGCTCTTTCTGAGCGGCGTGATCTGCTCACGGAGTCTGAGCGCCTGGTCCATGTGGACCTCCTGCACCAGCGTGCGGTCCTCGAGGTCGCGCGAACGCTCTCCGCATTGATTCGGTCAGGCGCTGGTGAAGAGGTCTCTCCCAATTTTGTTTTGGAGCGAGCCCGGAATGCCCACGAACGGCACCTGGAAGGACAGGCGGTCTACGCCGAGATTCGCGGCGACGTGATGACCGGTTGGGATGCGTTGCTGGGAAGCGACATGTCGGTCTATCAGCTCCTCTTCGGCCGCCGTGCGTTCGTGAACTCCGGCGCGTCCCGGCCGGACGCTCGTGGATTGGCAGAGCCGCTAGACCGCGCTCGCATCGTTGAGCTTCAGGGTGCCCTTGGACGCGCGCTGGCGACGGTGGCTCCGGGCGAACTCCCAGGGTTTTCGCTGCTCGAGCCCGTCGGCCCAAAGGGAATGACGGCGCGGCTTACCGACCCGCTCGCGGACCCCGTTCGGCGGCTCTACCTCGAACGGATCCGTGAAGCCCGACTGAGCGGCATCGACGAGGCAATCAGCGAAGCGCGCCTCTTGGTGCAACGCGCGCAGGAGCGGGCCTTCGGCATTATCCCTGAGCCCGAGATCAAAGAATTGGAAACCCTCCAGCGCAGGCGCTACGCCGCGCGGCAGGCAGCGGATGAGGCGCAGCGCAGCACGGACTCGAAGTGGCTTCGCGATCTGCGGATCCCAGGCAGCGCCGCCCTTTGGCATGCGCAGGACCTGAAGGAGGAGGGGCGCGGACTCGAAGCGCGCGCCATTGCGACGCGCGTCGAGGCCGACATCACCGAGCGGGGCATCTCGGACTGGTGGTTCGTGATCGGGCACGAGCGCGTCGTGCGGGCGCAACTCCTCGCGGGCAGCACGTTCACGGACGAGGGCCGCGGGGACGAGGCGGAGCGCGTTCTCCTGCGCGCTGTGATGCGCATTGAGGATATCGAGCGCGACCTCTCCGGGCGCGGCGCCAGCTTCGATGACCTCGCGGGCTTTCGCGCGCTTCGCTCGACCGCCCTGGTGAGCCTCGCGGTGAACGCCAACGTTCGACTGCTCGACGCGGGCAAGGCACTCACCTACTACGAGCGCGCTTACGAGCTTCGCCAGGACGAGTTCATGCGCGTTCTCATGGCGTGCTACAGGGCTCGCTCGGGCAAGGAAGCAGAGGCACGTTCGCTCTTGCGCTCGATCCGGCCTGGCTCCGGGACCTGGTACAACCTGGCGTGCACGCATGCGCTCCTCGGTGATACGTCTCGCGCCCTCGACTACCTTGAGGCCGAGCTAACTCAGAATCACGCTTCGGTCGAGTCAGCGAACAATCAGCGTGCGTGGGCGGCGAATGATCCGGACCTGGCATCGCTTCGGACGGAAGCTCGGTTCGAGCGCTTGGTTCGCGTTCAATAGCCTTTGCGCGACGAGCCAGCGCTGCTGTTCTCGGATCGGGACCCAGCAGCCGCGCGATCACCCTATTTCTGGGGTCATGCGCTGAAAGGCCACGGCATGAGGTCTGGCAAGAGAATAGGGTTCGCTGCCTGATTCCTCCTCTGTCACCCCACCCGACCAGCATGCGTCAGCTGTTTCCGTTACGTCGATACGCTCTCCTTGGTGCCCTCCTGGCGGCACCTGCGGCCGCCGCCCAGGACTACGAGCCAGTCCTTCTGGGCACGGCTGTCGGCCGACCCACCGCCATCGAGTTTGCGCCTGGGGTGGATGACCAGCTCTACCTCGCCGGCAAACAGGGGCGCATCTGGCGGTTCCAGAACGGGAACTACAACGGCACGCCTGTGCTGGACATCCGCGCGAACGTGAATGACGCCGGGGAAAACGGGCTCATTGGTTTCGTCTTCGATCCGGAGTTCGAGATCAACGGGTACTTCTACCTCGCGTACACCATGGAGTCGATCACGGGCGTTGGGGACTCCGTGATCTCACGCTTCACGATGCTGCCCGGATCGGTCGACGAGGCCGACCCGATGAGCGAGCGCATCATTTGGGGGCCGTTTCCGCAGACGACGGAAGGACACAAGGGCGGTGACCTGGAGTTTGGTCCGGACGGGATGCTCTACCACGCCCTCGGTGACGGCGACGGGGGTAGCGCGATGAACCTGCCCACGGCGATGGATCTTTCCGACGCGCGGGGGAGCGTGCTGCGCTTCGATGTGCGTGCGCCCTATCCGCACGTCCCCGCCGACAATCCCTACGCCGGATCCCCAACGGAGGATCAGCACATCTGGGTCTCAGGCTTTAGAAACCCGTTCCGCCTCGACGTGGACCCTGTGACCGGCGATGTGTTCGTCGGTGACGTCGGAGCGACCGCAGCCGAGGAGATCACTCGCATCTCGCTCGCGACGGACGTCGGCAAATTTGCCGGCTGGCCGTGCAAGGAAGGGTTCGCATGCCGCGGGTTCGCGAACTGCGTTTGCCCGGGGCCGGAGTACGTGGATCCCATTGCCACGCTAGGCCACGGCGGTTCGGACGGCGCCTGCGCCATCATGGGGGGCACCGTGGTTCGCGGTGGAGCGGTGGCGAGCCTCGAGGGCTCGTACCTCTACACGGACTTCTGTAGCGGGCGCTTCTATCGAATCGACGACCCGTCGGGGGCGGCGACGGTCGTGGAGATCAGCGACGTGCTGAACCGCGGTGGCGGCAACCCGATCCGGTACATCGTGGACTTCACGGTGGGTAACGATGGCCTCGTGTACTTCTGCAGCCACTACGGCGCCGAGATCTGGGTCCTTGAGCCGCGCGGCGGATTCAGCATCTACTGCGACGCAGCGCCGAACTCCACGGGCCTCGCGGCCTCTCTGGTTGCCTCGGGATCGGCATCGATCGCAGGGGGTGCGCTACAGCTTGACGTAACGAATCTGCCTCCAGCGGCGACGGGCATCTTCATCATGTCGCAGTCGACGCTGTCACTGCCAAACTTCAGCGGCTCGCAGGGCACGCTCTGCGTCGGCTTTCCGCTCTATCGCTGGGGTGTCGGTGGAGCCGCCAGCGCCGCGGGCACGGTCAGCTACCTTTCCGATCTGGCGGATCTGCCTCCGGAGGTCACGATCGTTCCGGGGGATACCTGGCACTTCCAGTACTGGCACAGGGATCTGAACCCCACGCCGGTGAGCAACGCATCGAACGGCGCGACGGTGCTTTTCATTCCCTGATAGCTCGCTATGGGGGGCTTCGGGCGGCCTGCTATGGAACGAGCGCCATGGCGACGGCGTTTGACGTGTTCGAGGTAGAGCTGGGGTTCGCATCCCGGGTCCAGTACTGAAAGTTCCAAGTCCGTCCAGGAGTCACCTGGACGATGGACGGGAGATCCGTCAGGTCGACTCGCACTGGCGCCGGACCGCTCGGGTCGATCACGGCGTAGTAGCTGCCGCTGTAGTAGTCCGTGAAGAGATACTGGCCTGCGAGGCTAGGTATCGCTGAACCCCTGTTGGACGATGCCCCCCCGTGATCGCGCAGGCGCCGCCAGGGGGGCCATGGCCCCCCTGCGTGATCTCTTCCCAGGTGCTTTCTCCTACGTCGCCGACAAAAACATCGCCCGTGACCGGGTCGACATCGATGCGCCAAGGGTTGCGAAAGCCGCGGGCCCAGGTCGTAGGCAGGGCCCCGGGGACTCCGATGAAGGGGTTGCCGGCGGGGACGTGGGGGAAGGCACCGTTCGGATCGAGACGGTGGATCTTGCCGAAGGGGGACCCGAGGTCTTGGGCAGAATCTGGGATGCCGCCGTCGCCGAGCGAGAGGTAGAGCATCCCGTCGAGTTCCCGCAGTACCGTACCGGAACCAAAGCTGCGGGAATGAAAGTAGCGGTACGGTGCCAGGAG
>JBLIHL010000107.1:0-13274 GCA_047635895.1 Paracoccaceae bacterium | reverse complement strand
GAAACGCCAGGCTCCGTCCTGCGGAACCCGAATCCGCGGGGAAACAGCCGCCCGCCCCTTAGCGCTCGCGTTGATTGCCTTGGCGATCGCCGCAGGCTTGTTCTGGTTCAAGGGAGCGCTCGTGGTTTCATCTCGTGAATAGTCCGGGCTAGTACGCTACCAAGGAGGGCCATCCCGGCCTGTCTATCTCCCCTTCCCCCACGCCTGAGATGGGGCTGAACCTGCGATGTTCGGCTCCTTAGACCATGGATTGGATCTTCCACCCGGACGCCTGGGCCGCCTTCCTGACGCTGACCGCGCTCGAGATCGTCCTTGGCATCGACAACCTCGTGTTTCTCTCGATCGTCACGCAGAAGCTCCCGGAGCACCAGCGCGCCCGCGCCCGCACCATTGGGCTCATACTGGCGCTGGTGGGGCGAGTCGCGCTCCTCCTTTCGATCGCCTGGGTGATGGGCCTGACCGACCCACTCTTCGAGCTAGCCGGAAAGGAGCTCTCGGGGCGAGACCTCGTGCTGCTCTTCGGCGGCTTATTCCTGATCTACAAGGCCACCCGTGAGATCCACGAGGAAACGGAAGGGCCGGATGACGAGTTCAAGGAGGTCACCGCCTCGACGACGTTCCTCTCGGCGCTCGTACAGATCTTCCTGCTCGACCTCGTGTTCTCGCTCGACTCCGTGATCACGGCCGTGGGCATGGCAGATCGGGTCTCCGTCATGATCTCGGCGGTCTGCGTTGCGATCATCTTCATGATCGCAGCAGCCAAGTCAGTCACGTCCTTCATCGAACGTCACCCGACTGTCAAGATGCTCGCCCTGTCGTTCCTGCTGCTCGTGGGCGTCGCGCTCGTGGCGGATGGCCTCCACGAGCATTTCCCGCGGGGCTACATCTACGCCGCGATGGGCTTCAGCATGTTCAACGAATTCTTGAACATGCGGCGAAGGAAGAAGCGAGTGGGCGAGGCGGGGTCCTGAACTTCTGCTGCCGTGGCGACCTGCGGGTTCAGGCAGCGCCGCGTTGCGAGTCACGCGCTAGGCGGACTCAGCCTGCCAGGCCACCCTGGACCGCGACCTTGATGAGTTCGGCGGACGTCGCCACGCCGAGGTCACCCATCATCCGATACTTGTGATACTCGACCGTCTTCCGGGAGATATCGAGTTCGGCTGCGATCTCCTTGGCGGTCTTCCCGGACACGAGCATCGTGAGGATTTCGCGCTGGCGGGGCGTCAGCTTCGACAACAGGCCAACAGGCGGTTCATCCGCGACGCGCGGAGTGTCAAACATCTTCATCGCGAGCGACGGGGAGAGCCATCGACCGCCCCGGACGGCCTCTTCGATTGCAGAAACAAGCTCTGCGGCCGCGGCCTGCTTGAGGACGTAGCCGTCCACGCCGAGCTCGATTGCCTCCGTCGCGTACTCGGGATCCAGATGCATGGTCAGGATGATCACCATGGGAGAGAGACCTCCGCTGCGGATGCGATCGACGGCCTTCAGCCCGGTGAGCTTGGGCATGGAGACGTCCGTAACGATCAGATCGGGCTTCGTGCGCAGCGCAACCTCCAAGAGTTCCTGACCATCCTGAGCCAGCCCCACAATGTCGAATTGACTCTCGAGGAGTCTCTCCAACCCCTCGAGGAAGATTCGATGGTCGTCGGCGAGGACGATTCGAAGCTTGGGTGATGGCTCGGATTCAGTGGTCATGCGTTAGGCAAGTAGCAAAAGACCGGGGGGGGGCGGGAGAGGCAATTAGCCACACTCGGCACTACGGCCTATCCTAGTTGGTCCAGCTAGCTCCTGAATGGAATCACCCTGGATCCACCAGCGGTTTCCCCTACTCCGCCCCCCCCCCGCTCGCCAAGCAGGAAGGAAGTTGGGGTTTCGCGCTGGCTCGTCAGGCACCAAGGCAAGCCAGCTCTTCGAGAAGCTGGGAAGTGCCGTCGGGGAAATGCTGGCGGTCGCAAGCTCCGGGCGGATGAACGTTCACCGCATGGCGTCCTTACCTGCCACATACGTATCCGAACATGTGGCCGCCCTCGCGGGCCTCTTCGATCGACCCGACCGCTTCAGCGTCACGCTCCGCCCGGCCAGCTCATCCGAGAGGGTCTCCATTCCAAGAATCGACCTCCTTCGCGTTCTGACCAACCTCGTTCGGAACGCAGAGCAAGCGAGCCGAAAAGACGAAGGGGTAGAGCTCGCCGTCGGATTGGAAACCATCAAGGAAACGGCCGCCACCTACGGCAACCCGTTGGGGCCCGGAATGCACGTCGTCTTCCAGATTCTCGACAGCGGTTGCGGGTTTGACCCGGAGACCCTCCCCGCCGCGCTCCCGAGCAGCCCAGGTCGCTCTGGAATCGGCTTGGAGGTCACCGTTCAGCTTCTGGAAGAGGCCGGCGGCGGCCTCAGAATCCATCGACGCAAGCGCGGCAGCACGATGGTCGAAGCCCTGGTTCCGATCTGCGGCTAGGAGCGTGTCGCGAATAGCTGAATCCACATAGCGCATTGCCCGAATCGCTGCGCTGCGTTGCCCGAACCCGCACGTAGCTACGGTTACGAAGCGAGTTCGGAGCGCCTTGCTCAACAATCCGGGCAACGCACTACGCGAATCCACCTATCCGCGACACGCTCCTAGGAGCGTGTCGCGGATAGCTGAATCCACATAGCGCATTGCCCGAATCGCTGCGCCGCGTTGCCCGAACCCGCACGTAGCTACGGTTACGAAGCGAGTTCGGTCAGTGGGTCTCGGTCGACGCGACGGTGTGCTTGGCGAGCGTGTCTTCGGAAAGCTCGAGGCCAACGCCCGGCTCCGTCGGAAGCTCGTAGTAACCATCGATCACGGAGATGGGCTCGACCCAGATGTCCTTGATTGACTCGTAGCAGTTCTCGAGCATCGGGCAGTGCGGCGTCGCCGCGGCCAGCTGGGCGTGCAGCTTCTGCTGAACGTTCGTGTGCGGCACGATCGGCAGGTCATGGGCCCCCGCGAGCGCGGCAACCTCCAGCCACTCATCGATACCGAGCAGCTTGGTGGCGTCGGCCTGGACGATGCCCACGGCGCCCGACTCGATGTAGTCGCGGAACGCGTACTTCGTGAAGATGGTCTCCCCGACCGCGACCGGGATCTGGATGGAGCGCTGAAGCTCGGCGTGCGCCTTGATGTTCTCCGGCACCATGGGCTCTTCCAGCCAGAAGACGTCGAAGTCGGCGAGCTTGCCGCCCCAGTAGCGCGCGATGTTCAGCGTCCACGCGCAGTTCACGTCCGTCATGATCCGAATCTTCGGGCCCACAGCCTCGCGGACCGCGCCGATGCGATCGTAGTCCTCGCTCGGGTCCTTGCGTCCAAGCTTGATCTTGACGGCGTGGAAACCGCGCTCGATCAGCGCCGACGCATCGCGCACGAGATCGTCCTGGCTCCAGTCAAGCCATCCGCCGTCGGTGCTGTACGCAAGGACTTTGTCACGGGCAGCACCCAGGTAGTGCCAGAGCGGCACGCCTGCACGCTTCGTCACCACGTCCCAGAGCGCAAACTCGCAGGCGGCGATGCCCACTCGCGACGCGCCGACGCGGCCCACGAAGTGGTTCGTCAGAAACAGCTCCTGGATGATCGCCTTCCGCATCGTGACGTCCTTGCCGATCAGCACGGGCGCGTAGTTCTCTTCGATCATCACCTGGGCGGCGCGCAGCCCCGGCGTATAGCTCCAGTTCGTTCCAACGCCGATGACGCCCGCGTCCGTGTGTAGGCGCACGGTCAAGAACTCGACTTCGTCGACCTTGCTCTGGGAGTCGTTGATCTGACGCTGGCCGAGCGGAACGCGCAGAAACGCGGTTTCCACCTTCGTGATACGGGGACCCATGGGAGTCGATTAAGTTAGCTGGAGAGGTCGGAGGTGGAAAGCGTGCCCGCGGCGTGGAGCGCGCGGAATCGCTGAAGGGTGTCGGCGATACCGTCTGTGAGCGACGTGCGGCTCAGCCCGGGCAGCGCGTCATCAAGGCGTGCTCCTGCGATCGCACCTGGGACCGGCAGCTCGCCGCCCTCCACGCGAATCAGGTCGGCCGCGGCCGGGACCTGGGAGATGAGCTCAGACGCGAACGCAGTCACTTCGACCGCCGCGCCCGCCAGGTTGTAGACCGATGCCCCGTCGGGGCCGCGCTCGGCCGCCGCGATGAAGGCGTCCGCGCAGTCCCCGGCGAAGAGGAAGTCGGTGCGGCCGCCGAACCCGATGGTGTACGGCTGGCTGATCACCGCCGACTTGATCGCCTTGGTCGGCCCGCTCGTCATGCCCTGGTCGCGGCCGACGCCGTACACCGTCAGCGGCCGGAGCCCCATGCTGGAGATGCCGTACTCCATGTGACTGACGCGCGCCGTCCCTTCGTTCGCGAGCTTGTAGACGCCATAGTGGGAGTTCGGATGCGGCGTGGCGTCCTCGTCGGGCGCACCCTGGCTGCGGACCTCGTCCTCGCGCTCGTACACGGCCGCCGAGGAAGCGTAGGCCACCCGATCGATGCCCGCCTTCGCGGCCACCTCGAAGACATTGACGGTGCCCAGCACGTTGACGCGCGCACCCAGCATCGGGTCCGCGCGACAGAACGGAACCTGCAGCCCAGCGAGGTGGATGATCCGCTGGACGCCGTGGTCCTCAACGCAGGCGCGAAGCGCACCGGGATCAGCGATGTCGCCTTGGACGAATCGAATGCGTTGAAGCGCATCCTCGCCGACAAGGTCTCGGATGCGGCGCGGATCTGTCCCCATGTCGAAGACGATCGGTGTGTCACCCCGGTCGAGTAGACGCGAGACGACCCAGGCTCCGATGCAACCGAGTGCGCCGGTGACGAGGAAGGTGGAGGTGTTCGGTGGTGTGCCCATGGATGCGCGAGATCATGGCACAAATGCCCCGATCACGCGCGGTCCCGGACTGCGTTGTTCATCGGGCGACGATGAGGAATGCGCCCCGGAACTCAGCGCCACTTTCGGCCCTGACTCCGCGATACGTCCACGTGCCTGGCGATGTGGGACGCAGCGTCACCCGCATGCCCTCCGCCGTTTGGATCGCCTGCACATCGAGGTGCTCGCCAACGGGCCCCACGATTTCGATGTTGGACTCGATGTCCGGGCCGAGATGCAGCTCCACCGTTCCGTCCACGAAGAGCTCGCCCACGGCCCGTGCGGGAGCATGCTCCACGTTCAGAACGCACCAGACGTCCTGTTGCCCGTCTTCATTCACGAGAGTGAGGCGCACGGGAAGAGCGGTCCCGCCGGCCACGACGACCACCGGGTCGATGGAATTCTCCGTCGTACCGTCCGCGAAGGAAGCACCTGGGATCTTCCAAGTCACGCTGGAGAGCCAGAGCCCCGCGGCCAGGTCCGTCAGCGTATGCGCGTCCAGGGACACCAGCGATGTCCGCCCTGCGTCGGCGGAAATCAACCCCGCGCTCCCCGGACCAGGAGTCGCGCCGCTCACGCCAGCACGGGAAGACTCCGGATGCGACGTGTTCAGTGGATCGACCACGCCAGCGTCGTAGAGGTGGAAGCGGTCCACGCTGAAGTCTGTGCTACGGCCGGAGAATTCGATCCGGTGGTTCCCCGCGTCCAGGTCATAGGCCGCCTCGGGCTTGTAGCTCGAGCTGAACTCGTGATTCGTCACCCAGGTCCACTGGCCCCGCTGCCACGAGTAAGCCTTGACCCAGTCGCCGCCGTCCATGCGGACCCAAAGATCGTTCGCCAGCGTGCTGTCCGGATGGTCGTGGCGATTGTGGATCCGGAAGCTGTAGTTGCCGGCGTCCTCGATCCAAACGTCGAAGCCGAAGGCGTCTACGCCCGGGTTCGAGTACATGTTGGCGCCTGACCATGTCAGGTAGCTGGCGCCAGTGAAGCCCGTCAGGGGCGTCTCTTCGGCCCAGGAGCCAGCAGCGCTACCGGACTCGAATTCCACGACGACCAAACCGTCGTCCGGCAGGTAAGCACCCGCCGTCGCGGTCTCTCCCTGGGGCGGCGCCCCTGGGCCCTCGCCGGCCGGTCCATCGGAGCCGCCGCCGGCGCTGCAGCCAGCGCTGGCCAGCAGAAAAATGAGCGCGACAGGGGTCGCAGGCAGACGGAGCAGCGTTGGGAGGAAGGGCATGACTAGGGGGACGTCGACCGACGTCCCCCCCCCGGCCCGAGGCCATCTGCCCTCGTTTCATGCCTTGTTTCGAATTGGGGCGCCTACTCCACGAGTTTGATGTACCGATCCCCCACGAACGGGCCGCGACGCGTCACCTGGCCGCTCGGCCAGCGCACCTCGATCTCCGAGATCAGCGCGGAGTCCCCGAGCCCGAAGTGCAGCACCTTCGGCGTTCCCGTCCGATAGCTGTGCCCTGCCATCAGCGCGCGCAGCTGCTCCACGCCGTCCGGCGTGCGAATGACGACCTGGGCACCAATCGCGTCGCGATTGGAGAGCGTCCCCTCGAGCTCCACCTTGAGCCAGTGGTTCCCGTTGGCGGTCTGGTTCAGCAAGAAGCGCGGCGTGTTCGCGGCGCCGTTGCCCATGGCGATCAGGTCCTGATCACCGTCACGATCAAAGTCGAAGTCGATGATCGTGTAGCCCTTGAGATCGATGGCCGTGGCGGTCGTCACGTCCGTGAACTGCCCGGTGCCGTCGTTCATGAAGAAGTTGCCGAACCCCGGACCTGTGGGAATCACCGTCAGGTCCAGATCCTGGTCATTGTCGAGGTCCACGAAGTTCGTGCCCCAGCCGATCGTTGTGGCGCCATTGGCGAAGTTGCGGCACCCGCGCGCCGCAGCCTCGTCCACAAAGTGGCCGCTACCGTCGTTCACGTAGAGAACTCCGATGTTGATGTTCGTCGAGTAGAGATCAAGGTCCAGGTCGTTGTCAAAGTCGCCGACTGCAAGGCCCATGTCGGAGCCGCCGTTCGTCACGCCGGCCGCCATGGTCACGTCCACAAATTGGCCGCCTCCCATGTTCCGACACTGGAAGTCGCTGTGGAAGTCCACGGCGCAGTGAAGGTCAGGAAGCATGTCACCGTTGAAGTCCGCGAAGACGGCAGTGAGGGCCCGCTGGATGTTCGCGATGGGAGGACCAAAAGTATCTGAGACGTCTACCAGGTTCGGCAGCCCGTCGTTGCGCACCATGAAGCAACGCGAGTTCGTGTAGTCGCCCATCACGCCGGAATACGCGATGAAGATGTCGAGATCAGCATCGCCGTCGTAGTCCACGAGGGCGAGGCTGCTCACCGTGGAGGGTGAGTGCGCGACGCGAAGCTCGTTCGTGCCCAGCTCGAACCTGCCCGTGGTGTCGAGCTTGTTCTCGTAGTAGGCGACCGCGCACAGGGTCTCGTCGGGCAGGCCCGTCGACGGGTTGATCCCGCGGCGCGTGACCGCGAGGTCCTGATCTCCGTCGTTGTCGAGGTCGGCGAAGGCGCCGAGCGTCGTGGGGATGTCGTTGGCCGGCATCACCTGGGCCGTGACGTCGGTGAACCATGGCACGTCATGGCCGGCCCGGATCAGTTCACCCTGGTTGCGGAACAACGAGGGCGTCTCGTCGTCAGCCGCGAATACGGCCACGTCCTGCCAGCCATCACCGTCATAGTCGCCGATCGCCAGCCCCATGCGCCCGTTCACGAACGTGAAGTCGATGCCCATCCGGGGGGTGACGTCGACCAAATCAAACTGCTGGGCCGACGCGGGAAGGAGGGAGGTGCCAACCAACGCGGCGACCAACGCCGCGGTGCGAGGGGAAACTAGGGGAGTCATGGGAGCCTTGGGGAGGGGCACGAGGAATGAACGGTCCACTTCGAACGTACGGCTCCACCTTACGCTCGCTACAAAAAGCTGCCGTTATGCGTGCCTGAACGGGCCATAGGCGGCCTCTGCCGCCTTATGGCCGTGATTCGCCGTCCAGGGAGCGGCGACACGGAGCACCGAGCCGTAGTCCGCGGCCAGCGTGCAAACTGGCCAATCGGACCCGAACATCACCCGTTCCTCGCGGAACGCCTCAAAGACTCGTTCGATGTAGGGTTCCAGGTCGGCGAGCGTCCAGCTCCTCCAGTCTGCCTCCGTGACCATCCCTGACAGCTTGACCGAGACGTGCGGGAGTGCCGCGAGCTGGTCCATCGCACCGCCCCACGGCTCCACCGCGTGGTCCTTGATCCGCGGCTTGCCGATGTGATCGAGCACGATCCGCTGGCCGTCGAGCGCCCTGCAAAACCTCACGGCCTCCTCGGCCTGGCGCTCGAAGATCAAAAGGTCATAGGCCAGGTCCGCGGCGCCAAGCGCACGCACGCCGCGCCGGAACGGTTCGGCGTCCATGAACCCCGCCGGCTCATCCTGGATGACGTGGCGAATACCGACCAGCCGATCGCCGCCGGGCAGCGCCCGAAGTCGCGCGATTTTCTCAGGGATGTCGCCTTCCGCGAGGTCGATCCAGCCGACGACACCGACGATCCAGGGGTACTGCGCCGCGAGGCCCAGAAGCCACTCGGTCTCCTCCTCGGTGTGACAAGCCTGGACCGCGATCGTCGAGCTGATCCCGTGCGCATCGAGCAGCGGGCGCAGATGATCCGGCAAGAAGTCCCGACGCAGGGCGTCGAGCCCTCCGTCCACGATCCAGGGATATCGTTCGGCGTCAAAGGACCAGAAGTGCTGATGGGCGTCGATCTGCATCAGGGCATTGTGCGAACAGGTGGGCGCCTGCGGCTGGTAGATTGCTGTACATGAGAACTTCGACCTCCTTCCGCGCTCCCGTCCGGGCCGCCGCTCTTCTCGCCATTGCGCTGCCCATTTTCCTCGGCGCATGCGGCAAGAGCGACAACAACAGCAAGCTTCAGATCGCGGTCATTCCCAAGGGAACGACGCACGAGTTCTGGAAGGCGGTGCACGCGGGCGCCGAGACGGCTGCCTTGGAGCTGGGCGTCGAGGTGCTCTGGAAGGGTCCGATCAGGGAGGACGATCGCGCGGCCCAGGTTCAGGTCGTGGAGGACTTCGTCGTCCGCGGTGTGGACGGGATCGTCCTGATGCCCCTCGACAAGGTGGCGCTCGCACCGCCCGCCGCCGAGGCCCACGGACGAGGCATTCCCGTCGTGATCGCGGACAGCGACCTTACGTGGGCCGACCGCGCGTCGTTTGTGGCCACCGATAATCACCACGGCGGTGAGCTCGCCGGCGAAGCGCTCGCCGAGATGCTCGGCGGCAGCGGCAAGGTGATCCTGCTTCGCTACCTCGAGGGCTCCGCCAGCACGGCCGCGCGCGAGCAGGGTTTCCTCGACGCCATGGCGAAAGTCGACGGCATCGAAATCATCTCGTCCAATCAGTACGCCGGCGCCTCGACCGAGAGCGCGTACAAGGCTTCCGAGGATCTCCTTCAGAGCTACTCCGAGTTCGACGGCATCTTCTGTCCTAACGAGTCGGCCGCCTTCGGCATGCTCCGCGCGCTACAGGACAGCGGCCGCACCAAGACGGCGAAGTTCATCGGCTTCGATGCGAGCGACAAGCTCGTCGCTGCTCTCCGCGCCGGTGAAATCGACGCGCTCGTGCTCCAGGACCCCGTCCGCATGGGCAGCCTCGCCGTGCGAGCGTGCGTGGAGAAAATCCAAGGCAAGCCGGTCGAAGCACGCATTGACACCGGCGTCGTCGTCGTCCGGCAGGGCGAGGTCGATCAGCCAGAAGTTCAGGCGCTGCTTAGCCCCGACCTCTCCATCCTCGACCGTTGACGGACACCGCCGAGGAAGGACCGGCGCTCCGACTTCGAATCGAAGGCGCCCGGAAGCACTACGGTGGCGTTCGGGCCCTCGACGGGGTGGATCTGTCCGTACGCGGAGGCGAGATCCATGCGCTCCTCGGCGAGAATGGCGCGGGCAAGAGCACGCTGATGAAGGTGCTCGCGGGCGCCGTGCGCCCCGATGGCGGCGACATGTGGCTCGACGGTCAGCGCTACGCTCCTCGCACGCCCGGCGAGGCACGGGACGCGGGGATCGCGATGATCTACCAGGAGCTCAACCTCTGCCCGCACCTCTCCGTCCTGGAGAACGTGATGCTGGGCGCGAGGGGCGCTCGAAGCGCCGCTGCTAAGACGCGTCTCGCGTCGGTGCTGGAACGGCTAGGTGTCACGTCCTTCGGCCCGCGCACCATCGTCGGCACGCTGGGCCCGGGCGACCGCCAGCTCGTCGAAATCGCTCGCGCGCTGATGGCCGACGCGCGCATCATCGTGTTCGACGAGCCCACCAGCTCACTCTCGGCCCCCGACACCGAGCGCCTTGTGTCGATCGTGCGCGACCTCGCCGAGCGCGACGTGGCCATCATTTGGATCAGTCACTTCCTCGATGAAGTGATGGAGGTTGCCGAGCGCTTCAGCGTGCTGCGCGACGGCCAGTCCGTGGCGGGCGGGTGCGAGACGCTTCTCGCGACGACCGATCAGATGGTCACGCTTATGGCGGGACGCCCGGTGGAGGACATCTATCCACGCTCCGAGCGTTCGCCAGGATCGACGCGCCTGCGAGTGGATCAGCTGAGCGGCGTCACGCTCCCCCACCACGCTAGCTTCGCGCTCGCGGGCGGTGAGATCTACGGGATCTTCGGCCTGGTGGGTTCGGGGCGGACCGAGATGCTGCGCGCGCTCTACGGACTCGACGCGCGATCCACGGGCAGCGCGCATCTGGACGGCCAGCGGATCGAGCCAATGACACCGGGCCGGTGGATCAAAAAGCGCGTCGGACTCCTCAGCGAGGACCGCGCCCACGAGGGACTGGCCATCAAGCTCTCCGTCGCCGACAACGTCGCGCTCTCCAGCGCCACGCGCATTGCCACGCTTGGCACCGTCTTAACCGACGCCGCCAAGGCAGAGGCGGCCACGCCGTGGATGAAGGCGCTTTCCATCAAGACCAGCGGGCCAGAGCAGCCTGTGAACGCGCTCTCCGGAGGCAACCAGCAGAAGGTGGCGATCGCGAGGCTGCTCGCCGACGGCGCCGACGTGCTGCTCCTCGATGAGCCCACCCGCGGCATCGACGTCGGCGCGCGCGTCGAGGTCTACGCACTCCTCGACCGGCTCGCCCTGGAGGGCAAGACGATCCTGGTAGTGAGCAGCTACCTCCCCGAACTCATGGGGATCTGCGACCGAATGGCCGTGATGCACCGCGGCCATCTTGGCGCGCCGCGTGCGATCGCGGACTGGACCGAGGAAGACGCCATCGCGGAAGCGATGCAGGGCACCGCCCATCGAGCACCATGACAACCGATAGCCCCCTCGGCAGGCGCACGCGCCTCCAGCAGTCCCTCGATACGTTCGGTCCCTTCATCGGGCTCAGCGTCGTGGTGATACTGTTCGCGATCATCGCCCCATCCGGCTTTCTGTCGCTGTACAACGCCAAGACCGTGGCGACGCAGACCGTCATCGTCGGCCTCTCCGCGATCGGAATGGTCTTCGTCATCCGTTCCGGCGGAATCGACCTGTCGGTCGGCTCGACGATCGCGCTAGCGTCCGTCGCGACCGCCCTCGGTATGAAGGCCGGGTACGGCGAACTCGCCTCGGCCGCGATCGGCATCACCACGGGTGCCCTCGTCGGCGTGGTCAACGGTGGCCTGATCACGCGCCTCGCGCTGCCCCCCTTCATCGTCACGCTCGGAACCCTGGGCGCGGCGCGCGGCGTGGCAAAGTGGCTTGGAGACGAACAGAAGGTCGATGCGCCCAGCGGCTGGCTCCAGGACGCGATGTCCAAGAGCGCCGAGACCTCGTTCCTTGGGCTCGCGCCCGGCGTCTGGCTAATGATCGTGTGCGCCCTGGGCGCTGCCGTCCTCCTGCGCATCACGGTCTTCGGCACATGGACCACTGCCATCGGTTCAAACGAGCCGACCGCCCGCCTCTGCGGCGTCCCCGTCGAGCGCATGAAGCTCGGCATCTACGTTCTGTGCGGCGCGGCCGCCGGGCTCGCAGGAGTGCTCCAGTTCGGCCGCCTCACCGTAGGGGATCCGACGACGGCGATGGGCAAGGAGCTCGACGTGATCGCGGCCGTGGTGATCGGCGGCGCGTCCCTCTCGGGCGGCACCGGCACGATCCTAGGCGCCATGATCGGAGCGTTCCTCATGGCCACCCTGGCCAACGGGTGCAACCTCACCGGCATCCCTAACTACGTCCAGGAGATCCTGATCGGCGCGATCATCGTGGGCGCCGTGGCGCTGGACGGCCTGCGGGCCAAGGCGCGGGCTTCCGCCCAGTCCTGATCAGCCGGCTGGCGCCGACCAGACGGTGCTTCCGTCATCCGTTGTTACTACGCGGACCACCTGAGCCCCGCAACTGGATCATGATACGCCTCCGCCCGGAATCGGACAATGTCGAAGCGGGCCACGGCGTAGCGCGCCGTGAAGATGTCCCGAAAGGTGAGCCGCTTCGCCGCGATCGACGACGAAGGTAGGCGCAACCCTGACGGATCGTGAGGTTCAGGCCGCTCGATGAACGCGATGTTGAGTTTCGCCCGGTCTGTCAGACTCCCCCAGCGCATCGAAGAGTCGCCACTCGGTGCCCACTATCAACTTCGAGCCAACCCGCACGGTTCGGTTGCGCCTGATCTTCTTGATCACCTGCGCGAGCACGCACCCGGGGCCGAACACGTGGCGAATGGCGGGTGCGTAGGACTTGAACCCATCCACCGTGATCAGTGGAGCCCCCCCATCGCGGCCGGAATCGGCGACGCTTCGAACGAATCGCCTGGTGTTCTGATACGTCCGCGACCCAACGAGTGTTGCAGGCCAAAGCCGGAACCAGACATCGATGCTCGCGAAGACCCACGCCTGCTGCTTGCCGCTCTGAAGAAACGTGTTCATCTCGTCGAGTTGGAGTTCAACGAGTTCATGCCCGCGCAGGTGCTTGGCGTTGAATCGGCGAGCGAGGGCGGCGGCTAGCTCGAGCCAGCGAGCGACCGTATTCCAGGAGAGGCCTTCGAGCCGGGCGATGGCTGACTGGTTGACGCCCTCGACGCTGAGAGCCGCCACACGGTTGAAACGGCTCTTGGAGTGCTGAAGCCGCTTGTACGGTGTGCCCGTCGTTGCGCCGAAAGTCATGCTGCGCGATGTGCAGCGGTACCTCCGGCGCCTTCCGCCCTTGACCTTGCCGCCTCCCTCATTTGACCTCATTCATGACCGCACGAGTCTAGATCGGGTGCAACGCAGCGGCCGCGCTGGGGTTACGATCGATCTGTAGTAACAGGCGACGTCCGAGAAGATCGCTCGTTGACCGCGATGGGGATTGGGGACCTGGATGACCGGTTAGTCTTTAGGCAACAACGCCGCGTTGTAGCGAGCT
>JBLIHL010000106.1:0-13402 GCA_047635895.1 Paracoccaceae bacterium | reverse complement strand
CCACCGCGCCGCCCTCCTCGCGATGCTGCCGCCGAGTGCTGCGGAGACCGTCGAGCTATTGGATCCGGCAGGGAAAGACGTGCCAGACCCCTTCGGCGGCCCGCTCGAGGTCTACCAAGAAACTGCCACCGTGATCGAGTCCTTCATCGAAGCTCGGATTTCCACCTGGGTCTGAGCCGCTCAGGCGCACGGATCGCCCACAGCGTTCAGCGGTAAGATCAAGTCGCAGCCAGCGTCCGGGTGAGCCAGCGCCAGGTCAGTCAGCGCCAGGTCAGCCAGCGCCAGGTCAGCCAGCGCCAGGGTCAGCGCGTACCCGATTCATCACAAGGACGGGGTCAGCGCCGAGACGGGCTCAGCGCGGGACTCGAATGCGAATCAGCTCGCACGAACCTAGCACCGACGACGTCACGCGCTCTTCCGGAACGGGACCGTACAGGGTGAGGTCGCCGCTCCCATTGAGTGATGAAGTCAGCGTCTCCTCCACGTGCAACGCTGCGTCCCCGCTACCCAGCCCCGAGTACGTGACCGTCCCCGAAATGAGCTTGCGCAGATCCAGGTCGCCGGAGCCTATGTGCTGGATCTCGAGCGCATGAAGAGCTCCGTCCGCGTGGATGTCACCCGACCCCGTCACCTTCAGCGCAAGGGCCGCGCCGCGCGTGGCCAGGGGCTGGACGTGCCTGAGATGAACATCTCCGGAACCAAGCGTCGACAGCTCGACCAGGTGACCGGTCTGGACTTCGATGGAAGGCAGTGGATCGAGACGAACCCCGTCCCGGAACCGAATGCGGAGGATGTCGCCCTCGAGCTCGGTCTCCACCCAGCCGAGGAGGTCCGACGCACCCTCGAGGAAAATCAGGGTGTCCGGGCCATTCGATTCGGGGAGCGACCCTTTCTCGGACGGCAGGATCTCGATCGACAGATCCACGTAGCCTTCCACATGGATTCTCTCGATAGGACGCCGCGTCCGCTGCTCACGGACGACCGGCCCGCTGCCCTGGATGACCTTCGGCCCATTCCCATCACATGACGCCAGGCTTCCAATGACTACCGCGCCCAAAAGAGTCCCCAAAAGGGGATCCAGCAGAGGCTCCAGCAGCGAAACCCTCGGCGAGACGCCACGGGCACCAGAATTCAGAAAGCTCGGGAACTTCATCAGGCGGCTATTCGTACCACGACGTTGCGTATTTCCAGGCACATGATGGACCTGACGGCTTATTGAGGAAGCCCTTCCAGGTCAAGCTTCACCGGCCACCAGGATCGCATGGGCACCCGCAGCGTCTGTGGCTGCCAGGAGCTGCTTGCGAACCATGTCCTTGGAGAGGACGCGGGCTATGTCTGCCAGAGTACGGATGTGGAGCAACTTCTGGCTCTTAGGGATTACGAGCAGCACTACGAGCCGCGTCGCACGACCGTCGATCGACTCGAAATCGAGCCCCTCTTCGTCCTCGATCACCCCGAGGCAGGCGATGACCTCGGAGATATCGTCCAGCGCGGCGTGGGGAATAGCGACCCCTTCCTCCATACCGGTCGACATGGAGCGCTCGCGAGAGAGGACCGCCTCACCCACTGCCTCCGCCAATTCCTCGCTCAGGCGTCCGGTGCGAACGAGGTGCTGGACGAGGTCCTGGATACAGGTCCACTTGTCCGCAGGGTTGAATCCGAGCAGTAAATCGTCGGGTCCAAGGAGCTCGCTCGGTTTCATGGCGTGGAGGATAGCGCGGGCTTCGACGGATACATTCTTCCCTTCGAAAAGGATGCGACCCAGGCCGCTGCAAAGAGGAGCTGGGCCTGACCAAGCGGCGAGGGAACGCCCTGTGGAGCGAGATCCCCAAAGGGCAGCAGGAACCCAAAGAGCCCGGGCAGGAGCCCAAGGATCAGGCAGCCTGCCGCCGCCAGTGCGACTCCCACGAGGAAGATACGCGGCTCCCTTTGGCGCTGAGGCACGCTCGCGCCTGCGTGAACATTGCGCGTCAGAAACACGCTGTGAATCCACGGGAGCGCCACCATGGCGAACAGCGGCGCCGCGGACAGCGCCACAAAGAGCGCCGTGGGACCTTCGCCGTTCCATTCCAGGGCGCCCACGCTCTGAACCCGTCCGTGAAAGGCACCCAGCAGCGGGAAGCCAGCTGCGCCGGCCGCCAGGAGAAGGCTCAGCCAGAACGTGAGGGGGAATAGCCTGCCGACACCGTCGGGGGCCAGTCCGGGGTGAGCCGCTTGCTCGCCCCTGACCAGAGCCAACACGAGGGCCAAGCCCGTAATGGGGAGACCGTACCCCAGGAGGCCGATCGCGAAGGCGTCTGCTGAGCGCTCTGTCGCGGCTCCCTGCCCTGCGAGTATTGCCCAAAAGGCCGCGTAGGCGAGGCTACTCAGCCGGTGCGCCGCGCAGCGCTGGAACAGGGCGACCAAGGGCATCACCCAGACAACGGCCACGCCGATCCTGAGCAGTTCATCCGTCCCTGCGAGAGTCTTGGCGGCGAGGACTCCGTACGCAAGCGGGCGGACGACCGCCGTCAGGCCATAGGCCAAGCGAGAGCCTGAGGCCGCGCGGGGGCCGCAGGAGAGCCCTGCCCAGACGCCACCGAGCGCTCCGGGCAGGAAGAGCGGAATGACCAGGGCCAGGAACGCAGTCGTAGCGGACGGGTCCCCACTAAAGGGCGAACCGAGCCATTCCAGCTCGAGGGTACCGCCGCCATCCACACGCCGAGTGCCGGCCCAATAGAGCGCAGCAGGCGACGCCACGGCGACGATCCAGGCGGGAATCGCCCGGCGTCCCCGCACGGATCCCAAGAGATCTGTCACGCCCAGAACCAGGAGGCCCACGGCCGCCGTATCCAGGGCGCGTGCTCCGATCACGGCCGCCGAAGCCAGCACGGCGAGGATGCCCAACAGACCCATCGACAAGCGGGCGAGTGCGCTTCGGCCTCGCCTTTGACCCGTGAGACTGGCGAGCACGGCCACCACCGAGCACGCCATCAGCGCGGCGAGCGCGGCGGGCCCCACGCCCTCAAGCACGAAGCGCGTCGGCGGCTCCACTCGCTCCACGAAGGACTGCAGCGCGGATCCGGGCCAAGGGCTCACGGCAGTAAGCATCAAGGTGCAGCTCACGAAGCATCCTCCGCGGACTCGGGTCCGGACTCGGAAGGTCGCGGGCCAGCGCCTGCCGTAACGGGTCGCAGTCTCGCCAGGCCCCAGGCCGCAAGCCCGAGGAAGAGGATCGAAGCGGCCCCCGAGGCGGGCAGCTGCCAGGCATCCAAAGGGGCCACCTGCCGTGAGAGAATGACCGCCGCCGTCGAGAGAATCAGACCGGCGAGGGAGAGGCCGCGTGCGGGCCAGGGGCGATGCGAACTGGTGTGTTGGGATGGCTCCGTCATGGGCCGATGAGGGTGACGACGCACCTGCCAGGACGCAATCAGCAACCACTGGGTCCGCGACAACCCACATCGAAACGTGCATCTCAGGGTCGCAATCGGGAAGATACCCGTGAGCAGTGGCGTCCCCTCTATCCAGAGGGAGCCGCTCCTGGCTCTTAACATGCGACAGGACGGGTCAATCCTCGTGTCCCGTCGTCCAGAAACTGTCTACCGATAAAGAGTTACGGCTGCCGCCCGGATGACCCCCTCCCCCGAGGGGTCCCCGCACACGGCCCCGCCACGACTCGCTCCGCACCCCCATCCCCGACACGTGAACGACTTCATTACCCACGCAGCAGGCCAAGGCAACGCCGATTTTACGATCGGACACTGCGCGTCTGAGGCGCGTTCCGCACAGGAAAACATGATGCTCCAGGCAAACTGCCGCACTCGATCGAGCCTCGCAGGTTCGGCCTCATCCGGGCTCGAGCGCACCACCCCATTCGGCGGATGGGCGCAACGACTGGGTGCGACTGCACTCGCGGTCGGGCTCGCCCTCATTTCCACGGCGATTTCCACCGGGAGCGCCAGCGCGCTGTCCATCCAGGATGACGCGGAACCCGTCCCGATCGTCGAGATCGAAGGCAGCTACGTCCTCAACTTCGCCCAGAGCGAGGAAGAGGACAGTATGTCGCTCTACCAGTTCACACAGGCCTGCCAGGAGGTCACCGACCTCCAGTTCACCTGGAACCAGGACACCGAGGGCCTCCTCAAGCAGCAGAAGGTCCGGCTCCTCGGGCAGAAGACGATCAGCAAGGATCGCTTCTACTCCTTCTTCCAGGTGATGATGATCATCTCGGACTTCGTCTGCACGGAGGTGGGCCAGGAAGACATCGCCGTTATCAAGATCGATTCGCTCACGACGACCGCGCGGAACAACCTGCGCTCGGGCGCGATCTACGTCGAACCCGACGACCTGGCCGATTACCAGGACCAGCCCGCGACGCTGATCACGACCGTCGTAACGCTCCCCAACACCGACGTTCGCCAGGTGTCGAACTCGATGCGGACGATGATCACGGACGCGAACACCCAGCAGATGCTGCCCGCGGGCAACTCCAACTCCATGGTGCTCGTCGGCTTCGGCAGCAACGTGGTGGCGCTCGCGAACATGCTCTCGATCATCGACGAGGCCTCGAAGTCAGAGACTCCGACACCCGAGTTCGAGATGATCAAGCTCGAGTACGCCGTGCCGGACGACGTCGCGGCCATGGTCGAGGAGCTCCTCGAGGCCGCTACCCAGGCGAAGCAGCAGCAGGCGCAAGGGGTTCAAGGAGCCATCAACCGCAACCAGGGTGAGGCGAAGATCATCGTTGACGCGCGCACCAACTCGCTCCTCGTGGTGGCTCTCCCCGAGGAGATGCCACGCATCAAGGAGCTCATCGCGCGTCTCGACGTGGATATCGTCGAACGCGAGCGTAGCTACCACATCGTCGGCCTGGAGAACGTCAGCGCCGACGACCTTGCGGAGACCCTGAACGACTTCCTTGAGGAAGCCGTCCAGCTTGACCAGCAGGCAGGTGGCGCCGCCAACAACCAGCGAGGAGGAGGAGGCAACGCACGTTCGAACAGCAACACCCGCGAGTTCGTCGTCGTCGCTGACGTCGAGACCAACTCGCTGCTCATCGCAGCGAACCGCACGCGCTACCAGGATCTCAAGGGCATGATTGAGCTCCTTGACCGTCGCCAGGACCAAGTGCTCATCGAGACTGCGCTGATCGAGCTGACCAGCCGTGACCTGCTCGACATCGGCGTCGAGCTTGGTTTCGCCGACATCCCGAACGCTGATAACTCCGGCGGCTTCGGCGTGACGGGCTTTGGCCTGTCAGAGCTCCAGGACTCCGACGGAGACGGCCTCGTGGACGTCCGCGTTCCGCTCTTCAGCCAGGGCGTCACGGCCGGCATCATCGACGGCGGTGACTTCTCGATTCCCATGCTGCTCTCCCTCGTGGAGGAGAAGCGGAACTCGAACGTGCTCAACATTCCGAGCGTGCTCGTCAACAACAACTCCGTTGCGACGGTGTCGACGCTCGACGAGCAGCCGACGACCCAGGTCACCCTTGGCGGCGGCGTGACAGGCCAGACGCAGACGAACTTCAACGGATACGAGGAAGCTGGTATCACGATGGAGATCTCGCCTTCGATCAGCGCGTCTCGCTACCTCCGCCTCGACATTTCCCTGCAGGTCTCGACCTTCATCGGAGCTGTCCAAGGAGCCATCCCGCCGCCCCGCGTCACGCGTACCATTGAGACCCAGGTCAACGTCCCCGACGGCGCGACCATGGTGATCGGCGGTATCGTGGTCGACAACGAAAGCGACACGAGAACCCAGGTTCCCTTCCTCGGCGACATCCCGATCATCGGGCGACTGTTCAGCCGTGAGACGTCGAACCGCGACCGTACCGTCCTCTACTTCTTCGTGACGCCCCACATCATGAAGGACACGGAGTTCGCCGACCTCGCCGAGTTCTCGTTCCGCAAGAAGCTGGAAGCGACCGAGCATATTGGGCTCGACCGTATCCGCAAGATCGACGGAGAGTTCGGCGCCGTGGACGGCTCTGGATCCGACGTCAGCCTCGAGGGCTTCGACCTTCCGCTCTACTCCGCTCCCTCTCGCGGCGAGACCAACGGCGAAGACGTCGGGATCTCCCCATTCGAAGCTGCTTCCATGCTGGAAGATTCGAAGAACGAATAGAGCTGACACGAGCCTGGATTCGAAAGGAGACCTCTTCCAAAGGGGTCTCCTCCCTAACGCCCCACGCCCTCCACACGCCCCCCCCCACATCTCGGCCCTCCAGGGGGCACTCCACTATGGTCAGTATTGGTGACATGCTGCTCGACGCGGGCCTTACTCGCGATCGACTCGAAGAATGCCGCGGCGCAGCGGCTACGGGCGGCGACTCCCTCGACAAGGTGATCTTGACGAAGGGATACATGGAGGAGAACGTCCTGCTCCAGATCTACGCCAAGGCGCTCGGCTACGAGTTCCGCAAGAGCCTGGACGGGACCAAAGTGCCGATGTCCTTTGTGGACAGCGTGCCCGTGCAGTTCGCGCGAAACTACAACCTGGTGGCGCTGGAGATGTCGGATGACGTTCTCCGCGTGGCGACCTGCTCGCCGCTCGACCCGCACCCGATGGACGACCTCTCGGCGCTCCTGGGCGTCGAGGTAGACGCGGTTCTAGCGCCCAAGCCCGAGATCACCACGCTGATCGCCCGTGCCTACAGGCACAAGGCCGACGGCGTGGACGAGGCCCTGGACGCCGTCGCAGAGGATGGCGACATTGGCTCACTCGCTGCTGAGATCGACGACTCCGAGGACGTGCTCGACGTCTCGAACAAGGCGCCGATCATCAAGCTGGTGAACACGATCATGTTCCAGGCGCTCAAGCTGCGAGCGTCGGATATTCACTTCCAGCCCTACCCCGACCGGATGCAAGTGCGCTTCCGGATCGACGGTCTGCTGTATGACATGGACTCGATTCCGAAGCGAGTCCAGGATGCGATCATCAGTCGCGTGAAGGTCATGGGCAAGATGGACATCGCGGAGCGCCGCCTCCCGCAGGACGGTCGCGCCACGATTCGTCTTGGTGACGGCGAGGTCGACGTTCGTATCAGCTCCATCCCCACCAGTACCGGCGAGCGGATCGTCATGCGGATGCTGGACAAGACCGCGAAGCTGTACCGGTTGCACGAGATTGGGCTCGAGAATGAGAATCTCGCGCTGATCAAAGAGTACCTCGACTACAACCACGGAATCATCCTCGTCACCGGGCCGACAGGTTCCGGCAAGACGACGACGCTGTACGCGGCGATGGCCGAGATCGACACGACCAAGAAGAACATCCTCACCATCGAGGATCCGGTCGAGTACGCCATCGGCGGCATCAGCCAGGTCCAGGTCAACGCAAAGAAGGGACTGACGTTCGCCTCCGGGCTGCGCTCCTTCCTGCGTCAGGACCCGGACGTGATGATGGTCGGCGAGATTCGTGACCTCGAGACGGCCGAGGTCGCCATCCGGGCGGCGCTCACCGGTCACCTCGTGTTCTCCACTGTGCACACCAACGACGCGGCCAGCACCATCACGCGGATGGTGGACCAGGGCGTCGAGCCGTATCTCGTGGCCTCGTCTATCGTCCTTATCATCGCCCAACGACTCGTCCGAACCGTTTGCGCCCACTGCAAGGTGGTGGGTCCCATCACCGACGAGTGGGAGGCCAAGCTCAAGAAGGTTGGCATGACCAAAGAGGAGCTGGGCGGCGAAATCGCCTACGGCCCGGGCTGCGATGAGTGCTTCCACTCCGGCTACGCCGGCCGGACGGCTATCTACGAGTTCCTCCCCATCACCGAGAAGATTCGGACGCTCGTCATGGACGGCGCTTCGGCCACGGAGATCAAGCGCGAGCAATCGGCCCGGGGCTACCAGACTCTCCGGTCGGACGGCCGCGAGAAAGTGAAGCTGGGCCAGACCACCCCGGACGAAGTACTCCGAGTGACCCAGCTCGACATCTGATATGCCGATCTATCAGTACAAGGCCTTCGCCCCCGGCGGCGGCACCAAGTCGGGCATCGTCGATGCCGACACCGAGAAGGATGCGCGGACCAAGCTGCGTAGGCAGAGCCTCCTCGTGTCGGAGCTCAACGAAACACGGGGTGGTCGCCGCCTCAAGTCCAAGGGCAAGGGCGTCAGCTCCGCCAAGGACCGCACGAGCACGGTCGCCAAGCTCAAGGCTGCGCGCGCGACCTCCCAGGGCCCTGGTTCGCGCGAGATCGACATCGTCTCTGGCATCACGCGCCAGCTCGCCACGCTCCTCGGTTCAGGTATCGCCCTGAACGAGGCGCTTTCCGCCCTGGTCGACCAGGCGGAACAACGCCGCGTTGAGACGCTTTGCCGGGAGATCCGCGAGGACATCCAGCAGGGTGCCAACCTGGCGGACGCACTGGGCAAGCACCCCGGATGGTTCTCGCCCCTGTACGTGAACATGGTCCGCGCGGGCCAGGCTGCCGGTAACCTCGACAGCGTCCTCACCCGCCTTGCCGACTACCTCCAGGGCCAGCGAGCCCTTCGACGCAAGATCGTCGGCGCGCTCACTTATCCACTGATGATGGTCACGGTCGGCATGATCGTGGTCACGATCCTGATGGCGAAGGTGGTCCCTGAGATCACCAAGATGCTCATCGACCAGAACAAGGAGCTCCCCCCCGCCACGAAGGTGCTGGTGGGTGCGAGTGACTTCCTCAAGCAGTGGTGGTGGGCCATCTTCCTGGGCATTGCGATCATGTCGTTTGCCTTCGAGCGGATCTACGCGAAGGGTGGCAACGGGCGCCTCCGAATCGACAAGTTCATGCTCAAGACGCCGGTCCTCGGCGATCTGCTGCGCCGAGCCGCGGTGGCCCGCTTCACGCGCACCCTGGCCACTCTGCTCCAGAGCGGTGTCCCCGTCATTCAGTCCCTTGAGATCACCGAGAACGTGGTCGGTAACCGCGTCATCAAGGACGCCACCGCCCACGTCCGCGAGCGGGTCATGGAGGGCACGGATATCGCCACGCCCCTCAAGAAGAGCGGCGCCTTTCCCTCCACCGTGGGTTATATGGTGGCGGTGGGCGAGCAATCCGGCGAGCTCGAGCAGATGCTCGACCGCATCGCTACTGCGTATGATGAGGAGATCGAGGTGGCCGCTGAACGCTTTACCAGCGTCCTGGAGCCCATCATGATCATCGTCCTCGCCAGCGTCGTAGGCTACATCGTCTTCGCCATCGTCGTCCCGATCCTGGAGATCGGCGAGATCTAACGAAATATGGCGCCCGCCCGGGCGTTCCTATCCAAGCCATGAAACTTAATCGAAACCGACGTGCCCGTACCGTGAGCGCCAACCGCGCCCAGGGTGGCTTCTCCCTTGCCGAGCTGATGGTGGTCATCGTCATCATCGGCCTTCTTGCGACCGTCGTTGCGCCCAAGCTGTTCGACAAGCTCGGTAGCGCCCAGGTGGGCGCCGCCAAGTCCGACATGCTGGTCATCCTGGACGAGGTCAACATGTACCGCCTCAACAACGGCGAGATTCCGGACTCCCTGGAGCTGCTCGTCCAAGAGGACGAGAAGGGCCGCAGCTATCTCGACACGAAGGTCGTCCCCAAGGACCCGTGGGGCAACGAGTACATCCTCGACACCGACGAGGACGGCTCCCCGATCATCCGCTGCTTGGGCGCTGACGGCGCCCAGGGCGGCGAAGGTGACGACCTCGACTTCAACACTCAGATGATCAAGGACCGGGAGATCTGATCCCCCATCAAGTCATGAAACCAACCGCCAAACACAGCAAGGTCAAGGGGTTCACTCTGACCGAGATGCTGCTCGTCATCGCGGTGATCGGGCTCATGGCGACGGTGGTCAGCGGAAGCCTCGATTCCGTCCTGCCGAAGGAGCGCCTGAACACCGCCGTTCGCAATCTAACGGCGCTCCTCAGCAATACGCGGTCGGAGGCCGTTAGCCGCAGCCTCGAGTTCTTCGTCGAGTACGACCTCGAGGAGGCGCGCTACCGCCAGGTCACGCCCTTCAACAAGGAGGGCCGGCGCTTCATGGAAGAGGACATGACCGACGACGAACGCTTCAATATGGAGTGGCAGCTGCTGCCGCCAGGCGTGCAGTTCTCGAGCGTCGCGGTCACAGGCGATGCCTACACGGACGGCCATGTGACCGTTCGCTTCGATCCACGCGGCGCGGCTTCGGATCACCAGGTGGTTCTAACCCAGCCCGCCTACGACAACTACTACACGATCGAGGTCATGGCACTGACTGGAACGTTCAAGTTCCACCGCGGTGAGTTCATCCGCGAAGCTCCTGACGATCGAGACTTCGAATGAAACGGCCTCCGATGCAAGTACGGACCCCGAGAGGCACTACTTCAGGTGGTTTCACACTCGTCGAGGCGGCCATCACACTCGCGATCGTCGCCCTGGTGCTGGTGACGATCCTGCAGGGTATGGAGGGCGCGAAGCTGACCGCGTTCCACACCCGGCAGAAGAAGATCGCCTACGAACTCGGCGTGGGCCTTCTTGGGGAAGTCTCCGTTGGCCTGTGGCGAGAGGACCTCGAATCGGGCATGACCGGCGACTTTGCCGAGCAGGACGAGGAGAACTTCTTCTGGGAACTCGCGCTAGGCGAAGACGTGTTTGACGAGCAGCAGTCCGACGACCAGGACCGCCCGTTCGACAACTTTGCGGCGCGCCGCAACTGGGAAGAGGACAACCGCTCCGAAACGGAAGAAAACGAGCTTGAGGACGGTGAAGAGCCAGTCGAGCCCTTCGAGAAAGTCCGCGTCCGCATCACGTTCGCGAAGGTGAGGAACTTCCCCAACGAGATGATCCTCGAGTCGTGGGTACCGTGGGAAGACATCTACGGCCCCAGCGAAGAGGATGAAGATTTCGGCAGCGAAACCGGAGAGGCAGCGCCTGGAAACGAAGCCACTGCGGCCGCAGCCCCTGGCGAAACCGCAGCACCGGGAAGGTAGGGAACCATGAATGCCATGAACGTAAAACGAGTGATCTCACGACCCACCACGCAAGAGCCGGCACGGGCCGGTTTCACGCTCATTGAGGTCATGCTCGTGGCCATGATCATGGGGATGATGATGGTCAGCATCTCCAAGCTGATGCAGGCTGCGCGCCGAACCCGCGACACCATCCACAACTTCCAGGAGACCCAGCTCGCTGGGCCAGCGGTGCTCGAGATGATGACCCGCGACCTGCAGGGCCTCATCTCTACCGGTCGCCCCCGCACAGACTGGCTTCGCATCACCGACCGGACCGTCAACGGCCAGGATGCCGACAGAATCGACTTCGTCACGACCACGGACTCGCTCGTTGTCCAAACGGACGATAACGATGACCCATTGCGCGCCGACCTTAACGAGGTGGGCTACGTCCTCCGCCCCAACCCGGAGAACGAAGAGTTCCTTGAGGTCTACCGACGCGAGGATTTTGGCGTCGACGACGAGCCCATGCAGGGCGGCGAGTACACCTTCCTCTCCGACCAGGTCAAGGGCCTCAACATCGAGGTCTTCCACGAGGACGGACCGGACGCCGATCCCGAGGATGAGTGGACCGCCGAAAGCCTCGCCCCGCTTCCAGGGTTGCCGCCCAGCACCGTCGTGGCAGGCACATCCAACGCGGGCAACGAGGGCGAGGGGATTGGCGGACTCCCCGCCTGGATTCGTATTTCGCTGACGATCGAGCTCAAGCCGCGCATCGATCGAGAGTCCATGGACTTCAGCGGGGCCGACAAGCGCACGATCACCTACGTTCGCAACTTCCGCTTCCCGACGGTCCTGCGCGTCGAGACGGGTTCGATCCCCCGCATGGGAATCCCACCAGCACCTGCCGCAGGTGCCGGCACCACCGACCCCAACGACCCGACAGCACTGGGCCCAGGCGGCGGAGGTCTCACGGACGGATCCGAGATCCGAAACGGAACCACCCAGACGGGCGGCGGCGGAAAGGGTGACGCCGGCGGTCGCCCCGGCGGTGGCGGGCCGGGGGGAACCTCGGTCGAGATCAACAAGTAGCGGCTGACGCCGCCAGCTTCCCTCGTCCGAGCGCAGCTTTCCGCGCATAGCCTCCGACTCAGTGAAACGTGATGCCGACCGCGTCCGTGAAATTGGACGTCACTCCGGGGTTGGCGTCCCGATACCACACCTGGAACCACCAGGTCTCCCCCGCCGCGATCGACTCTGCGCCGTTCGGCTGGGGCATCGTGGTGGTGTCGAGCGCGATCGAGATGCGGCCATCCGTGCCAGCCTGACGGAACTCCTGAACGATGCGCCCCACCGCTCCTGTGAGGCAGATGTTTCCCTGGCTTCCACCAGGTAGAGCCGAGAAGCCCGAGTCCTTCGACGCGAGCGCGTAGGCGAAGCTGAACCGCGGCAGGAAACCCGCCTCCAGGATCACGTTGCGTGCCGTCGCGACCTCACTGCCGTGCGCCACTAGCGAGGCGGGAGTGCCGGTTGAATTCGGCACGGCGGGCGCGCAGAGCAGGTCCCCCAGCGGCGCCCACGTATGACACACGGACCAGGCCGCGCCGCGACCCTCAACGCCAGCCACGGACCAGGCACCCCGCGCGCCGATGATCGGAAGACCTGCCCCCATGGCGACGGCGCTCCCCACGAACCAGCTCTCGTTGGCCCCCGGCAGATCTATGGTTCGCTCGACGGCCCAGGCCGACCCGGCACTCCTTCGCAGAAGGTCCACGGACCCAACGTTGTCGAGCGTGGTCCCAGCCGGTGTTCTGCCGGGTGCTCCCACGAGGACCGCGTCGCCCTCAACGGCCACGCTAGCCCCCAGCCTATTTCCGCTGCCCGACTCCTGGAGTCCATAGCAAAAGACCTCACTCCACTGCACTGGAAGCGCCGACGTGAACACGCTGACGGAGCCCTTGCTGATAGCGTTCTGGGGACTCTGCGCCTCAGGTGCGCCGACCACGAGCGTCCCTGCCGCGCCAGGCCTGGGCGGCTCCATGGCGAGGACACTCCCAAAGCCTGCGAAAGCAGACGGCGTACCAGGGAACAGCGTCTGGACCTTGACCCAAGCCAATTGATGACTCGGGCCCTGCGCCTCGTAGATGAGCACGCCACCCGTGTTCTGCACGCCCGAGGGGGCGTCAAGGCGACCGGCACCGATGGCGAGGGTCCCGGGCGACACCGCGAGTGCTTCCCCGAAGCCATCCCCAGCGCGGCCCGACGGATCCTGGATGACTCCATCCAGCGTGGTGATGCCCGTGGCGAAATCGAAGGTGTACGAGTAGACCGTTCCAGCGTCGAAGGCCGTCTCATCCGCCCGTGGGGCGCCGATGGCTATCTTGTTACCGAGAACGGCCACCGAGGCTCCAAAGCAATCGCTGACGCCGCCATTGGGCGCGACCAGCTTCTGTGTCAGCACGAAGGGCGCGGCGAAGCCGAAGCGACGGAAGACGTAGGCAGCCCCCGCGTTGGGGGCGGCTCC
>JBLIHL010000105.1:0-13435 GCA_047635895.1 Paracoccaceae bacterium | reverse complement strand
CCTTGCGATGTACAACGCCGGGATGCGGGGACTCAAGGGCTCCGTGGACGAGGGCGGCGTGCGTGTCCCCTTCTTCGTCCGCTGGGACGGCCACTTCGGAGCGGGTCGAGCGATCGACGCAGTGGCGGCGCACATCGACCTGCTGCCGACGCTCGCCGAGATCGCGGGCATCGACCCGAAGAGCGCGACCTATCCGACGTCTCAGGTGGAAGGGCGCAGCCTGCTGCCCTTACTGGAGGGAGCGAACGCCGGCGCGTGGCCGGATCGCTACCTCTTCAGTCACAAGGGCCGTTGGCCCACCGGCGAGGATCCGAACGGGTTCAAGTTCAAGGGCAGCGCCGTTCGATCGGCGCGCTTCCGCTTGGTGAACGACAAGGCCCTGTACGACATGCTCGCGGACTCCGGCCAGGAGACCAACGTCTTCGACCAGCACCCTGACGTGGTCGCTGCGATGCGCGCCGCCTACGACGAATGGTGGACCAAGACGGTCCCCATGATGGTGAATGAAGATGCGCCGATGTCGAAGACGCGGCCCTTCCACGTCGCCTATGAAGAGCAGCTCGCGGCCGGAGGCATCCCCGAGTGGCGAGCCCTGATGCCACCCCGTTCCGAGAGCGCCGTCCAACTCGTCGGCACCACGAGCCACGTCATGGTCCCGGAGTCCGATGGTTCGCAGGGCTGGCGCTTCCAGGAAGGTGTTCTCACCGCCTCACCCGGCTGGGACAGCGTGGTCACGCCGGAGTCCTACCAGGACTTCCGCATGCACCTTGAGTTCAACGTCAACGACGCCAAGGGCAAGGAGCGCGAGGCGAACGGTAACTCGGGCGTCTACATTCAGCAGCGCTACGAGCTCCAGATCCTCAACTCGTTCGGGATCGAAGAGAAGAACTACAAGGCGTCCGACTGCGGCAGCCTCTACCGTCTGAAGAAGCCTGATCGACTGGCGAACAAGCCAGCGGGTGAATGGCAGACCTTCGATATCGTATTCCGCGCGGCACGCTTCCAAGCCGGAGAGAAGGTCGAAGACGCGAGGCTCACCGTTCTCCAGAACGGCGTCCCCATCCACGAGGACGTCGCCATCGAGCGAAAGACGGGCGCGGGCCAGCCGGAAGGCCCGGAGCCACGACCGATCAAGCTGCAGGGCCATCAGAACGAGGTCCGTTTCCGCAACGTCTGGATCGAGCGACTCGACCTGAAGTAGCCGCGGCGGCGCACCGGAAGACCTGGCGGTACTGAACCGCCGGGCAGACAACTGCCCTTTTGGTCGTTCGATCCGTAGGGCCCGAGGCCGCTGGAGGAATTCCTGTCGCCGTCCCTGGGAGCCTGCCGTGTCCTCCTCAAGTCACAGAATCGCAGCCGCCCAACCTGGACCTTCCTGTCCACCACCCACGAGGCAGAATTGTCCGGTGGCCCCATGCTCCAGAAACTGATGTCCAAGCCGGCCCTCTTCCTTGCCCTTGCCCTGAGCGCGATCTCTTGCCGTGGTCATTCGACGCCCAGACTTCAAGCCTTGGAGGAGGACCCTGCGAGATCTCATGCTGCCGGGCCTTCCGACCATGAGGAGGCAAGACCGACGGCTGAGGCGGAGGCGACCAAGGCGGCTCCCAAGGCAGCAGCCGTGGTCTTCCAGCTGGCCCTTGGCAGGACCAGCAGTGTCTGCTCCGCTCCGATCCTCCACGGCCTCGACCCAAGCGGCGCCAAGATCTGGAGCAAGGCCTTCCTCGACGGAGAGGTTGGCTGCACCCAATCGGAGACGGACGGGCTTGCGCAGGTTCGAATCGAGCACCCCTATCTCGCACTCCGGCAGGGGCTCCGCTTCTCGACCCCACCCTCGGGTCTTGTGAGAATCGATCCGGTGTTCTTCGGCGACTGCTTGGTCCAGCTCACGGGTCTAGCGCAGAGCGACCTGCAGGCGCACCTCGTCATTCGTAACCTCGATCGAGAAAGCTACAGGGACGCCGTCTTCCACGGGCGCTCCGAGATCCTCGACGGCCTCGAAGATCTACGCTTCGAGCGCCTTCCCATCGGGCGCTACATCGTTGCGCTATTTCGCGAAGACCCCTTCGGATCCCCCGGTGAGCCCTACCGCCACCGGACCGTCAGCATCCTCCCGTGCCAAGAGAGCGCCATCGAGCTGGCTGGAGACGCCGAACCCAAAGTAGCTCCGGGCAGATCTGGCAAGCAGAGATAGTAGGGCTATGCCGAACTGCGATACCGAACCGTAGCTGATCGCGGATAGCTGAATCCGCGTAGCACGCCAGCAAGTGGTAGATACTCACGTACTGCCCTCGACCATCACCCGTGAGCCATGCGAATCCACGACTCCCTCATCCTATCCTTGGCCGCGGCATTCTCCGCCTGCCCCTCGGTCCAAGACCCGGCCCCAGAAGCAAGCCCACCGACTTCGCAACCAGCCGTGGCTCCACTCGGGAAAGTCGTCGAAGAGATTGACCCGCGGATCTGGGAAATCTACCAAGCTCGGGGCGGCGACTACTGGTTCGGAAGCAATGGGAATGGCGTCTACCGCTACGACGGCAAGAAGCTGATCCAATACACCGAGGCCGACGGACTCAGCGGGCACCAAGTTCACGACATCCAAGAAGACTCCAAAGGAAACTTGTTCTTTGCCACGTACGGCGGGGTGAGCCTGTTCGACGGCCAGAAGTTCACCACTCTAGAACTCGTCGAGACGAACCCGGCTGACGACAAGTGGGAGCTCAACCCAGACGATGTGTGGATCGTCTTCAGCCCGAGCGACTACGGCCCTTGCCGCTTTGATGGAGAGAACCTCTACCACCTCAAACTATCCAAGAGCCCGGTCGAAGACGCGTACAACGCCAAGTATCCAACGGTCGCCGTCGATCCTGCCGACGTATACCGCATCTACAAGGACCGCCGCGGCCACATATGGATCGGCACCGCCAGCGCCGGTCTTTGCCGCTATGACGGAAAGACCCTGAGTTGGATGTTTGCAGAGCGCCTCACCACGACGGCCAGCGGCGGCAGCTTTGGCATCCGCTCCATCTTTGAGGACCGCAAGGGAGATTTCTGGATCACCAACACTCGCCAACGCTTCGAAGTCTTCCCCGAACCGATCCAACGAGACGGCTACAGCCTCCTCGAATACAAAAAGAAGGAAGGCCTGCCCAACGCCCAATCGGACACGGACAAGAACTTCACGTACTACCCATCCATCACCGAAGACAAAGCCGGCGTGCTATGGGTGGCATCAGGAAGCGGTAGCGTTCTAAAGTACGACGGAAGAGTCGTTACCCACTACCCGCTCGCGGACGACGCCTACACGTGCAAGATCATCTGCGACCAACGGGACAACATCTGGGCCAGCACAATCGAACACGGCGTCTACCGATTCAACGGCGAAAGCTTCGAGCCATTCAAGCCTGGCAAGTAGCGAGGCGTTAGATCGACCAGAAACCCGACTCACGCTTCAACTTGCAGATAGCGCTGTGCTGCGTTGGCGCGATTATGCATCTGGCACTCGCCGCGCAGGTGTCCTGCGGACGCGCGGGACGGCTTTGGACTCGGCGACATCACCGATGACCGATGACTCGCCCATGCGGGCGAGGAGCACTCGACGCGTGGGCTCAACCTTCGGTACTGCACGCATCTGTAGCGGCCCGGCGGAGCGGTTAGCAGGGCTGAAGACGCAAGGCCCTACCTACCGGTAGCCCCGGCCTGCCGCAGCCACCGATCCTCCGAGGCACCCGTCGTTCCCGCTTCACGGCACTGCCCACGCGTCGAGCGCTGGCGCGCCGACGGCAGCGGGTCGGTACTGGGAAGTCGGTACCGACCAGGTCGGCAGCGGTCGAGACTGCTACCAAGACACTGAATGCCGAACCGTGCGATCGCTGAGACAGCGCACAGTGCTTCTGAACCACTCCTCTGACGAGGATGGAGCGCGCGGGCCGCGCGGAGCCCTGGATGGCGCAGGCTCCATCCGCGGTCAATTGTCGCTCGAATGGTGCTTCAGCTTGGCGAAGACGGTAGAGCGCCCTTCCGTCACCTCGACGCCGGTCGGTACCTCTCCTGTGCTCTCGATGTGCGCCATCAGGAGCTTTCGGTCGGGCTTCGCCGTCAGGAACGCCGCTGGCACGTCCGACTCGGAGATGATCCGAAGGCCCGGCTTCGGCTTGGCGACCCGGATCTCGACGTCGCCAAGCATTTCCTTCGCGCCCGCGCCAAGGGCAGCCGCGATCTTCTCCGAGACCGATTCGATCTCGCCCTCGACGTACCGCTTCTCCTCGCGCAGCTCGACCAGCCGCTCAGCGAGCGCCGCGAGTTCTTCGTTGGAATTCTCGTCAGCCATAGGTCCCCTAGCTCCCCTGGTAGATCGGCTTGCGCTTCTCAGCGAATGCGGCAAGCGCCTCCAGGCGATCCTGGGTCGGAAGTACGCGCTGGTAGCAGGTGGCCTCGATCTCGAGCCCCTCGGTGATCGGCGCCTCGGTCCCTCGATCGATCGCGTCCTTGGCGGCGCGCACCGCCACGGGGCCGTTCGAGGCGATGATCTGGGCCAGCTCGGTGGCAGCCGCCGTCAGGCTCGCGCGCGGCGCGACCCGGTTCAAGAGCCCGATTCGCTCCGCCTCTTCGGCATTGATCTTGCGGCCCGTCAGGATGAGGTCCTTGGCACGGCTGGCACCAATGAGGCGCGGCAGGCGCTGGGTGCCCCCGGCGCCCGGGATGATGGCCAAGGTAGTCTCCGTGAGGCCGAAGCTCGCCTCGGACGCTGCGATCCGCAGATCGCAGGCGAGCATCAGCTCAGTCCCGCCCCCGAAGGCAAAGCCCTGGACCACCGCGATCGTCGGCTGGGGCATCTTCGCCACGTCGTCCATGACGCCGCGGATGTTGCGCACAAAGTCCGGCACGCGCTCGGCGGGCATCGTCTTGCGCTCTTTGAGGTCGGCGCCCGCGCAGAACGCTCGGTCGCCCGCCCCCGTGATCAGGATGCAGCGGATGGAGAGGTCGCCGCGGAGCTCCTCAAGGAGCATCCGGAAGCGCCGGAGCGTCGGGAACGAGAGGCAATTCATCACAGCCGGGCGATCGATCGTCAGCCAGACGAGGTCTCCCTCGCGGCGCATCGTGACGAGCTCGGGCTGATCGGGGACATCGCTCGGGAACTGTTCGAGAACGGTGGGTTCAGGTGTCATAGCGAACAGGGTAACGGCTAGCCGCTACGCTGGAACCCCGACGCCCCTGACTCTGTGGCGCCCCCGCCCCCCTATCAGCCCTACCATGCTCGACCACAAGATCCTCCTCACCGCCCTCTTCGCCTCTAGCGCCACGCTCCTCGCGGTCGCCCTCGACGACGACAAGCTCGGATTCCAGGACACGCCGATCATCCCCGGCACCAGCTGGCACGTCCACGACGGGCTCAGGCCCCAGCCCCCGGTGGTCGTGCCCGGCCAGACCTCCGGCGCCGCACCGAGCGACGCCACCGTCCTTTTCGACGGAACCAGCCTGGACGCCTGGACGGGCGGGCCCTGGACCCTCGAGGACGGAGCCATGACGGTGAACGGCAAGGGCCAAGTCCAGTCGAAGGAGGAGTTCGGGGACTGCCAGCTCCACGTCGAGTGGCGCTCTCCCGTGCAGAAAGAGGGCCAGAACCAGCGCGGCCAGGGCCGGAACAACTCCGGCGTCTTCTTTTTCGGCCGTTACGAGGTCCAGGTGCTCGACTGCTTCGGCAACCAGACCTACCCGGACGGCATGACCGGGGCGCTCTACGGCCAGGAACCGCCCATGGCGAACGCATGCCTGGCGGCGGGCGAGTGGCAGAGCTATGACATTCTGTTCAGGGCGCCGCGATTCTCAGAGGGCGGCGACGTTTCGGAGCCTGCGGTTGTCACTGTTCTCCACAACGGAGTCGCGCTCCACCACGCAAGAACGCTGCTCGGCGCGACCGTCTATCGCAATGTTGCCGGCTACTCGGAACACGGCGAAAAAGGGCCGATTGCGCTCCAAGATCACGGAAATCCGGTCTCCTTTCGCAACATCTGGGTCCGCGAGCTGAAGCGCGCCCAGTGACGCTATGAGGGATCGCTGACGATTTCCAGGGATGGGGGTTCCACCGCTCCCCTCCGGTAGCTCGAATGGTCGGGCCCCAAAGCTCCTCTCACTTCTCCACTAGCCCCAAGACCAGGCCCGAGTCGTTCCCATCCCGGAACTCCCTCGGCCTGCCCGCTTCATGGCCACTGGCTCCGCCGTCGCGTCACACGACCCCCAGAACGACGAGTTCAATCCGTTCCTGTCAATGAAGGACGGCTTCGACACCGCCGCAGATCACCTCGGCCTCGAGGGCGGCGTCCGCGACGTCCTCTCGATGCCGGACCGGGAGCTAACCGTCAACGTGCCGGTCCTCATGGACGATGGCACGGTGCGGGTCTTCACGGGCTACCGGGTTCAGCACAACACGCTGCGCGGTCCGAGCAAGGGCGGTATCCGCTTCAGCCCAGAGGTGAATATCGACGAGGTACGCGCGCTGGCAGCGTGGATGACCTGGAAGTGTTCGGTGGTGAACGTTCCATTTGGCGGTGGCAAGGGCGGAGTCATCTGCGACCCCCGCAGCATGTCCAACGGCGAACTCGAGCGCCTCACGCGTCGGTACACGGAGGGTATCCTCGACATCATTGGCCCAGATCGTGACGTGCCCGCACCGGACATGAACACGAACGACCAGACGATGGCCTGGATCATGGACACGTACTCCATGCACCAGCGCAAGACGACCACCGCCGTCGTCACCGGTAAGCCGCTCAGCATCGGTGGTTCCCGTGGCCGCCGCGAGGCGACCGGCCGCGGCGTGATGATCAGCGCGAATGAAGCGCTAAAGATGATGGGCAAGCGCCCCGAGGACACGCGAGTCGTCGTCCAGGGCTCAGGCAACGTCGGTGGACTCGGCGCGATGCTCCTGCACCGCGAGGGCTACAAGATCACGTCGATCAGCGATATGTACGGGTACCTGGTCAACGACCGCGGGCTCGACATGCCTGCAGTACTCGCCCACCTCAACGCCAACCGGACGCTTGAGGGCTACGCCGAGGCCGACTACGCCACGGACGGCAAGGCCCAGCTCGAGATCGACTGCGACGCGCTTGTGCCTGCCGCTACCGAGAACCAGATCACCTCGGCCAACGCCGACCGTATCAAGGCCAAGCTGATCGTGGAGGGCGCCAACGGCCCCACCACCGCGATCGCCTCCCAGACGCTCGCCGAGCGCGGCGTCACCATCGTCCCGGACATTCTCGCGAACGCGGGCGGCGTGACCGTCTCGTACTTCGAGTGGGTCCAGGATCGCATGGGCTACTTCTGGACGGAAGAGATCGTGAACAGCCGCCTTGAGCAGATCATGATCCAGTCCTTCGCAGAGGTCCGCGCGACCGCAGAGAAGTACAAGGTCGACCTGCGCACCGGCGCATACATCCTTTCCATTGGCCGCGTTGCTTCGGTTTACCGGATACGTGGCGTTTTCTCCTGAGCACTGACCTAATTCACCGGCTCAAATCACCGGTTCGGACGCGAGAAAGGAGTAGACCCTGATGGCCACAGGTAAAGAAAAGGAACCCAGCGGGCTCCATCACATGGGTCTCCACCAGACCGGCTTGCGAAGCACGCCGGTTCTGGACGAGGAGACCCCGTTCAAGACGATGATGGCTAGCTTCGACGAAGCTGCGCGCCGCATCGGGCTGGACGATCAGCAGTACAGACTGCTTCGCAAGTCAGACCGCGAAATCGCCGTGACCGTTCCGGTGATCATGGACGATGGTTCGCTCCAGCTCATGGACGGCTATCGGATCCAGCACAACGCCGGGCTCGGACCCTTCCTCGGTCCGCTGCGAATCGACGGGAATCTCAAGATCAACGAGCTCCGCGCGCTCGCAGCCTGGATGACGTGGAAGTGCGCTCTGCTGGGTATTCCCTTCGGCGGCGCCGCCGGCGGCGTCGTGGTGGATCGCCAGAAGCTCTCGGCCAGCGAGCTCGAGCGCGTCGTTCGACGCTGGACAGCCAGCATGCTCGGCGACATCGGCCCCGACCGCGATGTGCTCGCGCCCGAATTCGCGGACGACGCCGACCTCATGGCGTGGGCCCTCGACACGATGGCGGGGCACACCGACGGCGCAGCGAACTCAGCCGTGACCGGCAAGCCGCGCGAGATGGGCGGGAGCGCGTGCCAAGAAGACGCGGTCGCCCAAGGCCTGCGCGTGATCCTGCGCCTGGCCGCTTCGCACTTCGGACTTGGCCCCAAGGGCGGTCTCTCCATCGTGATCCAGGGCGCAGGCGTCGTAGGTGGCAACCTCGCGCGCATCCTGCACGGCGAGGGCCACCGAGTGGTCGGCCTCTCAGACGTCAAGACGGCGCTGCATAACCCCCACGGTCTCGACATCCCGGCACTCCTGAAGTCGAGGGACGAGAACGGGCATCTTCCGCAGGATATCGGCGACGGCACGGTGGTCGTTCCTGATGAGGATTTCCTCAAGCTTCCCTGCGACGTGCTCGCGCCCTGCGCCATCCCCATGGCCATCCATTCAAGGAACGCCGAGTCTATCCAGGCCAGGCTGATCGTCGAGGGCGCACACGGCCCGGTGAGCCCGCGCGCCGACGCCATCCTCAACCGTCGCAGCATCCCCGTGGTTCCGGACATTCTCGCGAACGGCGGCGGCGTGGTCGTGTCGTACTTCGAGTGGATCCAGAACCGAACGGGCTACGCGTGGATCGAAGACGTCGTCGCGAGCCGCCTTCGGCGCTACATGCGCGAAGCCTGGGACGCCACCCGTGCGACCCAGGAGGAGTACGATTGCTCCCTTCGCTCCGCGACGCACATCCTGGCCGTCCGCCGGGTTGCCGAGGCTGAGTCCTCGCGCGGCGTGTACGCCTGATCGCTCGCTTGTCTGTCAACATTGGCGCGGCACTGGCGCGTCTCCTCCGTCTGCTTCCCATCCTCCTCCTGGCGCCGCCCTCGGCGGCGACCCAGACAGGCGGCCCGGCGCTCCCGGTGGAGGGTCCCCAGGCGGTTTCCCTCTGGGCGATGGAGTTTCAAAGGCTCCGGCGACCGCGTGTGACCCCACGGGACGGAGCACCCGACTGGTTCGAGCTGGGCCTCTCCGTCATCGCCGAGTGGAACACGATTCCCCTGGGCGGAATTCAGCAGCGATCATCCGGCCGCGTGCTCACCACGTTCGACGGCGAACTGGACCTCGGCCGACTCTTTGCTGAATCGCACGCGGGAAAGCTGGCCGTCGTCGCTCAGTCAATGGGCGCCGAAGACGGCGGCAGCCTCGACTCCGGCGACTTCCAGATTTACTCCAACCTGGAGAGTGATGAGAACCGCGATGACGTGATGGAGCTCTGGTACGAACAGGATTTCGCCGCCAGCGGCGCGCGTCTAAAGGTCGGCAAGGTGGACGCCAACTCGGAGTTCGCGTACGTGGAGGTTGCGGGCGACTTCTCCCATAGCTCCGCCGGTTTTAGCCCGTCCATCGTCGGGTTCCCGAGCTACCCCGACGCGGCGACTTCGGTCAACCTCTTCATCGACACGCTCTCTCCTTGGGAGGGAACCACCGCCACTCTCGGATACGGCCTCTACGATGGCTCGCTCGCTGTCGACGGCGTCCGCACCGGAAGACTGGGCCCATCGACGTTCCTCTCCAGCGACCGCTCCGACGACCTGCTGCACCTTCTCCAGTGGGAGATCATTGCCGATCGCGGCCAAACGGAGAAGACACGCGTGACGCTTGGGGCGTTCCGGCACACGGGGCAGTTCGAGCGCTTTGACGGAGGCACAGACCACGGAACGGAGGGGCTGTTTGCCACCTGGGAGCACTCCGTCCGTCGCCCAGACCTCCCACGGGGCCACATTCACTTCTTCGCGCAGTATGGATGGGCCGACGATCGAGTCTCACCCATCAGTGAGCACGCGGCGGCTGGGTTGGTCTTTGACGGGCCCTTGGAGCATCGACCGGACGATCGAGCCGGCATCTACGCCTCTCTCGCTGATCTGTCCGACGCGGCAGGAGCGGGCTTCGCCTCCAACGAGCTGGCCATCGACGCCTACTACCGCCTGCGCTGGTCGGAGCGGTTCTGGGTGCAGCCGGAGGTCCAACTCATCGTGGATCCGTCCGGCTCCGAGACGATCAGCGACGCGCTGGTGCTAGGGCTACGCATCGCCGCTGAGTTCTAGCCTGCCCCGCCCTCCTTCCGAGGGTCAGGTCCGACGGAACTCAGGTCGCGTATTCAGGCTCGAAGAACGCGTCTCGCACGCGCTCCTCCAGCTCTGCGTCGGTGTCGTCCAGCGGGGGCGCCAGGCCTTGGCTGCGTAGGGACTTGATGACGGAGCAGGCGATCTGGACCGAAACCTCCCGAAGCTCCGTCAGGCGTGGATAGAGCGCTCCCTCCGCGATGTCCTCGGGTGTTACGAACTGCGCTAGCGTATGGGCCGCCGCGAGGAAGGCCTCGTCGTTCAGGCGTGTGGCGCGCCCGACGATGGCACCCAGCCCGACGCCCGGGAAAACGTAGGCATTGTTCCCCTGGGCAGGACGGAGCGTTTCGTGCGCGCGCCGCACGGGAGCGAAAGGGCTACCTGACGCGAAGAGCACCTGTCCATCCGACCAGTCATAGGCCTGCTTGGCCGTGCACTCGGCGCGGGATGTGGGATTGGAGAGCGCGAAGATCACGGGCCGCAGCTGGATCGAGGACATCGCACGTACGACCTCCTCGGTGAACGTCCCGGGTGCTCCGGTGGCACCGATCAGCACGTGGGGCTCATGCGCGGCGACAGCTCCCAGGAGATCCGCCTGGGGCCCGTCCACCGCGTAGGGAAGGTTGTGCGGCGCCAAGTCGTCGCGCGACTGCACCAGCAAACCGTGCACGTCGACGAACCAGAGGCGATCGCGGGCCTCTTCTGGCTCAAGCCCCGCCTCGATCAGGGCCGCCGTCAGGAGATCTCCGATCCCGGTCGCCGCGGACCCTGCCCCGAGGAAGAGAATCCGCTGCTCCTTGAACGGCACCCCCGTCGCCCGTGAAGCCGCCAGGAGACCCGCGAGCGCGACGGCGGCCGTCCCCTGGATATCATCGTTGAAGCAGAGCACGCGGTCGCGGTACCGCTCGAGCAACCCGTAGGCATTCGGCGTCAGGAAGTCCTCGAACTGAATCAGCGCTCCGGGGAAGCGCGTCTGGATGGCATCCACGAACTCGTCCATCAGCTCCAGGTAGGCATCACCCGTGATTCGCGCGTGGGGATAGCCGAGGTACAGCGGATCCTCCAGGAGCTGCTTGTTACCCGTCCCCACGTCAAACATCACCGGCAGGCACTGGTGCGGATGGACGCCGCCGCAGGCCGTATAGAGCGCGAGCTTGCCAATCGGAATGCCCATGCCGTTGCTGCCGAGGTCGCCCAGGCCCAGGATCCGCTGGCCGTCCGTCACGACGATGACGCGCACGTCCGACTGGCGCCAGTTGTCGAGCATCGGCTCGATCTGGCCACGGTCATCGGGCGTGATGTAGAAGCCACGCGTCGCCCGGAAGATGTGCGCGAACTCCTTGCACGCCTGCCCCACCGTCGGCGTGTAGACGAGGGGCATCAGCTCCTCGATATGATCGATCAGGACCCGGTAGAAGAGCTTCTCGTTCCGCTCCTGGAGCGCCGTAAGAAGAATGTACTTCTCGATATCGAACTCCTTCCGCCGAAGGTTGTTCAACACGCGAACCGTCTGCTCCTCCATCGTGCTGACGCGGTGCGGAAGGAGCCCGCGAAGACCGAGTCGGTCGCGCTCCTCACGGGTGAAGGCAGTCGATTTGTTCCTGTAGGCTTCGCGGAGAAGCTTCGATCCTGAGGCGTTGGGCATGGCAGCGTCGGTGACGGAGAAGCCCTCAATAGACCTCACTCACCGGGCCGAACCAACAGGCAACGCGCAGAAAGCGTCGTTAGAAACTGGCCGCCAATGAGGCGGTAAAGTTCGACGTCGGACCCGTCGGGCTCTGATCCCGGTGCCAGCACTGAAAGTACCAGGTCTCACCCGGCTGAACCGCCACCGGGCCCAGCGGCTGGGGCAACGCCCCGAGGTTGGCGGTGACCGAAAAGGCCCCGGCCGCATTGGCCGAGCGCGCATTCGCTCCGACGTACCGGCCAATGGCTCCCGAGAGGCACAGGTTGCCCGAGCTGCCCCCGGGGAACGCCGCAAAGCCGGCTTGTCTCGAGGTCAGAACGTAGCCAAGCGACCCCACCGGTAACCCGGTGATGGTCAGACCAAGGGTGTTCGCGATCGCGTCAAAGGCTCCTGGCAGGAGGCTCCCTACCGTACCGCCGGAGTTGACCACCGGCATGCACTCGATCGACGTACCAGGGGCGCCCGGCATCTTGGGCGCACGAATCGGCAGCGTCAGGGAAGATGGGCCACCGTGGGAACGGAAGAGCACAAGCGTGCCTTGGGCATCCACCGGCGGCGCGGCCGACTCAAAGAAGAACGAGTAGGTCGTCCCCCACAGGATCGCGTTCGCGTCGGGGTTGGACTGAAACTGCGGCGCGGACCAAACGACGAGGCCTCCCACCTGGGAGGCGCTCCAGGACGCGTTGGAGCGCGGATCGCCGGAGTGCGCCAGTGGGAACGCCATGTCGAACGCTCCCGGCTGGGATCCGGCGGGCACCCCGAGGGCAGCGGCCGCGCGACTGCTGTTCACATTGAAGATCGCGTAAGAGTAGCGCCAGCGGCCGCCACCCACCGGCGAAGCCTGGCTAGCGACCCAGAAGGCGCCTTCCCCTGGAACGCGCACCTCTTGCAAGAGGACGGTTGGGTCTGCGGCTGCCCAAGCCGCCACGGCCGGGAGGCCACGCTCAGTCACGTCGATTGGCTCGATGACATGGGCACCCTGGACGGTCGCCCCCGTCCGCTGGTACGGGCGATAGGACGCGTTGTCGAAGGCGTTGCCATGGGCCGCATCATCAGGCGCCGCGTAGATCGCCTCTGCAAAGTAGAGCGCCGTCGGGTGCAGCGCGGGATCGAGTGCTTCCGTTGAAACCTGAAGGCGGCGATCGAGCAGGCCGGACGCCTGAGGTACGCCGGTCGCTGCCCCGGGAGGCCAGCTCGAGATGCCGGTGAACGCGTCCACTTCGCCACGGGGTGCGAGCGTGACCTGAGATCCATTGAGCGACGCCCCATAGGGGTCGGAGCAGCCAACGCCGAGGGAGGCGATGGACGAGGACGGGATACACGTGCAGCAAAGATCCCGCTGGAGCGCAGCGAAGCCGTGCTTCACCCAGGAGGCACCTAGCTGCTCGAACCGACCGTTCTCCAGCCGGTAGAAGTTCTGGCCTACAACCGGGTGATCGCCCGCGCCGCTGACCCAGACGATTTCATCATCACCGAGGTTGCAGGCGGTGATACCGAACGAATAGGACGACGTTCCGCCGACGTCGCCATAGGCGATCGCT
>JBLIHL010000104.1:0-13470 GCA_047635895.1 Paracoccaceae bacterium | reverse complement strand
GACGCTCATCGTGCTCGCCGTCTTCGCGGTGGCGCGCCGCGCCGCTGAGTATGGAGTCTCCAAGCCGGCGCGCGACGCGCTGTTTACCGTCGTGTCACGCGAGGACAAGTACAAGGCCAAGCTGGTCGTCGACACGGTGATCTACCGCGGCGGTGACGCGGCATCGCTCTGGCTGAAGTTCGTGCTGATCGCGGGGGGCGTGAGTGCGAGCGTGATCGCCTGGGGGCTAGTGGGCCTCGCCGGGGCGGGAGTGCTGGTTTCGCTGGCGCTGGGACGAGGGTTTAGGTCCAGGGCTGGATAGCGATAGGTGGTGGGTGGTAGGGCCGATATAGCTCCAGCCATATTGAAACGGTCTTCGGCTTGGCACCGGTCGCTCGACACATGTCCCACGTAGCAGTCGTGAGCGGTGGTGTCACGTCAGCGCTCTTGGAGCTGAAAGACGTTGCCCCCGCCCTTGGCGACATTGATCCAGTCTTGGAACCGAGGCTGACCGGCGTCCAGCTCAGCGCGCGTGCCAAAGAAGATCTGCCACTCGCCGACCGGCACGTCGCGGAAGCCGAACTCGCCGCGGGTTCCACATGGGATGGCGTCCAAGTCTTCGATGAGCTGGGACGCGGCGTCGCTGCCGAGGAATATGTGTCCGGTTGCGTCCAGGAGCCGGGCGTAGAGCCGTGCCTCGCCCTGGGTTGGCGCGGCCGCAAGGTGGAGCCTGCCCGAGACAGTTGCCGTCGGATGCGTTGGAACAGTGAGCTCGTGCAAGCCTGCCTTGATCTCAACGAGGGTCGTACATTGGCGCGCCAACGATTGGTAGTCGAGGCTGCGGGGTTGGATGCCCAGCCAATAGACCCCCGGCGCAAGGGAAAACTCAACCACGCCGTTCTTCACCTCCGGTCGCTCCCTATCGAACGGGTACACGCCTGCCACACGCTGGGCTCGGGACACGTCGAGCCATGGGCTCCGCTCACCGGGCTGCGCGAAGCTCGACGAACGGAGCTGTGGAAACTTGCCGGCGAGGGCGACGTCGGCCTCGGAGGCTGCTGAGCTTGACCGTCCAACATGCACCCTGACACGGCCAAATGCCGCCGTTCCTTGGGCGGCGACAATGCGTATCCGGGCGGTCTTCCTATTCCCAAGGACCATCCCCAAGGGAGAGCCGCCGGGCGAGATGTTTCTGGCGACAGTGGGCCCGTACGCAGCGCTGGTGGCCCTCACCGCGTAAGTCCCCGTCGGAAGTCCCGTCGCGACGAATGAACCGTCTGCTCCCGAAGCAAGGTAGCGGGAGACTCGTGGGCTGTTCGTCGCCTCTGAATCGATTCTTAGCTCTGCCTCCAGCGGCAGACCGCCCAGGCCATGGACCGTACCCTGAATCGTCTGCTGGCTGCGCGGCGACAACTGGATCACAAGGGGCTCGCTACCTGAGCCTTTGATGGAGCGTTGAACCGCAGCGCCCAGCAACTCTTCGATCCCGGCGGGCCGCTTCTGGTTTCCTGCTTGGCCTTCCTCCGCCCGGATCATGAGATCGACCGATGCGCGGAAGTCCGACAGCTGGAACTTGAACTCACCGCGGTGGTCCGTGGTGACCTGGGGGATGGACCCGAGGCGGCGGGTCCCCGAGTCCAGCCGCTCTATGTCAATCGTGAAGCCTGGCGCTCGTGCTCCCGTTGGATCGACGAGAATCCCCTGCACCTCGCGATTCAGTCCCAGCTCTATTCGAAGCCTCTGGCGCCCGCCTGCGGGGACCACAATGGGGGCATCCAAGTCCGACTCGTCCCCTGATGGAATGAGCACGCCACCTCGTTGTGCGGCACCGAAGGCGCCTCGGATACGTAGCGCGAGCGCCACGCCTGACGGGACCAAGACGTTGGCTCTGCCGTTCAGGATCGGAGTCTCAGCGGAGTAGCGCGCACTCAGGCCATTGTGCTCGTAGACGGTTCCGCGCTCTCCCTCTCGGGCATAGACCGTCACGGGGCCGGTGGCGGTGGCGGCTCCGTTCGGACCGGTCACTTCAATCTCGAGGACACCCGTCGGAGTCATCACGACTTCCGCGTCTTCCCAGCGTCCAGCGGAGTCCTGACGCAGTCGACTGGCGGCTACCAGTGCCCAGCCATCTAGCTCGGCCGAGAGCCAGGCGCCGTGGGGGACGTGCCCAATCGTGAACTGACCCGCCGAGTCCGACAGGGCCTGCGCATAGGTCTTCTTGCCTTCGCGAAAGGCGTACAGGCTGATGACCGCGCCTGCGATCGATTCCCCGTCGAGGTCCACGACCGAGCCGCCAACAAGGCCCTTCCAGTACCGGGTGAGGTCGGTGGGCAGCGGCGCAGGCGCGGCTTGTCCGAGGAGGTTGAGCGTCCAGGCGGCCTCGTCGTGCGTCGACGACTCCATGACGTGGATCGCCGCTACGTGGGCACCGCTTGGGATGACCGTCGAGAACTGTCCCTCGGAGTCGGTGAGGAGGTCGACGCGGCGGGTCACCGGCCCCATCTGGTGAACGTGCCCAGCCGGTTCATGACCGTGGGCAGGATCCGACTCCGCGGGCGGGTTCGGAAGGCCTCGCAGGGAGGCGAGCGAGCCTCGGAGCGTGACGGTCACTCGGACCTCACCAGCGGGGAGCCCGTCACCCTTGGGGGCTCCGTAGGGCGCGTCGAGGACCCGTGCGGCCAAGTGTGTGGTCGCGGGGACGGGAGGCTGGATCGGAGAGCGAACGGACTCGTCGCGCGCCGCAGACGGCAGGCCAGGGAGGCCGTCGACCACTGCAGGGTCGCCCCTCTCGGCGACGTGTCCGGCGCTCGCTGGCTCTCCTTCAGGCGAGAGGCTGATTCGCAGTCCAACCAAGACCACCAGCGTGCCAGCGGCCAAGGCCATCCACCAAGCGGCCGGCTTCGCGACAGCGGCCGTTCGTCGCGATGGGGCGGTGGGGTCGAGCTGGCCGAGCAAAGCCATGCCGGTCAGCCAGCTCTCGCGACCCCCGGGTCCATCACGGTCCAAGCGCTCCCGCAGCAGCACCAGCGCCCTCGCCAACCGCGTCTTGACCGTCGCCAAGCGGACCTCGGTCCTTTCCGCGATCTCCCGCGGCTCCCAAGCGTCGTAGTAGCGGCGGAAGATCGTCGACCGATACGGTTCCTCAAGCGCCTCGACGTAGGCGAGCAGTCTCTGCCCCACTTCGATCTCGATCGCAGCGTCCATCGGACGACCCACGGCAGCTGGTCGCGTCGAGGCTCGCTCGCGGTCCCCGCGATGGCGGTCGGAGCGCGAGGCTTTCGAGGCACGGTTTCTGAGGACGGCCGTCAGCCAGGGGAGAGGGCGACGCGGCGGCGCATCGTGGGCCGCCAACGCGGCCAGAAGCGTCTCCTGGACCAGGTCGTCCGCTCCTGCGTCGTCGATGGCCAGGCGACGGGCAAGAACGCGAAGGAAGCGAGCGTGCTGGGAGAGTTCGGACTCGAGGGTGGTCATGGCAGTCAAGGGAGGGGATCAGGTACTACCTGCTTCTCCCCGTGCTGCCCAAGCCGATGCCAGGAAGCTGCCAAAAAGTGGGCAGACTCGGGGCAAGCGGAAGCGGTTCAGCCCTTCAGCGCTTCCGTCAGCGCCAGGACCATCCACTCCGGATCCATCGAGCCGCACATCTCGCGCGCGCTGTGCATCGAAAGCTGAGCGATACCGACGTCCACCGTTGGCATGCCGTGCTGGGCCGCGGTCAGCGGGCCGATGGTCGAGCCGCAGGCCATGTTCGTCTTCATGACCCACTTCTGAACCGGGACGCCCGCGCGCTCGCAGGCGAGCTGGAACTGAGCCTCCGTGCCGGCCTCCGTGGCATAGCGCTGGTTCGCGTTGATCTTGATCACCGGCCCCTCGTTGAGGTGGATGTGGTGGCCGGGCTCGTGAAGGTCCGCGTAGTTGGGGTGCACGGCGTGGGCCATGTCTGCGGAGATGCAGAGCGAATCACTGAGGCAGCGCAGGTACGTCTCGCGGTCACCACCACGGGCCAGCACCAGGCGCTCGATGACGTCGCCCATGATCGGACCGTCGGCGCCGCCTCGGCTGGCGCTACCGACCTCCTCGTGGTCGAACAGCGCGATCACCATGGGGCGCGCCGAGCCGGCCTCCGTCGCGCGGAGGAGCGCCTCGATGCCGCAGTAGGAGCTGCAAAGGTTGTCCAGGCGCGGGGCCGCCAGCATGCTCTCGTCTGAGCCGAAGAGAGTGGAGGGCGTCAGGTCATGGACCATCGCGTCGTAGCTCTTAATCGCGTCGGCGGTGGTGCCGATCTCCTCGGCGAGGAACTCCTTGAAGGCCCCCTCTGTGCGATCGCCGACCGACATGATCGGGACCATGTGCTGCTGCTTGTCCAGCTTGAGTCCCGTCTCGTTGATCGCACGGTCCAAGTGGATGGCGAGCTGGGGAACCCGGAGGATCGGGCGGTCCACCAGGAACAGCTTCTCCACGAGCTCGCCGCTTTCTTCGATGTACGCACGGCCGGAGAGGCCCAGGTCGCGGTCGAGCCAGGAGTTCAGCAGTACGCCGCCGTACACCTCGACACCGACCTGGCGAAACTTGGCCGATCCAGTGTCCGGGCGGGGCTTGACGCGCAGATTCGGGCTGTCGGTGTGGGCGCCCACCAGGCGGAAGCCCGTCTCTGGCGGGGCGGAGTCCGCGGCCGGGAGGCTCCACGCCACCAGCGCCCCGCCCCTCAGCACGTAGCCGCGCTGGGGGACCTCGGCGCCCCAGGAATCCCGCTCAAGGACCGCCTTGAATCCCGCCGCATCCAGTCGCCTGGCGGCCTCAGCGCACGCGTGGTACGCCGAAGGGCTGGCATCGATAAAGCTTGCGAGGTCGAGGGCCGTCTTGTGGTGAACGGCGCGGTCAGGAGCGGTCATGGAATCGCGGGAGGCTGGTCGTGGGGCGGCGGCGTGGGGGCGGGGGGTCGTGCTACGTGGTCTGCCTGACCCGAGTGACGCCGAGGAGGCGCTCAATCGACTTCATGCGCTTGCCGAGGAACGGCACGTGCTCGATCCGCGCGACGACCTGGCCCTCGCGCTTGATGACGATCGTTCCGCCGCCGAACGTCAGGATCAGCTCCAGAACGTCCGGGACCTCGCGGGTCACAGTGCTGCCGAGACGTGGGACGCTCTGATCGCGGCCCCACGGCTGGATGTAGTGGACGAACTCGTTCGGCTCGAGGCGCCAGTAGTTCAGGCGCGGCTGAGTGATGCCGAGGGCGAAGAAAAACAGGAGCACCAGGCCGATGGCCATGTAGGCGTGCGTGCTGTAGGAAATCTGAAGGCCGGCGATCCAGTGGCCGACATCTCCAATCACGGCCCATCCTTTCATTCGGCCTATGTAAAGGCCAAGACCGCCCATGCCGAGGAGCAGCACCACGATGATGAATTTCTTCTGGTCCAAGTCCGTGACGATGATCATCAGGTTGAACGCGAGCGCCGCGGTGGCCCACCAGCCCAGGGTGACGGACTGGACGCCAGCCTCGCCGAACATCTGGATGATGCCGCACGTCAGGAATGCGACGAGCGACGGCCAGAAGTAGATGATCATCGGGAACGAGGCCACCGGGACGGCGTCCTTGTCCTCGTTGGCGTTGAACGGGTAGTAAACCTCCCAGATGGACTCCTTCCTCGGGTCCTTCTTGGGCTTGGTGACGGCGGCCTGGGGCGCGGGGGAGCTGGCGGGCTCGTTTTGGCTATCGGTCATCGGAGAGTGCGGGTGAGGCGCTCGAGTGTGGAGACAAGTGGCGGTTTGGCCGCGGGCTGCTCCCCAGTTGGGGGCGGCTCAATGGGCGGACCGTGCTGGATGGTAGCAAGGGGGATACGCAGCGTTCGCGCGGGCATTCTAGTTACCCCACGATCCGGCAAATATCGGCAGGTGCGCATATATCCCGTAGGGCGATGGGAGACACTGCAGTCCAGACGGCAAGATCGCCGATCTCTCCTACCTATCCCCACCGACTACGTGACCTCCGCCACCTCAACCCCTTCTCCGGAAGACGATTCCACCGTTTTCACGCTCGGGGACCTAGAGCTACGGCTCCGGGAGCTCAGCGGCGAGGCTGAGACGCTTGATCTGACCGAGCGCAACGCCCGGCTGGCGCGGATCGAACGCGACTTATGCGCTCTCCAGTGCGAGTCCGTACGCGCGACGGGGACGCGGGAGCACCCCGTCCTCGGGGTGGCCCTGGGCTGGGAGGAGCGCCTGCGCCGCGCAGGATCCACCGAGGCCGCGGACGAGGTCGAGCACATCGGTGCTGAGATCTTGATCCACAGTCTCCGCGAGCGCGAGCGCGGCGCGCTCGACGTGCAGGAACTCCCAGAGGAGGGATTTCGGGGTGAGGAGGGTGCGGTGATCCGCGACAGGCTCTTCCTCGGGCTGCTGGCCGTCGAGGAGCTGCGCCAGCGCGTCGAGGGGCGGGCGACCGCGCTCGGGATCTCGAGCCACGCGGATCTGAGGGCGGTCTGCGAGGAGGCGGGGCGGGTTCAGCGCGTCATCCGCAGTACGTTTCAGCGGGCGCTGGGCCTGAGTCCGCCCGATGAGGCGACCCGCCGGGTCTGGACGGGCCGGCTGGTGGACCTCGCCGACGAGACCATCATCGGCGCGAGCGATCGCGACGCGCGCATCGCCGCGCGCCAGCTTTCGGAGACGGGGCGGGCCCTCGAGTGGCATCTCCAGGCGGTGGAGAGTGGCCCCGGCGAGCAGCGCCGACGCCTGAAGAGACGCATACGCCGCGTCGAGGCCGAGCGCATCGAGCAGCTCCTGCTCGCGCGCATGGAGAAGAAGTTCGGCAAGCGCGCGGTTGAGCTCTGGGACCGGGGCGTGCTGATCGGGCTGGTCGCCGTGATGGTCGTCCTCGCCGTCGACCTGATGCACCAGTCGACGCCGTCCTGGCTGCTCTGGATCGACACCGCGATCTGCGGATTCTTCCTGACGGACTTCTTCATGAAGGCGAGCCTCGTCGGGTTCCATCGGACCTGGCTCAAGCGGCACTTCTTCACCGACTTCGTTCCGGCCATTCCGTTCGCGTTCATTCCTGGCCTCGGGGTGGAAGTGGCCACGGGTGGGATCGACGGGACCGCGGAGGGCGGCCGCTTCATGCGGCTCCTGCGCCTCCTCCGCGCCGTCAAGATCATCCGCGTCTTCCGCGCGATCAGCTTCCTCGTGCGCGGCCTCGATCGGCTCGTGCGGCAGAACTCGCGCCTCCTCGAAGGCGAGGTGCTGCTCTTCCCTAATCCAGGGGAGCGCCGCTCCAGGCAGTCGACGACCGTCTCTCCGGAGGCGCGTCTCTGGCGGCTCCGTGGCGGGCTGGATACGCTCTTCGAGCACCTCTATGAGCGTGCTGGCCCCGAGGAACGCCCGAGGCTCGAACAGCTTCGGGCGAGCGCTCTGCGGGATGCGTCGCGCGCGGTCGTGCCCATCTCGGACAGGGTGACCGAAGCGACGGAGCGCCGCGAGTCGCTGCCCCTGGCGGACGCCTGGCTGGACCGCCTCTCGATCATCCGGAGTGAGGAGGTCGAGGGCCGCATCGGCGGCGACGCGGTCGAGAAGGTCGCGCGCGGGGCCCGGCTCATTGCGCGCTCTCCCCTCCGGCTTCTGCCGTTGATTCGAGGCTGGGCTCCGGCCGACGCCGCGGACCTGCCCGACCGCCGCGTGGCGTCGCGGACGATCCGCGCCGTTTCGCGCTCGATGGGACGCTTTCACCGGCGGGTGCTTTGGTGGGCTGACCTGCGCGGGACGCTGACGCCGGGCGAACTCGTGGGGCGGGTCGGGTCGACCCTCGTTGCGCGAACGGCGCGGCCCGCGGTTCGACTGCTGATGTTCGGGGGGCTCTATCTGCTACTCCAGCTTCTCATCCTGATCTTCAGCGATGGGGCAGCGCCGGCGGGGTCCCCTGAGATAGAGCTCACCGGGGTTATAGGTTTGCTTGTAAAGGTCAGGAAGTTCGCCGAAACCATTATCTTCGGCGCCCTCCTCGTCCTCGGCTCGATCTGTCTCGCCATTCTCGCCTTCGGCGTTTGGCTGCAGCGGCTCGCCCAGGACGCCACGACCTTTCACGAACAGGTCGCCCGCGCCCAGTTCCTGCACCTCACCGACAGCATCAAGGCCCGCCAGCGGAGGTCGGATGCGGAGCTCCTCGGCGAGCGCGTCTTCCGCCTCGAGCGCAACCTCTTCGAAGCGGCCGGCGCGCGCGAGGCCACCGAGCGCGATGTCGCGCGCTTCATCCGGCACCTCCACCAGTTCCTGGCCGAGGGTATCTCGCCGCCCTCCCGGGACGAAGGCTTCGACCCAGTCGCCCGGTCGGTCATGCTGCACCGCGACCTGCTCGACGGCGCGCTGCTTGCCGAGTCCGATACGCGGGCGACCAGCCAGCTCCTCGGCAACCTCGCGCTCCAAAGGCTCGTGGGGCAGTCGAAGCGGATCTCCAAGGCGATGCGCAAGCAGATCCTGCGTATCGACCTGGAGCGGCGACGCACGTTGGTCCGTGGACCGTACCTCTGGTTTCATTCGATCAGTCGCGCCCTGTCGAGCCGCTCGGCTCGGCTGATCGTGGACTACAACGGGCACGCAATCCCGTTGTCGGAGATCGAGCTGGCGCTGCCGCACGAGCGCGCGCGGTACGAGTCCTGGCTGGCTGGTGGAGCGCCGTCAAAAGACGCGTCGCTGACGGAGGACGGTGAGTCCGACGATCTGCGCCTGGTGACCAAGGCGCCTGAGATCACGACGGCCTTCACCGTGCTCCACTTCCTCGACGATTCGGCCGCGCGGGACGCCGAGGTCGCCGCCCGCTTTGGAGAGCGCGTGGTGATGAAGCTGCGTGAGGACAGGCGGACGCTAGTCCGCACCGTTTTCGGTACCTACCCGCTCCATCGTCTGCCGCGTGAGTCGCGCGTTTTGAACCTGCGGACGCTTTACGCTGACTGGATCGAGGGCGGCCGCGTGCTCTTGATTCCGCTGCGGATGGTTTGGATCGGGCTCCGGCTTTCTTCCAAGGGGATCAAGGCGGTTGGCCGCGCAGTCGCCGCTATTCGCAAGCCTGAGCTGTTCCTCGCGCAGGGCCGCGAGGTCGAGGCAGACTTCCACGCGGCGGCTCGGAAGATTGGCCGGATGCGCGGACCCGGGGCCCAGGCGGCGCTTTACCTGCGGGCGGTGCTCGATCCGGAGTACCACGGGCAGGCGCTCCCCTTCGGGCTGCACGACCCCGACGAGTTCGACGAACAGGCCGAGTCCGCCTGCCAGCGGGATGCCGCGTTCCTCGATGCGGACCCCGAGTTCCTGGACACGCTCGCCGCGCTCGCTGCCCGAGCGCAACGGAATATTGGCCGCCTGGAGCGTGCCGCCAAGGGCGGCCTGGTCGAACGGATGTCCGAGCGCCTCGGCGTGGACATCGCGGACGATCCGACGGCGCTTCGTGCCCTCGTGGTGCTCGTGCACACCGACGACTGCGGCATCCGGGCCAAGCTCTTTGGTCTGGATGTGCTCTGTGAAACGGCGATCGACGCCCTGGAATTTGGGCTGCCCAAGACGGGGCTCATGCCGCCGGTGCCGGTCTGGCTCTCATTCGAGGCCTGGTGGTCCCGCGAGGGAGGCGAGCAGCGCGTCTTGGAAGCGGTGCGCGCTTCGGGTGTCCTCTCGGTCAACGGCGACGGGGTTGACGTCATGACCGAAAAGGAGCTCGCTCGGCGCCAGAAGAAGACTGAGCGGCGCATCAAGCGGGCGCTTTGGCGCGCGCTCCACGCCGATGTCGACGGCGCGCGAGAAGCCCTGGCGGCCGTCCGCCATGCCCATGCCCATGCGGGCGGAGCAGCGGGGGCTAAGGCCGCCGCAGAGGATGACCTGGCGGCGGCGCTCCGGCATCCCGCGCGCGTGACCGAGCAGCTCGTAACGCTGCGGGCGATCCAAACGCTGACCCTGGTGGACGTGCGGAACTACCGCCGGCACATCTGGTCGCTCGGGGAGTTCGCCAAAAACGAGGACCCAGGCAGCATCTTGCTGGACCTGGGCCCTACGGTTCCGAGCGAAGCGGGCGCGGACGCTTCGGAGTAAGAGCCCCTAGTTCCCGCTGCCAAGCAGGCCTTTGACGCGCTTGAGGCCTTCGTCTTTGGCTTTCTTGGTCACGTCTTCCGCGTCGCCGCCGGCGCCCTTGAGAAGCTCGCCCGTCTTGTCGCCAAGAAGCTTCTTGGCACCCTCGAGCTCCTCGGCTGCTTTCTTCTGGGCCCCTTCGAGCTTCTCGTTGGCCCCGCTCTGAAGGAGGTCCTTGGCGGTGTCGAGACCACCCTTAAGACCGCCTTCGAGTCCACCGTCGAGGATCTTATCGAGCGCTTTGAGCGCGGGGGCGGGCACGATGCCCTCTCCAGCGGTGAGGGCCTCTTCCTTGAGGTCCTGGATGATGAGGCTGGCGATCTCCGCGACCGTCTTGCCCTCTTCGCCGGTGATGGCGGACCAGTCCTTGGTGTAGCTAGGGATCGTGAAGGTCTTCTCGATGGGCTCGATGCCGGGGATCCCCTTGAGGCTGATCGTGGCGCCTACGTTCTCGACGCGGATGGTTCCGATCTTCAGCTTCGGACCAGCGCTGCCTTCGCGCGGACCGTCGGGGGTCTGGCTGTCGTCGCTACCGCCGAGTCCCTGGAGGTGGCGTAGGATCGGGAGGAGATTGCTCTGGGTGGCGCCGTCCTGGATCAGGTGCAGGTTGACGTCACTCAGGACGAGCTCGCCGACGTTCTTCGTGTCGCCGATGATCGACTTCGTGCCGACGCCGACGCTGAACTTCCCGATGGAGAGGACGGGTGCGTCGAATCCGGTCGGGCTCTCGAGGACGTAGTTCTCGAAGCCAACGCTCGTGGAGGAGAGGCCGGGCGAGGCCGTGATCTTACCGATGTCGGCGGGCACGCCGAAGGCGTAGCGGGAGCCCTCGTCCACGACCTTATCGGCGGCAGGCGGGATGAGGAAGTAGCCCGCCACGAGGAGGGTAACGCCCAAGAATACGACGAGAACGAGGAGCTTAATGATGAGCTTCATGGGGGAGGTCTGTTGCGTCAGACCCAAGGCAGGGTGCAGGGTGGGGTGCGGTGGGGTGCGGTGGGTCGGCAGTGTTCAGGGGCCGACAGGCACCGTGGAAACGAAAAAGGTGCGGATGAAGGATAGCGACCCGCAGGTTCGACACTCTTCATCCGCACCCTAACAACTCCTCTAGAAGAGCCCGGAGGGCCTTAGGAGTGGGTCTGGTTGACCCTACTGAACCACGTCGACGCGGAGTCCGCCCGTCATGCCGAGTCCGCCGGCCGAGCCGACGTCACGGAAGAGCGCCTGGTAGACGTAGCGACGGTTCGCGTCGGACGCCGTGTAGGTCACAGGGATCGACAACTCCCCGTTGGCGTCCAGGGTCAGGGTCGCGATGCGACGGGCGCCCTGGCCAAGGTTGAGCGTGCCGCCCAAGTAGTCGCGGCTCGTCTGGTTCGGGCTGCGGAAGACGACCACGAGGCCGTTCGGTGTGCCCCCCGAGATCTCGAGGGAGGCGCCGGCGGCGGAGCCCACCAGGGTGGAACCGGTCAGAGCCAGCTCCGGCCGCTCGCCCGCCGTGGTGAGCTTGCCGAGGGCCAGCGGCCGCGGCATCAGGCCGACGTTCTGGACGAAATCGACGTTCGCGAGGCCAATTTCTACCGGCGCGCTGCGACCGAACTGGAGCCAAAGGTCATACGCCTCTTGGCCACGCTGGTCCGTGGTGTTCTCCGAGCGAAGGAACTCCATGTACTCCTTGGAACTCGTCTGGTGGAAGAGTCGAACCTCAGCGCGGGTGGCGCCTGACGGGATCGAGAACTCAACCTCGGACCAGTACTGCGCGTCCTCGTAAAGCGCGCCGACGACGGGAGCGCCGATGGCGTCGTATTCGGGGTTCGTGAAACCCCGTGACGGGATACGGTTGTCCTTCTCGATCGTGTTGCCGAGCAGGAAGTGGAGCGACTTACCCTGGGGCAGACCCGTCGCGGCTGCCATCTGGGCGTCGAGGCCGTGCTCGATCTCGTAGACCGTCGTGCTCAGCTCGTCGAGGTCAGCCGTCATCGGGTCGTACCCACCGCGGGTCTCGAGCAGCGTGCCGCCCGCGTTGAAGAACATGGCTTCGACCCACATGCGCCGACCTTCGCCGTAGCCGGTCGGAAGCTTGTGGCCCATCATGTTGGTCGTGCGGATGCGCAGGTTGCCACCCGTGACCACGGCCTCAAGGTCGGCCGCAGAGGTGAGCATGGCCACGTTGCGCGCGATTGATTCATCCACGGCGGCCGTGCTGAGGCCGGTCTCGGAATCCGGATACTGGGCACGGATCGCGCGGAGGACCCAGGTGTTCGCACCAGCGAAGCCGTGCTGGGGGACGTCCGGTCGTTGGATCGGGTTGAAGACAGGATTGGCGCCCGTGCCTGCCGCGTCGGGCATATGGCAGTCCTGGCAGGACGAGACAGCCGTCTTGTCGCCGCCAAAGCGTCCGCCCGTTTCAATGTTGTCCTGGGCGTAGACACTCATCGCCCATTCGCTGAACGTGCGCTCGACCGGGAATTGATCGGTCTTCTCGCCCGTCGGGTGGGCGGCGCCCAGGGGGCCGACCTGCCAGCTGCCGTTCGGCTGCCGCTCGAGCAGCGGGTTGGACACATCGTGGCACGTGGCGCACATCAGGCTCTGCTGGTGGAACGGGGATTCGCGCCACTCGTGATAGAAGAAGGACGGCCCAAGATCGAAGGGCCCGCGGCGACGATCCTCAGGATCGATCACGAACGAGCCGCTATGAGGAGCTGCCAGCGCGGGGACGGTGAGGTTCGCGAGGATGCCGGCATCTTCGATCGGGTTAGCCGGATCCACGATGGGATCGACCATCCGGTGGCAGAAGTGGCAGGTGACGCCGTCTAGGTCGCCGAGGCTCGGGTCGAGGGCTGAGCCGTTCGTGGGCTGGGAGCGGCCGTCCAGCCATGCGCCGGGCGCATGGCAGCGAAGGCAGGCTTCGCCGCCGAACGCCACGTCTTGGTTCGCGATCGCGAGCGTGGCGTAGAAGATCGGGTCGCGACCCGCCTGGCCCATCATGGAAGCGGCCCACTGCTCATAGGGGGCGGTCACGGGGTCGTAGTTGGCGTGACACGCGGCGCAGTTGGACGACTCGTAGATCGGCACGTTCAGCCCCAGGGGCTGGGTTCCAGGCACGAAGAAGTCGTCAATGGTGGCCGGCACCTGCGTTTGCATCACTGGGGCGCTGGGAGCCGCGACGGCGGCGGCCAGCATGGAAGCCAGGGGCAACGCGAGGACGGCGGCGCCGCGGCCGCGAAGGGTGAAGAGAGCCATGAGTGTGGAGCGGTGGAAGAGCAGCGGGTCTCGGAACGAATCTCCCCGTGCTTCTGAAGAGACGCCCAAAAAGTGCCTTAGGTTCCCCCCTGAGGGGCTCAAGAAACCAGAAAGAACAGGATGTCGCAGCAGTTGAGACACTCGCGTCTACGGCCA
>JBLIHL010000103.1:0-13524 GCA_047635895.1 Paracoccaceae bacterium | reverse complement strand
AAGCGTCTCATCGATCTCGATGCCCTGCTTGGTCATCTGATCCTTGCACTTCGTGAGGACGTCGTCGAGTTTGCTCATCGGATTGGAGGCTATTGGTAGCCGGGTCTAAGGGAGTGGGTTAGGGGAACCTATGCTCCCCATCCGAAGGCCCGGTTCCAGCGAAAACGCCGGATCCTGGGGGATTACGCCCCGAGAGGCTCGCGCAGACTGACAAACCGTTCAGCGTGTTTCAGGCGGGGCCGGAAGCTCCGCTACGGGGATCCGCAGGCTGGCAATCCATGCGGGGGCTCCCTCGGTCCAGTGTCCGTAGGTGGTGGCCAGGATCGTAGGTGCACGGTCCGCTGGGTCCGCGGCGGAGGGGTCGCCAGGGAGAAGCTCCAGCGCCGGATAGGCACAGTCGGAGCCCTTGAGATTGTCCATCAGTCGCAGCCGCAGCTGACCCTGGCGCCCCTTGACGATGTCCTCGAACGTCCCGACCCAGGCTACCCAATCGCCCCACCGCGGGCTCTTCAGGCCCATGTCTCTGAAGCTGATGAAGAGGCGTCCGTCAGGCAGCGTCAGCACCTGGTGTCGGTCCCCCGTCAGCGCGCCGGCCAGGACCCTCGGGCCGCTCCAGGTCGCTCCCTCGTCGGTGGATAGAACCACTTGCGAGTTACGCTGGCGGCTGTTCTCTCGGAGTAAGAGCGCGAGCACCCCGCCCGCGCGTACCACCCCTGGTTCACAGAGATGTCCCAGGGGCCAGCTCACGATCGGCTCAGGGCTCGTCCATGTGACGCCCGCGTCATTGGACGCAGTCTGGAACACGCTGAACTGACGGGCGCCCGGGCGCGGCCCAAAGAAGCGGCCGTCGTCATGGAACCACGCAAGAGTCGACCCGTCCGCGACCCGCGCGTGATCGCCCATCACGACGATGCCGCCCCAAGGTGTGGACTCCTTGACACCGGGCTGCAGCGGCACCTCAAGTTCGCTCCACGTCACGCCACCGTCACTCGAGAGTGCGCGGCGCGCGGGATACAGCCCGCTCCACATGACGACGTTCTCGGAGCCTCCGGCTCCAGCGGGCACCCGCATCAGGACCGGCGTTTCCTTGGACGTCGCCCACGACTCCGGCACCGGGAGGCGTTCGCTCCAGGTGCGACCGCCGTCCGTAGAGCGTTTCATCATGACCGCGCCGCGGCCGTGTCCCTTTGGATACACGCACAGGATCGTCTTGCCGTCCGCCATCACCTCAGTCGACGGATGACCGAGGTACTGACCCGGCTCGCGGTCCACGGTGATCACGCGGTCGGGCTGGGCTGCGAGGTCCAGCTCCGGAAGGTTCCAGCCCCTCGACGGTGCCCCGTGAAGCGACAGCGCGCGCGGCCTGAGGCTGCCCTCCGCCATTCGTCCCTCGATCAGGTCCGCGACTTCCTCCGCTTGCCAAGCGTTCGCGCTCGACGACCCATGCACGCCGTCCGAGCGCCAGAGCCGCACGAGCTCCGCGCCGCGCAGCCGATCCGCTGCGTGTACCGCAATCACCGGCACGCGAAGCTCATCGCCGACGCCGCGTACGATCCCGGCGTAGGCACCCAGCAGTCGGTCGAAGCCCCACTCATCGTTCACGTCGTAGGGAACGTCGATATCGACCCCAGCCGGAGCCGCGCCATAGCGGGCGCGAAGCTCCTCGGTCCACACCATCGCTCCAGGCTCCGCAAGCACGACGAGCGCCCCCGTGCTCTGGATCGTCGAGACCAGGTCCACGAGGTTGGAGCGGAATGCTCCCGGAGCCACGCGCGGAAAGTCCTCACCGGCGGGCAGCTCCACCCACGCGTCCGATTGGCCGTACTGCAGCACTACGACGTCCGGATCGCGGCTGAGCACGTCACGGCGAAGCCGATGCAGCGCCGTCACCGTCGTATCACGGACCTGGCCCTCGTTCTCCACCTCCACGCGCACGCCGCTCAGCCGCTCCGTCAAGAGGACCTCAAGCCGCGCAGGCCAGTCGCGGGCGGACCTGCGCGCGCGGCCCGAACTGGTACCTGACACGAATCCGTCCCCCATCGTGATGATCCTCAACGTAGGAGGATTCAGCGCGGCGGAATCGGGCGCCTGGGGAAAAGCGCAAAGGAGAAGGGCAGCAGTCAGAAGCATGGTGTGATGGGGTCGGGCGGGACTCAGCGAATTTGAATCAGCGGAAGAGCACGGTCTCGGGAATCGGCTGGTCACGGCCGACGCCCGGCCCGCTCCAGCGAACTTCCAGGCCCGCCGCGCCGCGGGCGTTGAACCACTCAACGCGGATAGGGTGGTGACCCTTGCGAAGGGCGATCCTCCCTTCTTGCCGGACCATCCCGTGGAGCCCGTCATTGTCCACCACTAGCTCGTCGTGCAGGTACATACGGCTTCCGTCATCGGACACGAGCGCGAGCGTGTAGAGCCCGTCCTGGGGCACCTTCAGGAACCCTTCGAAGCGCAGCGCGCACTGCTCAAGGCGCGTCACCACGCTGACGTCGAACGATGCCGTCTCCTTCACGCCCATGGGATCGCGGGTACGCATCTGGTCCAGCGTTTGCCAGCCGCCTTCGAAGAGCGCCGCCCTGAGCCCCGGTGTCGGTGGCTGGATGAACTGAATCGCCGCCTTCCAATCCGCCTCCGCCAGAACCTTGAAGTCCGCCTCTGCTTCCAGCGGCGACGCGTTCGCGCCGTCGAACGCCTTCGCCCGCAGGTGGGCCGAGGTCTGGATCACAAGGGGCTTGGCATAGATCGGCGAGCTGGCCGTGACTTCGCTGCCGTCGAGCGTGTATCGAATGGCAAGCCCCGGTCGCGACGTCAGCGTGACCGGAATCGCGGTCACCGATGTGCCAGAAGCGGGCTCGATCTTCACCGTGGAAGGCGACAGGTAAAGCGAGAGTCGCGATAGCGCCGGCGTGGCCAGGGCTCCGTCGATCGCCACGCGAATGTGCCGGGCGGTCACTGGATCAAAGCGGAGGATACGCCGGGCTCCGATCGTCGTGCCCGCCGTGACCTCGCGCCAGGCCGAATTCTCCTGCCCATTATTTCCCTGAACGGCAAGGGCTCCCGGCCGGGGTCCCTCCTCGACGGTCTCGTCCTCCGGGACCAGCACGCGAAAGTTTGTCACTCGCTGGCCGAGCTGAATGGGCTCCTCCAGCCAAACCTCATCGAACGTGATCGCGTCTGGGAGCCGAAACTCGACCCACGCGAGGCTGTTCCCTTCGGCATCGTGCCCGTCGTCCACGGACCAGAAGACGTCGCGGCTCGGATCGATCAAACCCGTGGGGTCCATGGACTCGGCGCCACCTCGGACGTTCGACGCCGAATGAACCGCGCCGCCGCGCTGAACCGCGGAGCGCAGCACGTCGCGTTCGTGCGTGGCAGCGAGGACTTTGCCCAGAAGCGCCAGGCGATCAACGTCCACACTGACGAGCTGACCGCGCTGATCTGGCGGCACGTTGAGCAGGAAGTTTCCCCCGCGCCCGACGGATGCGTACCAGGTGTCGAGGAGCACCTCGAGGCTCTTCACTCCGTCGTCCAGCCCGGCCTTCCAAAACCAACCCGGCCTGATCGACGTGTTGCACTCGTACGGAACCCAGTGCGTCCCGCCCTGGTGGCCGGCGTTGAGCTCGTCGGTCTTGCTCGTACCCAGAGTGATCTCGTCCCGGTTGAGCGTCGCCCAGTTCGTCTCGTTGCCGATGGCTCGCTCGTTGCCGCACCAGCGAATGTCCGGGCCGGCGTCCGAGAAGATCACGGCGCCTGGCTGATGCTCGCGCACCACGCCCACGAAGCGTTCCCAGTCGTAGATCTGCCGCTTGCCGTTCGGCCCCTCGCCGTTCGCACCATCGAACCATACCTCCGCCACGTCGCCGTAGCGGGTGAGCGCTTCCTTGAGCTGCGCCGCGAAGTGCTCGTTGTACTCAGTCCCCGTCCCGTAGGTGGGCTCGTGCTTGTCCCAGGGCGACAGGTAGACGCCAAACCACAGCCCCTCCTCGCGGCAGGCATCCGAGAGAGACTTGAGCACGTCCCCTTGCCCCTCGAGCCAGCGACTCGACGCCACGTCGTGCGTGGTCACGTCCGAGGGCCAGAGGCAGAATCCATCGTGGTGCTTGGCCGTGATCACCACGCCCGTCATCCCGGCCGCCTTAAAGGACCGCGCCCACTGCCCAGCATCGAAGTCCGTCGGGACGAATTCGTCGGGGTTCTCCTTACCCTCGCCCCACTCCACGCCGGTGAACGTGTTGGGCCCGAAGTGAATGAACGCGTAGAAGGTCTTGTCGTGCCAGGCCAGCTGGTGCTCATTGGGGATCGCCCCGAAGGAGGGCAGCTCCACGGGCATGGCCGCGGCCTCTTCCTGCTTGGCGGGGGCCGGATCCGGCTCCTGGAGGGGCAAGAGGGTTGGGGCAGCTGCGACGAAGAGACCGAGGGAAACGGCTAGCATCATGATGGGCATAGGGTACTCGCCGCGCTCGCCCGGCGCGCGATCCGGTACCTTGTGGCGGCCCACCGCCCCTCCACGCCCACTATGACCAGCCACAAGTTTTGCCCTGACTGCGGCTCCCCCTGTGAGAGTCGCGTCCCCGACGGTGACCACAAGCCCCGCTCCGTCTGCACCGCGTGCGAGCATATCCACTACGTCAACCCCAACGTGGTGGTCGGTTGCATTGTCGAGGCGGGCGACCAGTTACTCCTGGCAAAGCGGGACATCGAGCCAGCTCGCGGGCGCTGGACCTTCCCGGCGGGGTACCTCGAATGCGGCGAGTCCTGCGCCGACGGTGCCGCGCGGGAGACGATGGAGGAAACGGAAGCTACGGTCGAGGACCTCGGCCTGTTCGCGCTCCTCGACATCCCCCACATCGCCCAGGTGTACGGGGTCTACCGGGCGCGGCTGATCAGCGACCACTTCGCGCCTACGCCAGAGTCCAGCGAGGTCCGTCTGGTCACGATGGACGAGATCCCGTGGGACGACCTCGCGTTCCCTAGCGTGGCCACGGCGCTTCGCCTCTACGCTGACGATCGCGCCGCGGGCGCCTTCCGCACCCACACGGGAATCGTGGAGTGGACCGGCGAGGGATCAAGATTCGACCTCGCCCAGTACAGGCTGCGCGGGCATCGAGCGAACTAAGCGCGTATTATTCGGGCATGAAAACCGTCGTCCTTTTGAACCAAGACCAGATGGGCCACGGCGACGTGGACCTCTCCCGCCGAATCCTCAAGACCTTCCTCCAGAAGGCCATTACCCTCAAGGGCCTCGACGCCATCCTCATGGTGAATAGCGGGGTCAAGCTCAGTGGCCCCGACAGCGAGGTTCTGGGTGAGCTCACGATGCTGGAGGAAAACGGCGTCGATATCGTCCCCTGCGGCACCTGCCTGCAGCACTACGGGATCGAACCCGCCGTGGGTACGGTCGGCTCGATGGACGAAGTCATCAGCGCCATGAGCAAGGCGGACAAAGTCATCACGCTCTGATCCAGCGGGGACTCACCGGGCGGGCCGTACCTGACGGAAAGGGCCGAATGGAAAGGACCCAACGAAGAGGGCCGCACGGAACAAGCCAAACGAAAAAAGGACGCGCTCACCGCAACGTGAGCGCGTCCTCTTTCATATGGGCTCAGGCCGGATGGAGCCGCTGCGCGGCCCCATCCAAGAGCTCAGTTGAGCTGAAGGGCTATCAGCTCTTCACTTCAAAGTCGGCATCCACCGGCTCGTCGCTATCCGCACCGGAGCTCGCACCCTCCGGTCCAGGTCCAGCGTCAGGTCCCGGGTTGCCCTCGGACTGAGCCTGCGCATGCAGGATCTCGCCGAGCTTCTGGGCCTTCTTCGCGAACTCGTCGCGAGCCGCTTCCAGCTCTGCCTTCTCAGGTGACATCCGCTTCGACTCGAGCTCTTCGATCGCAGCCTCAATCTCCGTGAAGTCTTCTTCAGAGAGCTTGTCCTTGTTCTCTTCGAGCTGGACCTTCGTGCTGTGACCGATCTGCTCGAGCTCGTTCTGGAGGTCGACCACTTCGCGGCGTGCCTTGTCCTCGTCGGCGTGCGCCTCGGCGTCACGCTTCATCTTCTCGACTTCCTCTTCCGACAGACCGGACGAGGACTCGATGCGGATCGACTGCTCCTTGCCCGTGCCGTTGTCCTTGGCGCGCACGTTCAGGATGCCGTTGGAGTCGATATCGAAGGTCACTTCGATCTGCGGCTCACCGCGGCGTGCGGTACCGATGCCCTCAAGCACGAAGTTGCCGAGCAGCCGGTTGTCGGCCGTGAAGTCACGCTCGCCCTGGAAGACCTTGATGTCCACGGACGGCTGGTTGTCCGCCGCTGTCGAGAACACCTGGCTCTTCGAGGTCGGGATCGTCGTGTTGCGGACCACAAGGTTCGTCATGACGCCGTTGAGCGTCTCGATGCCGAGGGACAGCGGGGTCACGTCGAGGAGCTGGACGCCCGAGACGTCGCCGCCGAGGACACCGCCCTGAATCGCCGCGCCAAGAGCCACGACTTCATCCGGGTTGACGCCCTTGTTGGGCTCGCGCTGGAAGAACTCCTTGACCTTCTGCTGGACGAGCGGGACTCGCGTGGAGCCGCCGACGAGCAGGACGTCATCAATGTCGCTGGGCTTGAGCCCAGCGTCCTTGAGGGCCTTGGCGCAGGGCTCGATGCTCCGCTTGACCATGTCGCCGATCAGCTGCTCGAACTTCGCTCGCGTGATGTTCTGCTGGAGGTGCTTCGGGCCCGACGCGTCCGCCGTGATGAACGGCAGGTTGATGTCGGTCGCGGTGCCGCTAGACAGCTCGATCTTGGCCTTCTCACAGGCTTCCTTCAGGCGCTGGAGCGCCATCGGGTCCGTGCGAATGTCGATGCCCTGAGCGTTCTTGAACTCGGACGCGACGTAGGAGATCAGCGCCTCGTCAAAGTCGTCACCGCCGAGGTGGGTGTCACCGTTCGTGGCCAGCACTTCGAAGACGCCGTCGCCGATGTCGAGGACCGAGATGTCGAAGGTGCCGCCGCCGAGGTCATAGACCGCGACCTTGCCCTCTTTCTCTTTGTCGAGGCCGTAGGCGAGCGTGGCCGCCGTGGGCTCGTTGATGATCCGCTCGACCGTGAGGCCCGCGATCGCGCCGGCGTCCTTGGTCGCCTGGCGCTGGCCATCGTTGAAGTAGGCGGGGACCGTGATGACGGCGCGCGTCACAGGCTCACCGAGGTAGCGCTCCGCCGCCTCCTTGAGGTACTGAAGCACCATCGCGCTGATTTCCGGCGCGGAGAAGTGCTTGCCATCGATATCGACCTTGACGACCTCGTCGGGGCCGCCGACGAGGGTGTAGGCCACCTGCTTCTCCTCGTCGCCCACCTCGTGGTGGCGGCGACCCATGAAGCGCTTGATGGACGCGACCGTCTTGGTCGGGTTCGTGACGGCCTGACGCTTCGCCGGGGCTCCGACGAGGCGCGTTCCATCACCCTGGAAGGCGACCACCGAGGGCGTCGTGCGGGCTCCCTCGAGGTTGGTGATGACTATCGGCTCGCCGCCTTCCATTACGGCCACCACGGAGTTCGTGGTGCCGAGGTCGATGCCGATGATTTTGCCAGTGCTGCTGCTCATACTTGGAAGGTATCAGGGAGCCGATAGGCTCAGGTTATCCGCCAGAAGATGGTCCAGGCGGTGGATCAACCTTCCAGGAACAACTCGTGTGCCAAGTTTCTCTAGTAGGCCCCTGATCCGCCAAAAAAGGCTCTGTGGGCCCCTGAAGGGCGGTACATCGCTCCCTCGACAGAGGCCCTGCCATTCTGGCAACCCCGTAACCACCGCGCATGACAGATAGGCACGAGTGCCACATCCGTCGAGCACGCGCCCTATGGGGCGCCAGCGGGTACCCGCTGGAGCCCCATAGGGCGCGCACGTAATCAGTCGACCACGCGCTCGAGCTTCGTGATGCGCCCGTTCCGGTTCCAGTCCAGGACGTAGAGGTTCCCCGCGGCGTCGGCACCAATGCCATGGGGCGACAGGAACTCGCCGTCCGCCCACTGCTCGCGCGGGACGCCGTTCTGGGCGCGCTTCTTGGGGTCGGGGTTATCGCCGAGCTGTGCGAGGACCACGCGCTCCCCTTCTTCGTCGAGCCCGAGGAGCGTCACCCGCCCCGCGAGATCCGCCACGGCCATTCCGTGGGGTGTGATCACGCCGTTGCAGGGGCGCCGCAGGCTCGGGACCTCGACTCGCACCAGCTTCCCGTCCATGGCGAAGCGCTGGAGCCTGTGGTTCTCACGGTCACAGACCACGAGGTAGGGCTCTTCTCCACCCAGCTCCATGAGGAGGCCGTGGGGCGTACGCATCTTGCCTGGCTCGGCCCCAAGTCCCCCAAACGACCCGAGGTAGGCCCGATCCTTGGAGTAGCGATGAATCCAGCTTTGGCCGTAGCCATCCGCGATGAAGATCTCTCCGCCCGGCCCCGTGACAATCGCCGTCGGCTTGTACTGACCTGCGGACTCGTACTTACCCGAGATCTCCGGCCAAGGCAGGGTCCAGACAACCTCACCGAGGAGCGTCGTCTTCGCGACCTCATGGCGACCCGTGTGTGCGAGGTAGAGGAACTCCTCTTTGCCCTCCTGCACGAGAGTCATCCCGTGGAGGCCGCCTGCCCACTCCTTGCCCCAGGAGGTTTCAATCGTTCCATCGGGACGAGCGATCACGATGGCGTGCTCTGAATCCGTGTTGAAGAACACCCGGCCCTTCGAGTCGACCGCCACGCAGCCGTGGGTGTTCCCAAGCTCCATCCCATCCGGAACTTGAAGCCAGTCCGGCGCCCAGCGGTAGCGGTTCGCACCGGTCCCCAGGACAACGTCTTCCGCGGGAGAAGCCAATACGGCTGCGGGGGCCGAATCCTGGGGAAGGACGGGCAGAGGAGCAAACAGGACCAGCGGCAATAGAGTCAGCATGAGCACTTGGGAAAGAGGCGGATTCGAATAGGTGAAGGATCTCACGCACGGACTTCTCCGTGCAGGCGCTCCCTCCAGATTGCGTCAGCTGAGCCAAGTCGCGCAAGCGCTTCCCGGGACTTGTGCAAACGCTGCTTGCGTCCATCGATCGAAGCATGGGCGGCTCGACCCAGCCGCTGCTCGATGTCGCCGCGGACCTCGGCCAGGAGAGCGGCGCTTCTGCTGGAGAGACGGGCACGCACGAGGACTCGGGCGAGAAAGAGCCACGCAAGGGCGATGATGACCGAGCTGACGAGGAAATCCATGCCCACGTAGCTGTCCTGCATGAAGCCCATCACGACCCGGACCAGCACCCAAACGCCCAGCCCATAGACCGGCAGGTCAATCAAGAGGCGCAGTCCGCGCGGCACAGCACGGGCGGCCGCCCGCGGAAGGTCCACGCGAATCAGGCGATCCCATGCATCATCTACGGCTCGCGCCGCGTGCCCATCGAGCTCCTCCTCGGAAGGCGCCATCGGCTGGGCTGCCCCGTCAACGTAGGCATCCTCAGCGGCAAGCCGCGCGTCCAAAAACCCGTCGCGCTGCAGCGACTCGATTTCGGACGATCCTGGGAGCAGGCCAGAGGTTGATTCGAACTGCCGCTCTCGTACGGCACCACGCACGCGATCGGCCGCGACCGAGCCCACCGCGAGACCGGCGGCCAACACCGGGTTCCTGCGAGCAACGGCCGCGCCGGCCCCCATCCCGAGGGCAGAGAGTCCGCCGACGCGGAGTGCGTAGCCACCCGGCCCGTCCCAGACCTTAGCCGCGTCGTTCCACAGCATCCGGGCCAGGTCGGCGCGTCGGACCTCAAGCCGTTCGTGAATGGCGGAGACCAGCCCACCGCACCAGGCATTGGCCCCGGCTTCTAGACCACCTTCCAGCGCCGTCGCTGCTTCTTCAAAACGGTCTGCGCTCGTCCCCAGCAGCCCGGCCATGCGAGCCACCGTTCCCACGGCATTGCGCCGGCGGACGCTCCCGAGCTTCTCGGCCACGATGAGACCCGCCAGAGCGGAGCGCAGCGTGGGCAGATGCCCGGCCCCGGGATCCGACTTTGCGGCACGCGCACTGATGGCAATCACCGGCGCATCCGGAGAACGCCAACGTTCATCCCGCAGGGTCCGGAGCTGCTGGAGGAGCTCTTCGGTCGAGCGCTCGTCCAGCTCATCCATGCGCCCGAGGACGAACACCATGCCGCGACGCTCCGCGAACAGGTCGATGAAGGTCGCCGAGCTGAGCTCAGCGATCGACTGTCGGTGGGCCACAACCACCAGCACGTCTGCACGCGCGCTCAGGCACTTCACCACCTCGCGGTGCACCGTCTCGACGCTGTTCGTGTCCGGCGCATCGATCAGGATCTGCCCCCGCCAGAACGAAGCGGCACCGCCCGCGTCCCCGTCCAGCTCCGGCGAAGGCTCGTATGTCACGACCTTCGGGGGCTCACCGGGAAGCCCCTCCAGGATCGACGAGACGTCCGCGTCGCTAGGCCGATAGATCACGGGCGCAGAGGTCGTAGGCCGATCCACGCCCTCGATGGCCACATCCCGCCCCACCAACGCATTCAGGAGCGTTGACTTGCCAGCGCCTGTCGATCCCACGAGGCAAATGACCGCCGCCGACTTGGCGCGGCTGATCTGATCGTCCAGATCAGAACGTAGCTCCTCCACCTCGGGCGCGATCACGCTCACAGCGCGCAGGTCACGAACCTTGCTCAGGTCACGATCGAGCTCCGCGAGGAGCGAGGCGACAGCTGCGCGCGAGGCGCCGCTGCCGGGAATTTCGGTCTCAGACGAGCGAGTGGACTTCAATGGCCAGTGTCTATCTCAGAAAGGCGGGCCGCTTCGGCTCGCAGGGTGTTCAGCGAAACCGCACCGCGGTCGCCGGGTGATAATGGAGATGATTCAGGGGAGGGGTTAGGACCGAGCAGGGCCGCGGCCACCGCCTCGACAATTTTGGGAGTACGCAGCTCGACCCACCGCTGGCGCGCGGACATGGCCACTCCGGTCCCAAGGGTACGCGAGAGACGCTCGGCCGCCGCCGCGCTCAGCGCCCCACCGCCCGCGACGGCGAGGTCGGCTCCCACTCCGCCGGTGTGCACAATGACCGCGCCTGCGACCCCGAGAGGCAGAAGATGCAGCGCATCGACCGCGAGCTGAAGCGCCCACTCGCTCGACCCTTCGTCGAGCTCCTTGCCGATGATTTCCCGGCACGCGGCGCGGTACTCGGGCATCAGGTCCGGATCGAGATCGAGCGTTTCCTTGACCGCCGCCAGCGCGGCACGGGCTGCCCCCGAAGCCGTCACGCTCTCCAGCGTCGCGCGCACCTCCGCAGGCACGTCCCCGGACCGGCGCACCTCGCGAAGCTCCAGAAGCAGCGGCTCCACGAACCCGCTCCAGCGGCCCTCGAGCTCGGCGCCCTCGGCCGCCGCCAGCGTCGACGCCTTGGCGGCTTCGCGCTCTGCGCTGGAAACACCCTCGGCGCCGCCACCGCGCACCTTGTCCGAGATCCAGCGGGCCGTACTAAAGACCTGCGAGCTCGTCCACTTCAGACCGCGGCGGAGCTCGCGCTGGATGAACGTCGGTCGCTCATCCAGCACCTCGCGGAACGCCTCCAGGAACGGCCCCATCGGCATAGCTTCGCGCGCGACCGAGCAGGCCAGCCTCTCCGCATGCTGGCGAACGATGGCCTGCACCTGATCGACGGAAGCCATCAGGTGACGTCCGTCCGCGGCCAGGGCTTTCAGGTCGTGATCGAGCAGTCCCATGGAAGCGCTGAGCGCTCGGGCCTTGAGATCGCCACGATCCCCCAGCTCCCGCAGCCAGGCGCCCATGGGTGTTCCCGGGGGCGCTACTGGGGCAGTCCCCTGGGATGCGGCGCCTTTCAGCAGCAAAGGAACGAGGGCCGCCTCGCCCCGGGCGACCCCCACGTTGAACTCCGCGTGGAAGACCGCCTCAGGGTCGCCACCGAGGTCCTCCGCAATCTTGGCCGCATGCTTGAGCGTCGTCTCGGGGTCGATCGACTCGTTGTACACGAGCACCCAGGGCCGCCCGTGACCGAGCCAGCCCTTCAGGAACTCGATGACGTCATGGTTCTGATAGGTATGCCGCGTCACCACGACGATCGCCACGTCCGCCACGGACAGCAGCGCGTCCGTCACGGCGCGGTTCTCCTGGAGGACGCTGTCGAAGTCCGGCGTGTCCACGAGGAGCAGCGAGACCGGCAGCGTGTCCGTCTCTACCAGAAGCAGCTCAGCCACCTCGTCGCCGCCCGCCGTCTCGATCGCGGCCAGGACCCCCTCGGGTCCGGGCGTCATGACTCGCATGGGAAATCGCTGAAGGGTCGGCTCACCCTCCAGGATCTCACGGAGTTCAGGGGACAGAGCCCCCACCAGGCGCCTGGTGGCTCCGCCGGTGGGGAGCGATGGGCTAATCGAAACAGGCGCCGGACTCCCCGCTGCCAGGGGTCCTGCCACGATCGAGTTGAACAGCGCAGACTTGCCGGCGTTGTTGGGCCCAACCACGCCCGCGACCAGGTGCTCGTGCCCACCGGCAGTGCGGGGCAAGAGGTCACGATCCAGCCGGTCTAGCGCGCGAGCTAGCCCCTCGCCCGCCGCACGCTGGACCGGTATCGACTCCGCGAGCTCCGCGAGTCGCTCACGCAGCGTGCGCAGCTCCGCAGGACTTCGCTCCCGGCCATTGCCAAAAGGGCCATCGCCAGAAGGACCATTGCCTGCAGAACCAGAGCCAGAAGACCTCACTTGGCCTCCAGCGCGCGAGTCACGGCGAGCGCAGGCTCAGATTCCGCACCCTGGGTCGCCACGAGCACCTCAAGATCAGCGCGAGCCACCTCGAGATCGCCCGCCTCGATCGCGGCGAACGCACGGTTGACGCGGGAGTTCACGTCACCGGGATCCAGCTCGATGGCACGGCCCCATGCAGCGATGGACTCTGCGTAGCGCTGGAGGAGCTGCAGCGTATAGGCACGCGCCTTATGCGCGATCGCGGATTCCGGGTCATCCAGCAGGGCGTTGTCGAACGAGCGCAGAGCCTTCTCGTAGTCCTCGGACCCTAGCTGGGTTTGCCCCAGACGAATCTGCACCTCCACGCTGGTAGCGTCCGCGGTCGTGACGCGAGCGAGGTCCAGCTCACGCACCGCTTGCTTCAATCCGCGCTTCTCTAGCCGCGACTGCAGACGCCCCAGGTCCGCGGCGAGCGGCGGGTTCACCCAGCGCCCCCCAAACGGTGACGCGAGCAACAAGCGCGCGTTGCCTTTCGTCTGACAGAACACGAAGTCGCGCTCCGCGTCTCCTGGCGACCACGGGCCGGTGCGCACGGCGTCGAGCCGGCCATCAGCACCGACCACGAGTGACCAGGGAAGCTCCGGCGGATCTGCCCGGCCCATTCGCCAGGCGACCAGCTCACCGAGGATGGCCTGAGTGGAACCAACGGCGGCCAGCTCATCGCCGTCGAACCCGGCCTGCTTCAAGAGCGCGGCGCCGCGCAGAAGCTGCGTCGGGAAGTCTTCGCCCGCTTTGTCGGCGGCGAGATCAATCGAGATCACGAGAGCACCAGCCACAGC
>JBLIHL010000102.1:0-13584 GCA_047635895.1 Paracoccaceae bacterium | reverse complement strand
GTTCAGAGTGCGCCAGCCTCGGGGTGGATGGACCAGGTTCAGAGTGCGCCAGCCTCGGGGTGGATGGACCAGGTTCAGAGTGCGTCAGCCTCCCCCGCCAGCCGCAATCCGCACCATTAGAACCAGGTCCGGCTGTTGCGACATCGCTCCACCTGGCACCACCTCGGGTTTCCCCTTGGCGAGGAGTTACTCGCCCAGGTAGGTCGCCAGGCCCTCTCGGAGGTTCAGGAGGGGGGTTTCTAGGTTTATTTTGGCGAGCGTGGCGTTGAGGGACACGTCCTTGGGGCGAGGGGCGCCCGTGTTCAGCTCTGACTGGACGGTTGCCTGGATGGCGGTGCGGGCCTCTCCCTCGGGCATGCCCATGGCCCTCAGGACCGCCACGCCGAAGTCGTAGCGGCTCGTTCGCGTCGAGCCCGCCAGGTGGATCGGGCCCGGCTGGTCGAAGTCCAGAAGCTCCACCAGGGCTGCCGCTGCGTTGGACACCTCGAGCGGCGTTCGCCATTCATCCACGAAGAGCGTGGGCAACTCGGAGCGCTCCACCATTTCAAGGATCGCGTCGCTGGCGCCCAAGCCTCGGCCCCCTGAGTTGCCGTAGAGAAGGGGGAGCCGCGCGATGGTCGCCTCTGGGTGCGCCGCGAGGGCGGCCCGTTCGCCCGCCAGCTTCGTCATGCCGTAGACGGACAGAGGACCCGGGGGGGCCAACTCCTGGAAGCCTCCCTTCGGAGCGTCCTCCGCCCCGAAGACCAAATCCGTCGAGATGTGGACCAGCCGAGCCCCATGCTCCGCGCACCACGCGGCGATTGCGCCCGGCAGGACTCCATTCATGGCCTGGGCGGCGTCGGGATCCGCCTCACAGTCCGCCGCCCGAGACATGGCAGCGCAGTGAATCACCTCCGTGGGGCGAACCCTGTCCAGGAGCTGAACGGCGCCTCCATTCAGAAGGTCCTGCTCAATCCACTGGGCCGCGTCCCGTGGCGTCGTGAAGCGGGGCGCCAGGAGGGCTGGCGAGCGGGTCTGCGCGACCACAAGGGGCCCTAGCGGATCGCTAAAAGTTCCCTCCCGCTGGCTCCGGGCGCAGGCCGCCGCGGCCACATGGGCTCCCAGAAATCCACTCGCACCCGTCACCAGGGTCGTCCGCTCCGTTGCTTCACTCATGCCCGGGAGCTTAGGCGACGGATGAGATCAGAGCCAATTCGCTACCCTACCTTCATGGATCTTCAAGCCGACATCGACGACATGACCGCCCAGCTCACCGAGTGGCGGCACGACTTTCACCGCCACCCCGAACTCGGCTACCAGGAGACCCGCACCGCCAAGCTCGTCGCGGAGCGCCTCACGTCCTTCGGTCTTGAAGTCCACACCGAGCTCGGCGTCACCGGCGTTGTGGGCACCCTCCGCGGCCAGCTCGGCGAAGGCCCCAGCCTCGGCCTCCGCGCCGACATGGACGCCCTCCCCATGACCGAGGAGACCGGCTCTCCCCACGCCTCCACGCACCCTGGCGTTTTCCACGGCTGCGGCCACGACGGGCACACCACCATGCTCCTCGGCGCCGCCCAAGCCCTCGCCAAGAACCCAGCCTTCCGCGGCACCGTCCACTTCATCTTCCAGCCAGCGGAAGAAGGCCTCGCCGGCGCCTTGGCCATGATGAAGGACGGCCTCTTCCAGCGCTTCCCCTGCGACGAGGTCTACGGCATGCACAACTGGCCCCAGGTCCCGCTCGGCAAAGTTGCCCTGCGCCCCGGACCCGTCATGGCGGCCAGCGACCTCATCGAAATCGAAGTCGAGGGCGTCGGCGCCCACGCCGCCATGCCACACCGCGGCATCGACCCGGTCTACGTCGCGAGCCAGATCATCTCCGGCCTCCAGTCCCTGGTCTCAAGAACCGTCGACCCCCAGGATGCCGCCGTCGTCTCCATCACGAAGGTCGAGGCCGGCTCCGCCACCAACGTGATCCCGCGCCTCGCCAAGCTCGCGGGCACCTGCCGGACGTTCCAGCCCGAAACCCGGGACGCGATGGAGGCCGGCATCGAGCGCATCGCCACCCACACCGCTGCCGCCCACGGCGCCACCGCTCGCGTCACCTACACGCGCGGCTACCCGCCCACCGTCAACCATGCGGCCCAGGTCGAGATCGCGCGCCGGGCCGCCTCCGCCGTTGTCGACGATTCCAACCTCATCCTTGACGCCGCACCCAGCATGGGCGGCGAGGACTTCGCCTTCATGCTCGACGAGGTCCCTGGCTGCTATATCTGGCTAGGCGCGGGTGGCGACTACGACGTTCACCACCCCCGCTACGACTTCAACGACCGCGCGATCCCACTCGGCGTCCGCTACTGGACCGAGCTCGTCACGTCGAGGCTCGCCTGACCTTAGCCCGCTGCTGTCACGGAATAGGCGTCACAGGAACGTGACTCCGGTGCCACCCGTGAAGTTGGACGTCGTCCCATTGGACGGCGTCACGGCTCGGTACCAGAACTGCCAGTACCGTGTCTCGCCAGCAGCCACCGAGACGTACCCGTTACCAGACGGAGTGACCGTCAGATCAGGCTGATAGAACACGGCGTTGTTGTTGGTCGTCATGAGCACGTCATAGGCATAGCGCCCAATGCCATTCGCGCCCAGGCAAAGCGTCCCCGTGGCCCCGCCTGGGTTCAGCACGGTGTCCGTGAACTCTGAGGTAATGAAGTACCCGAAAGCGTTCGCCGGCAGATCCACTGCGTAGAAGAGCACGAAGTTGTCGGTCGCAAGATCACTCCCCCGAGCACACATCGTCGCTGGCCGGCCGGTCGAGTTCGCGACACCTGTACACGTCTGAAAACTGATCAGATCACCGATTGAGTAGCATGCAGAAAGGCTGTACTCCGCGTGCCCTTGGCCACCACCGCAGACGATCTCAACGATGACATCGACGCCAACACCGCTGCCGTTGTAGTACGTCACGGCCTCCGTGTCGCTCAGGCTCAAGCTGCTGCCGAACACCGTCTGACAGTTCGAATCCCAGAGACGCAGGTCCACGTTGCTATCCAGATGGGCGAAGAATAGATCTACCCGGACCTCTCGCTGATCAGCCACGTGCAGCAGAAAGTAGTCTGAGTCACACTCGGAGACGACGAGGTCCCTCGTCGTGAACGTACTGATCCCCCCCAGCGCAGACTGCGAGCAGATATCGTTGTCCTCGAACGCATCGTCGACGAGCGGCGTCGCCTGGATGTTGAGATCGTAGTCCAGGCAGGCACTCGAGGGCGCCACCACGCGCACCACGACCTGAGTCGGAACGTCAAGGCACAAGAAGAACTCCAGCACCTCCAGACTTCCGCTCGTCGCACTCGACGCGAGCAGCGCACCGCATCCTGCCTCATACACCTCAAGGTCGAGGTCCCCCACCGTGCGATCAAAGTAGGCATCCACACGCAGCGTGGACGCCCCCGACAGACTGACCGTGAAGTAGTCATCGTCTCCGGCCTCAGCGATCAACCCTCTCGTCGTCCCGAGCGCCAGCGGCAAGGCTGTCGCGCACGAGTCATTGTCCTCCAGGTAGGGATCGGCGATTCCGCAGCCTGAACATTCGCCGGAGAGCGGCGCATGAGCCCGCAGATGGAACGACGCAAACGGCCTCTGTGGATAGCCGCCAAAGTCGAGGTACTCAAAGGTCCCCGCGGCGTCCAACTGGCCGAAGCCGTCCATCGATCCGAGCCCAGTACCACACGCTCCCGCCGCCTGGAAGTACGTGCCATCCCCTTTCCCGCAGACCAGCGGATCACCGGCGATCAGCGGTCCCGCCGGCCCATGGGTCTCGTCAGGCATCGAGAACGACCAAACGAAGTCATTCGTCGCCGTCGGGTTGAATCCCCCGTTCCCGTCGGCACGGAAGCAAACCGGATACGGCAGCGGATACGAGATGGTGTGCGTCGAGCGCGCCCCCTGGGCCAACGAAGCATCCAAGCCAGTCAGATCGAAAACCGCAAGCGGCAGCCCGAACTCTGACGGATCCATCCGCACATCGCCCTGCGCGTAGAACGAGAGTACGACACGAGCACCTGGGCCACCAAGCGACGTGGACAGTGCCCGCGAGCTGTACCCAAGCTCCACGCTTGTGATCGAGTAGGTGTCCTGCGCGCCGGCCTCCGGCGCGGACGTCGATGGAATCCGCCCTTCATCGAACACCGTGATGCCGGAGGAAACGTCGTAGAAGAGGCCCGTGGGAGCCGTGTTGTTGAACACAACCGGCGTCCCCTGCAGGAGCGCGGCGCAGGCGAGACTAAGGATTATTGACATGAGCGGGACCGGTCCGGGACCAGGCGAAGACGACGTCGGGAGAAACATCAGGAGAAACGTGGCGTTCTGCCGAGCCGCGGAAAGAGCGCCTCGACAGTCCATTGGAGCCGAGCTTTTCAGTCTCTGCGCCACCGTTCACCCCTTTGACCCCGCCGGCTGCAAGATGTGACAGGTAACCTGTCCAACATCGATCTCGTAGCACTCCAAAGTGAGACCGCACGCCACTGAGCCGCCCACCCATGTGCCCCGCATCTATGTCCCATTCCGATCCATGCTCCCCGGCTCCTGCCGCCTTTGACCTCGCCGGACACCGTTTCGGTGAAGGCCCCCTCTTCTTCCTCGCGGGTCCCTGCGTGCTGGAGTCGAGAGAGCTGACGCTGGAGATTGCGGGCACAGTCGCCGAGGCCATGGCGTCCCGCGGGCTCCCCTACGTTTTCAAGGCGAGCTTCGACAAGGCCAACCGTTCGAGCCTCTCTGGAGGCCGCGGTCCAGGCATGGACGAAGGCCTCACCTGGCTCGCCGACGTCAAGCGTGAGATCGGTGTTCCCGTCGTCACGGATGTTCACCATCCCGAGCAGTGCGCCGCGGCGGCAGAGGTCGTGGATGTCCTGCAGATCCCGGCATTCCTGTGCCGCCAAACCGACCTGCTCGTCGCGGCTGCCAAGACGGGCTGCGTCGTCAACGTCAAGAAAGGCCAGTTCCTGAGCCCCTGGGACATGGTCCACGTTGCGACCAAAGTCACCGAAAGCGGCAACCCGCGCGTGATGGTGACCGAGCGTGGAACGACGTTTGGCTACGGACGCCTCGTCGTCGACATGACGGGCCTCCGCGATCTAGCCGACACCGGACACCCCGTCGTCTTCGACGCGACCCACTCGGTCCAGCGCCCCGGCGCCCTTGGCGATCGAACGGGCGGCGACCGCACCCTTGTGCCTCTTCTCGCCCGGGCAGCCGTCGCCACGGGATGCGTCCACGGCCTCTTCCTGGAGACACACCCGGACCCGGACTCGTCGCCCTCCGACGGACCGAACATGGTGCCGCTCGACGAGCTTCCGCGTGTGCTCGATGACCTGATGGCCGTCCACGCGGCGGTGACTGGCTCAGCCCAAAGTTAGGCCCAAAGTTAGGCCCAGCGTTGGACGCAGTGAGAGACGGAAGCCCCGGCGAGCTGCGGCCCAACACGCCCGCTGATGAGAGGGAGATGAGAGTTCGGCCGGCGCAGCGACCATTTGCCGCGAAAGCGGTTCAGTTCGAGCCACAGTCCAGCAGACGGCCGATCGTGCGGCCTCGCTCCGCCCCCTGATGAACTACATTTGTGGTGATAGAACCCGGGCAGATCCGTTCCCCAGGATCATCTATGGCCGGCCGTTCGCGCGCGATATTCATCCACGCATCCACTCCACGCTTTCATACCCATGAACCTCACATTCCCGGGCGCAACGCTCGCGCTCCTCGCCCTTGCCCCCAGCGCGGCGGCCGACCTCACGACCTACACCCAAGACTTCGAAACGCTGGATATGGCCAACCCGGCCGCGCTCGACGCGGACGGCTGGAAGGTCTTCGCCAACATATTCAATCCAGCGGGCGGCTACCTCTACGGCTACGGCACCTTCGCCGCGCCGAACGGCGGCGGCGGGTTCTCGGAGGTTGCCACCGGCTCCGGTGGTGCCGCCCAGGGCGCTCAGTATGTAAACGCGTTCAGCGACTACAACAACGCCCCCGAGCACATGAACGGCAACTACGTTGAGGCCAACCTCTTCCAGGAGCAGACGATCGGCGCCGGCGACGTCGGCAACACCTGGACGTTCACGTTTGACTACCTGAAGAGCCCGAACGTCATCAACGGCGACGGCGACACGACCACCATCGCGTTCATCAAGGTGCTGAAGCAGTCGGACGGCTCCTTCGCCACGCTCGCGTTCCCGACGCTCGACACCACCAACGCCTCCACGGTGAACTGGGAGACGCACACCATCTCGCTGTTGGTCGACTCGACCTTCGCCGGTGAGCTCATCCAGGTTGGCTTCTCCAGCACGGCCACGCTGTTCAACGACTCGGGCCGCTACTACGACAACGTCACGTTCGACGGTCCGGCCGGCATGACCCCGAGCCTCAGCGCGTACGCACAGGACTTTGAGGCGCTCGATATCACCAGCCCCACTGCCCTGACGGAAGACGGCTGGGGCATCTTCGCCAACGTCTTCGATCCGATGGGCGGCTACCTTGGCGGCTACGGCGTCTTTGGGGCTCCCAACGGCGGCCCGGGCTTCTCCGAGATCGCCACTGGCGACGGCGGCCCGACCCAGATGACGCAGTACTTGAACGCATACAGCGACTACAACAACGGCGAGCACGCCAACGGCAACATCATCAACGCGCTGCTCTTCCAGGAGCAGCCGGTCGGCGCCGTGGACGTCGGTAACACCTGGCGCTTCGCTTTTGACTACCGCCAGAACCCGACAGTGAACAACGGCGCAGGCGCGACCACCACGCAGGCGTTCATCAAGATCATCCAGATTTCCAACGGCTCCTTCGCCACCCTCTACCTGAACGAGTTCGACAGCACGCCTGCCTCCACCGAGGCTTGGGCCTCCATGGCCCTCGACATCCTGATCGACCCCGCCTACGTGGGCGAGCTTCTTCAGTTCGGCTACAGCAGCTTCGCGACGAACTACGACGACTCGGGCCGCTACTACGACAACATCCAGTGGGGTCAGGTCATGAGCCCCGGCCTCGGTTCGGTCGTCTGCCTTGGCAACCCGACCTCGATCGGCTCGGGCGCGCTCCTGACCGCCACCGGTAGCGACATCGCCACCGACAACGACCTGACCCTGACGGTCGACAACCTTCCGATGAACGCGATGGGCTTCTTCATCCACGCGGGTGGCGGCCAGATGGTCTACAACCCGGGCGGCAGCGAAGGCCACATCTGCATCGCGAGCTCCGACATCGGCCGCTTCAGCATGATGCCGCTGAACTCCGGTGCTGCTGGGTCGGTTTCACTCAGCGTTGACCTGACGTCCCTCCCGAGGTTCCCGAGCCCCCTCGCGATCCTCGCTGGCGACACGCGTAGCTTCCAGTACTGGACCCGCGACACGTTGATGGGCGGCTCGACCTCGAACTTCTCGAGCGCCGTCAGCATCACGTTCCAGTGATCTGACCCCCAGGCACAGGCGGGCGCTCCGGCGCCCCGCCTGACCAGGCGACAACATGCCAGCGCCTCCTGCGGATCATCCGCGGGAGGCGCTGGCCATTTTTTTAGGAAGAAGCGCGGGCGACTGCGCGTCGATGTGCCCATGAAGAAGCTCGTCCTTGTGATCTCTCTGTGCCCCCTCTGGCTCGCGTCGTGCGCATCCCAGGACGCTGGCACCGCACCGTCCCCGGACTCCGCAGCGGCGCCTGGGCCCTCCAGCGCCCTTGCGATCCACCATCAGGACGAGGGAGTCTTCTCCGCCCATGATGCGCTGATCGCCTGCCTCAAGGCCGTCAGGGAAGGATCTGGCTCCGCGGGCGTCGGCATCCAGTCATTGAGCAGCAAGCTCCGGCCCGCCGACGGAGATGGGCCACCGGTCGTAGGCGTGGAGATGAAGCTCATCTTCCAAGCGGAGAGCCAAGAAGCGGCCGATCTGGCCTTCGAGAGCGCTCGCTCGGCACTGGCCCGCCTGGCCCAATCCGGCGTGGATCCGGTGACGTACCAGGACTCCGTGGAGTCGTTTGTGTCACTTTCGCCGTCGCCTGGCCCAGCGAAGAACGCCGATGGACTCGCCGCCGGACGTCGCCTGGAAACCCACGAGGCCACGCTCACGGCCCAACTGCCGACGGCGCGCTTCCTCCACATGGACGACAAGTCAGGAGCGTACAAGGCGCGAAGCAGCGCCGCTTCGTCGGTGCAGGCCTACCTGAGGTCGATCGCAGCCTCTGACGGCGTCCTCCTTCCCGTCAGCATCGCAACCCGGCGACCGTCCACCGTGGGTATGCAGTCATTCGAGATCCGCCCCGCCATGGGCGCTGCCGAGGATGGCGACGCATCCATTGATCGCGCCCGCATTGCCAACTTCATGCACCTCCTGGAGAAGAACTCCAAGAGGGTGCAGATCACGGCGGTGGAGCTGAAAGAACCCGTGGGAGAGAAGTTCGCGTACTTCAAGACGCGGGTCAGCGCTCCCCGCTAGGAGCGTGTCGCGCATAGCTGAATCCGTGTAGCCGGGCCCCCAGCTTCCGGAGGCTGCGTTGCCCCAGCACCCCCAGCGCCCCTGGGACTACTGGGAGCCTGTCGGGCAAGTCCCGGGACTCTTGCTGGGATCGCTATTGGCACCCCCAAGCCCCGCCCGTGGGTCGTAGCTTCCGAAGCTCCACACGTGGCCTTCGGGGTCACGGCAGGTGTAGCACTCACCTCCGTAGTCCTGCGCCGTCAGCGGCACCACGATCTCGGCGCCGGCGGCCGCCGCTCGCGCGTGATGCGCCGCCAGATCACTGACCACCAGGTAGAGTCCCTGGGTCGTCCCACCAAGCTCGGCTGGCGGCCGCCCTTGTCCCCCGTGATCCTCGTCCCGGCGGGTGTACACCATGACGATGCAGGCCGGTTCGTCGCACACCAACTGGGAGTGCATGACCGTATCCCCTGGGCCCGGCACGACGAGATGCGGGCGGAACCCGAACGCTTCCTCAAGCCATCGGATGGCGGCATGAGCGTCGGAGTAGCAGAGCGAGGGCATCAGAGGTCCGTACATAACTTCGAGCCTACGCTTTGCTGGCTAGCCTGCATGGTTCACCAGAGGGAACGCCAAACACGGCACCGCGGAGCCCGCTGTGAATAGTTGGTGACGCTGCCTCCCCGGTGGCGCCTCGGTGATGCTCCGGTGATGACATGCGCCCGCCATTATTAAGATTCAGGCCCCAGGATCCGTTTGCAGCGATCCGTCATCAAGGAACTGCAAAGATCGGCCTATAGTTATGTGAAGAGGGCGCGCGCATGCGCGGCGACCGATCCCAGCAGACCCGGAACAGACCTACCCCCATGAAACACCTCCTCGACAACGCACTCGAAATCGCTGGCGCCGTTCTCCTCGTCGGCTTTTGCGTGCAATGGACCCTCATGGGCACCGCCACGCCGGCCGATGGCTTCGCCGAGATGAAGCGCGCTGCGCTCGTGGTCGATCAAACAGGAAAGGCCCCAGAGCCTGTCTGGCTGGCGGATCGCTCGATCGGAGCCGCCGCCAAGCGAGTGGCGCTCCAGAGCTCCGTGGACGAGCTCGTCGCCGACGCGCGGTAGCCCCACCCCAGATACAAAGGAAGCCCGCGGAGGATCATCGATCCTCCGCGGGCTTCCTTCGTTCAGGCGGCACGCAATCGCGCGGGAGCGTCAGCGCCCCACGCCCAGGTCGACTCCGTCAAACTCGATCCCAGCCGTCTCCAGCCCCATGATCCCCATGAGCGTCGGCACGATGTCCTGACTGCCCGTCGGGCGGCTCGAGATCACCGACGGAATCCCCGGCCCGTAGAAGAGCATTGGGATGTGGCGATCGTAGTCATGCGGCGAGCCGTGGCTCGTCCCGAAGTCGTTCCCCACGAGAACCCACGGCCGATTCACCACGATGAGATCCGGCGACCGCCCCGGATGAAACGTATTGCGCAGGAGACGCTGGATACCGACCACGCCCTCATCAAAGGCCTGGACTTCTTCGAAGGAGTACACCGTCTGGATCCAATCGTGCGTCTGCGTCAGCTCTCGACAGACGTCAGCAGCCACTCGACGGACCTCAGCGGGATCGAGGCCCGCGGCTTCGATTTCCTTGGCGTCCAGCCTGTAACCACCAGGCGCAACGCTGTGGCGAACCTTGGACCCGAGCTTCGCCGAAAGCCGCTCGATGAACTCACCGCGGAACGCAGTCACCTCATCCTTCGTGACGCGGCGACCGTCGATGCCGCGGTCCTGCAGGTACTCGGGCAGCGGCAGCACCCCATGGTCGGAAGTCAGCGCCAGCGCCCAGCGATCCTTCCCCACGCGGCTGTCGAGTTCATCGAACAGAAGCCCGAGCTCGCGATCAAGTCGGAACAAGAGGTCCGTGACCTCGCGGCTGTACGGCCCATAGCCGTGCCCGACAACGTCGCAGCCAGAGAAGCTCACGCAGAGCAAGTCCACGTCATCGTCCGCACCCAGACCCTCCTGGCGCACAGCCTCGCGCGCCATCTCCGCCACGAACTGATCCGTGAGGGGCGATCCGTAGGCGAGGCCCCCCATGCTCTTGAGGCTCGCCTCCTTCGGGAAGGAGCGCGGCAGTGTGACCTGCTTCGCCTCACCAAACGGCGTCTCGCCGGGACGGTCATCCGCATCCGCGCCGATCAAAGCAAAGTCGCGCTCGGTGCGGTTACTGACGGGCTCCCAGGTGAAGCCGCGGTACTTATCGACCCAGCCACCGTTCCAGTCGGAAACGTATTCCGGTAGGCCCGAAGCATAGTGAGTCGAGGACTGAAAGCCCGTCCCGCCCGCGTCCCACCACATCACGAGCCCCTTGGCGCGGCCGGCCATTCCGATCGCGGCGCGGTCCTTGGCGGAGATCGATACCACGCGGGACTCGGGGTTCTTGCGCTGAAGCAGCTCCGCAAGCGTGGGCCGCTGCAGGTTCTTCGGCGAGCGCTGAACGGCCCCCTCGACGATCCCCGAGGTCTGCACCCCACTCACGCCCAGGTCCTCGACGCAATAGACCTCACGTCCCAGCTCTCGGTCCCAGAAGCCGTTTCCTACCACGCCATGCGATCGGGGGAAGCACCCCGTAGAGAACGTCACGTGGCCAGGGCCGGTCTCGGTTCGGGCAAAGGGCAGCCGGGCGTCCCTGAAGACCGCGCCCTGGCGGAAGAGCCGGCCGAGGCCCCCTTCCAGCTGGGGAGCCAGGCGCTCCAGCTGCTCGGGGATCATCTGATCGACAGACACCATGACCACGAGGCGCAGGGCATCGCTCTCCGGCGCTAGCACTTCGGTAGAGGCCCCTTGGGGTACCGCGGCGCGCAGAGCACCTGGGGCCCACAGGAGTGCCAGCGAGGCAGCCAGGAGGACGTGAGGGACAGGACGAATGGACGGACCGAGCATGATCATGCGGGGAGAGAGGGTGGCGGACCGGGATTCTCGCCTCACACTCCTCTTCTGCCCACTTCTGGCGGAGATTCCTGAACGGCAACGCCCCTTCCATCAAGCGTAAACGTAGTAATCACAGGAGGATAAGCATGGCGGAAGGCATTTCCACCCCCCTAACTGGCCCTTCGGTTTGCCAATTGCGATTTCCTAGGTATTCTGTCCTGCTCCAACGGCGACACGACAACGGCAAACCAAGTGCAAGCTCGGGACGCAAAGCCACGGGCCCCTTCGGGGGTAGCCGAGCTACCGAACGTCGCTCAAAGCCCCGATCTTTCGGGTCTGTCGTCCGAGGAGCGCCGTGAATCCCTCTCGAGGGATTCATCTCGGATGGATAGGACCCGATCGGTTGGTGGGAACGTTGCTGTTCCTCACTTGCCCTCCGGCCCGGAATTGGCTCACGCCGATTCCGGGCCGGCACCTCCCCTCCCGCGGCGCCAAAGGGTGCTAGCGGCTGCTGCGAGGCGATCGATTCCGATCCTGTCGAACGGAGTCCAAGATGGACTCACCACGCAACGATCCCATGCTGACACGCTTCACCCACACCTCAGGCGCCCCACAGGCCATCGATCGCCACGAGCTCACGCTCGTCGCCTCCTCGATCGGTCTCGGCGAAAGAGCTGTGCGGCTGACCGCAAGCCAACATGGATCCGAGCAAGGCGTCCGGCAGCATCGCCTGCTGGACGAGCTTCCGCCCCGCAGTCACCTGGTTTGTGGCTGCGACGACGGAACCATGAAGGGCCCAGCGAGTTCCAGCTGCTTCGGCGGTAGGGACCCGATGGTGAGGTCTGCGCGTGTGGGGATATGCGCAGGTTCTCAAATGGAGGAGTGGATCCAACGGTCGCTGTGGGGACAGCGTTATGGCCTTGGGTTCCAACGAGAAGGAGACGTGCACTTGTCCAGGGATGGGGAATCCCTGCGGCCTGCTGCACCTCGGATCTTCGGCTATCGCCGGGGACCGAATCGTCGGGGGGAAACCACCGCGCCTCAGGGCGCTGTGTGATCGACGATTCCTGGGCGCGGCTTCGGCAGCGCTCGGTACCGAGCACTCTTCGCGGGGGACCCGAGCTTTGGCTCGGGTCCCCTTTTTTTTCGCGGGGAGCGCTGCGCGCGAGACGCAGCGGGGACCTTGCACCAGGAGAACCCGCGGGGACCTTGCGCAGGCTAGATCAGTAGCCGGTCTCGAGCACGCCGCTGTCGTCTTCCTGGTTGACCCGGAAGCGATCCTGGAGGCGGTCGATCAAGCGCGTATGGATCTTGCAGACCCGCGACTCTGAAAGTCCGGTCAGCTCGCCGATCTCTCGCATCGGCATCTCTTCCCAATACTTGAGGTAGACGATGCGTCGTTCCTGATCGGTCATCCGCTGTGACGCGAGCTGTAGAAGCTCATCACGCGAAAGCTGTTCACCGGGAGCCTCTACGCTCTTGTCCTGGACGATGTCCAGCGCACTGATCTGCCCGGAACCGTCATCGCCACCACCCTCCGAGGAGGGCATCGAACCGCTGGGGGTACCCGGTAATCCTACGCCGAAGGTCTGCTGGTAGACGTCGAGCGCAAAGCCCATGGCCGAAGCAATCTCTCCGTCCCCGGGCTCACGCCCCATTTCCCGGCGCAGGCGCTCAAGCGTTCGCTTCTGCTGTTCGATTTTCTGGCGCCACGGACGCGGCAGCCAGTCCTGGGATCGCAGCTCGTCGAGCAGGGCTCCCTTCACACGCAGCTCGCAGTACGACTCGAAGCGTACGCCTCGATCCGGATCGAAGCCGTGGATGGCGCTGATCAGCCCCATGTTCGCGGCCGTCACGAGATCGCCGCGATCGACTGAGCGCGGAAGACGTGCGCCGAAGCGGCGCACGATCTGGGCGATCAATCCCTGGTACCACTCCACCAGAGTGTTCCGGGTGTCGTCGCCAGGCGCTGCGAAGAAAGACTCCCAGAGCCGCTTAGCTTCGGCGGCTTTCAGTTCCGCCGCGGTGAGCGGCGGCTGAGCGTCCGGGGTTTCCTGGTCGGAGGACAACGGGTGTGGGGTGTCGAGGATGAGAGGCTGAAGCGGGCGCGACTGGAGGCTGTAGAGGACGACCAACGCCCTTTATGAACCCCTTCGTACCGATCCAGGCCTGCCCGGATCAACAGCCCCGTGATGCTGGCGTGCCGATTCGCCATCGTAACCAAAGAACGGGTG
>JBLIHL010000101.1:0-13705 GCA_047635895.1 Paracoccaceae bacterium | reverse complement strand
GTGCTGCCGCACGGGCCTCCTCGCCGGAGGGGCCGCGAGGGCGAGCCTCGCGCCGGGCCGCACGCGCCCTTCGGGCACGCGCTATGGCCCGGGCGTCCTGTGGACGCTGGGGGACGGCTTCGGGCTAGGCGATAGTCAACAGCCACAACCCACAGCACTCGCCCATAGGGGGAGCAGCTGAGCACGCCAAAGAAAGGGAGCGAGGCCGCCGTAGCAACCCCGCTCCCTCTCACTCATTCCAGACGATCGTCTCGATTACAGCTTTACGTACTCGAAGTCGACGTCCTGGCCGTTGATGCCACGGAGCGGCGGGCAGATCCAGTTGGCGAACTTGCCCGGCGCGGTGACCGCAACCATGAGGCTCTTCACGTAGTCCGTTTCCTTCAGGGAGGGGAGCCAGTCCAGGGCGGCCGTCTCGTAGGCTTCCTTTGTCATGACATCACCCGTGATCGGGTGGAAGTAGCCGCTCGACCACTCGCCGACCTTGCGGTTGAAGCGACGGTTCGGGTACGTGAAGCGGAAGTCGATGCCGGCCTTCTCGCACTCGCGGTTCCAGTAGGCGATGCCCTTCTCGTTCTCCTTGACGTACTCATCGCGGAGGACCTCGTTCATCGCGTTGCGAAGAGGGACCTCTTCCGTTGAGACCTTGCCTTCGGAGTAGCGGTCGAGCGTGTAGCTCTGGTCGAGAGCGGTGTGCTCGTCGTAGTTCTTCTGCTCGTACGCGCGACCTTTGATACCCGCGCCGAAGAAGTTCGCCGAGTTACTGGAGACCTCTGCGCCGAACAGGTCGAGCGAGGACGAAGCCCAGTGGTTGATGTACTGCTGAATGATCTCCAGGGGAATTACGCCGAGTTCCATCGGGTCCTTACCCGGGTTCTCATTCATGACCTCACACGTGCGCCGGATGACGCGGGCGATGCCGGTCTGGCCCACAAACATGTGGTGGGCCTCCTCGGTCAGCATGAAGCGCGTCGTGCGTGCAAGCGGCTCGAAGCCCGACTCGGCCAGCGAGAGAAGCTGGAACTTGCCGTCGCGGTCGGTGAACATCGTGAAGCAGAAGAAGCTCAGCCAGTCGTGGCACGGCTCGTTGAACGTCGTAAGGATCCGCGGGTGGTCCGCGTTGCCCGAACGGCGCTCGAGGAGCTCGCCTGCCTCTTCACGACCGTCCTTGCCGAAGCAGCTTTGCAGCAGGTAGACCATGGCCCAAAGGTGACGCCCTTCCTCGACGTTGACCTGGAACAGGTTGCGCATGTCGTAGAGCGACGGGGCCGTGAGGCCTAGGAGGCGCTGCTGCTCCACCGACGCGGGCTCCGTGTCGCCCTGGGTGACGATGAGGCGTCGCAGCCAGTTGCGGTACTCGCCGGGCACGTTCTGCCAGACGTCTTCACCCATGTGATCGCCGAAGCCGATCTTGCCACCCGGCTCCGTCGGCGTGAGGAAAATGCCCCAGCGGTAGTCGGGCATCTTGACGTAGTCAAAGTTCGCCCAGCCGTCGCGGTCTACGCTGACGGCTGTGCGCAGGTACACGTCGTTCTCATTGAAGTTGGTGGGGCCCATTTCGCGCCACCAGTCGATGTAATCGGGAAGCCACGCTTCCAGTGCGCGCTGAAGACGCTTGTCCGACTTCAGATCCACGTTGTTCGGGATCTTCTGGCTGTAGTCGATGCTTGACATGGGTGAGTCCTGTGAAAAGTACTGGCTTGGGGTGGTGTCGGGCGAGCCTCGGCGATTCGCGCGGTCCATGCATGGGGCCGCGTCGCGCGCTCGCGAAGTTCGATGATTAAGTGCGCTCGACGTTGAATTCGGGTCGCATCGGTGTGCCGTAGCAGGTGAGGGCGCCGCGCTCTCCGACGGCGTTCGGGCGCTGGAAGATCCAGTTCTGCCAGGCGGTGAGACGGCCGAAGATCTTGGTCTCCATCGTCTCGGGACCCGCAAAGCGAAGGTTGGACTCCATGCCCGTCAGGGCATCGGGGGAGAAGCTCGCGCGCTCTTCGATGGCCATGCGAACCTCGTCCTCCCAGTCGATCTCGTCCGGGGCGAAGGTGGCCAGGCCGAGGTCGTTGGCTTCGTCCGCAGGGATCTGGCCCATGCGCTCAAGGATCGTTGAGACGCGGTCAGGCTCGCCGAGGAAACGCGTTTCCAGGCGGGAGATGCCGTTGCCCATCGGGAACATGCCCGCGTTGGCGACGGTCACGCCGAGGTTCACCTCGATCTCAGGATCGTCCAGGACGTAGATGCGGTCGCCGGCGAGGGCGAGTTCCAGGAACGTGCCGGTGAAGGTCGTTCCCTGATCCGCTAGCGCATAGAAGCTCTTGGCGGTCACGTCGAGGCGCTTGAGGACCCGCTTCACGAAGTGCTTCACCTCGTTCACGAACCAAGCATTCTTCTCCTCGTGGCTACCCGCCATGAGTCCGTCGGTCGTGTCGATGGTGTCCGCACTACCGGTCGCGCGCAGGAGGACGAGGGCGATCTCGCGCTCGTTCGTGCGGAGGTGCAGGAGGGCGTCGTCGAGCTCACGGAAGGCTTGGAAAACCCACCAGGCCGCGCCCTGCTCGTAGGCTTCGCTGACGCTCGAAGCGCAGGAGTCCGGCGCGTTGATGGTGAGGTTTGCGGTGCGCTCGGCCGGATCCAGCTCGACCGTGACGTATTGATACGTCCGGGTGTTGCCGTCGACTTTGGCGACGATATCAGGCAGCTCGACGCCCTTGGCATCGGGGCGGTCATCGCACTGCTCGGCGAGCATGCGGGCCTCTTCCGCGACGACCTCATCCCACTTGGAGAGCGGCGCAAGGCGATCGACGAGGTCCCATTCCACGGCGCGCTTGCCCTTGATGCCCTCGGCGACGCTGGAGAAGACGTCGCAGCGGTCGCGGCGGATCTTGCGCTTGTCCGTAATACGGGTGAGGCCGCCGGTGCCGGGGAGGACGCCGAGGAGCGGCACCTCGGGGAAAGACACGGCGCTGTTACGGTCGTCGACGAGGACGATGCGGTCACATGCCAGAGCCAGCTCGTAGCCACCGCCGGATGCGGTGCCGTTGAGAGCGGCGAGAAAGCGCTTGTTCGAGTTCTCCGACGCGTCTTCGATGCCAATGCGCGTCTCGTTCGTGAACTTGCAGAAGTTCACCTTGGCTGCGTGGCCGCTGCTCCGCAGCACGACGATGTTGGCACCTGCGCAGAAAACACGGTCGAGCGCGCCCGTCATGACCACCGAGCGGACCTCCGGGTACTCGAAACGGAGACGCTGGACGGCGTCGGCCAGCTCGATATCCACTGAGATGTCGTAGCTGTTCAGCTTGAGCTCAACGCCCTCGTAGATCCCCCCGAACGGCTCCACGTTCATCTTCAGGGTGGCGATATCGCCATCGATGGAGAGATCCCAGTGCTTGTAGCGGCTCGGGTGGGTGGCGAACTGAATGGTCAGGTCGGCAGTCACGTCTTGGGCGGCGTTCGCCTGGCTCTGTTCTTGAGTCGTCGTCACGATGGAATCCGAGGGTTAGAAATGGGATCTCTGAGCAGGATATCGCTCAAAGGCCTGGTCTGGGTGCATTATAGTTTGCACATCATGTCGAAGCAAGGAGATCAGGCGTTGCTGTCGGCGCTAGGTGCGCGGATTCGTCGCATCCGTGAGGGGATAGGGCTGACCGTGACGGCTCTCGCAGAGCAGGCGGGCGTTTCGAGGCGTTATGTCACAGAGGCGGAGGCCGGACGGGCGAACCTGACGGTCCTCAAGCTCGCGGCCATGGCGGGAGCCCTCCGGGTGCCCCTTTCCGAGCTCTGCGATCTGCCAGTCGCCGCCCCCAGGACCGAGAGGATCGCCCTCGTGGGGCTTCGCGGTGCGGGGAAGTCGACGGTGGGGGCGCTGCTTGCCCGGGCACTTGAAACGCCGTTCGTCGAGTTGGACGAGCGCGTCGAGCGGCTCGCCGGTCTCTCGCTATCGGCCATCTTCGACCTGCAGGGTGTGGAAACCTATCGCCGGCTTGAGCGTGAAGCGCTGGAAGAGGTTCTCGCCGAGGGCCAGCGCCAGGTCATCGCAACTGGTGGCTCCATCGTCACGAGTCCTGAATCGTTCGGCAGGCTCCGAGAGGCCTGCCGCACCGTCTGGCTGCAGGCGGCGCCGGAGGTTCACCTTGAGCGCGTGCTGAGCCAGGGCGACCGCCGGCCCGTGGAGGGTCATCCCCGAGCGCTCGATGAACTTCGTGAGATCCTCGCGCGCAGGAAGGATCTTTACGCCCAGGCGGACGAGCACATACCGACCGACCAATCGGAGCCTGCCGCGGTGGTGGAGGAACTACTGGGGCGTTTTGGGACCTGAGGTCGCCGCTCCCGCGGCCTCGGCGGCGATCACCTGGCGATGATGATGAAGTGCCCTTGGTTGAGCTCTTCTTCCGTCAGGGGCTCTGCCAGCGTGGGCATGCGCTCGACCATAGAGACGACCGCGATGTTCAGGGACGGGTTACGCAGCTTCAGCCGCTCCACGGTTCCGAGGCCGAAGTCGCTGTGGAATCGTCCGTTCCAGTGGATCACCTGGGGTCGGGAGTCGCCGTCGGGCGTGGCGTCCAGGGCTGCTGAGATGCTCTCCGCCATCGTGTCATCCTTGACGCATTGTGCCGCAAAGACGCGGTTCATGACGGCATCGTCCACTTCGCCGTCGTGGCCGCCCATGACGCCTCGGAAGCGTCGGAAGTACTCGCTATCCGTCGGCGCATGGACTGACTGGGCTGCCCACGGGTCGCCCAGGCTCGCGTGCAGGCCTTCGCGGGCGACGCGTGACGCGATGGGGCGGTACACGTTGGCAGCCAGGACGGAGAAGCCGCGCTCGCGACACATCTCGACCGCGCCGCGGTAGTGGTCGTCGTAGTTGGGCCAGAGCCGCGTGGCCGCCTTGAACTCCTCTTCGGTGAGGGCACCTGCGAGGTAAAGGTCGAGGGTCGGCTGCGAGTCGCGCTCGAACATCTCCATGGAGAGGATGATTTCGCCGCGGAGATTGGCGAGGGCCTCGGTGAGGGCCAGCTGCACCGCGTGCCCCACGGCGTTGTCGTGCTGCTCGCCCAGGAACACCACGTCAGCTGCGGCTAGCTCATCGGCTGCGTCCGCCAGCGTCACGCTCGCGCCCGCAGGCGTTCGCACGAGGTAGGCAGGGCCGGTCGCCCCTGTCGCAGCCAGGGCTGTGGCCGGCAGGCGCAGCGGCTTGAGCGACTCTCCGGTATGGGCACATGAGGCGGCCAGCACCGCGAGCGGGAGCACCATCAGAGCGTGGTTGAGCGCTGCCCTGGTCGCTCCCATCGGGACGGGCATTCCATTCCTACGTTTCATGCACAGATCGTCGCACAACGCGAACGTGCCCGTTCGTTTCTAATGGTGTCATGCTCGTTCAGATTCTGTCTTGCCTCGCTCTAGCCGCACCCCTTGGCGCCACCCCCGTTCTTGATACCACCTCAGAGCTGGCGCTTGAGGCCGGGCGGGCCGCGGTCCAGCGCGGCGACCTCGAGCGTGCGCGTTCGCACTTCGAGCGCGCGCTCGCCTCAGCCAGCACCCGCGCTGAGGCGGCGCTGGAGCTTGGTTCCATCGCGCGCGTCGAGAAGAACGTCGATCGCTTGGCCACTGCCGCGTTGATTCGCGCGGAGGCTACCGTGGACGCCCGCGGCGGATCCGCGAAGGCGAGCCCGCGCGGTGCCTGGTCGCTGGAAAGCGTCGAGTTGGATCTGGAGGGACTGGCCCAGCGTACGGCCGCGGCGAGGGTGAAGCTCGCCACGGCGCTCATAGGCCTGGCGAAGGATCGGGAATCCAAGGGAGCGCGATCTCCGGAGGAGCTTCTTACGGCGGCCTGGGCTCGTCGGTTTGCGCTGGATCTCGCGCAGCGCACGCCGCTCGCGGCGCGCGCCATGGAGCCCCTGCTCAAGCCTGATGTGTCTACGCCTCGTGGCGCACATGGGCCTGTTCTGAAGGCCCTGGACCGTATCGGCGCCCGGGCCGTGGCGACGGGCGATCTTGGGACCGCTATCCGCGCGGGGAGGATCCTGCGCGGCCTCGGCGTACAGGCTGACTTCACGGACCTGCGGGGCGACCGGCCATCTGGCATGGCGAAGTGGCGCGCCAAGGGGTCGGAGCTTCTGGCAAGGGCGCGGGAGCGTCAGTCCGAGAAGTCCGAGCGGCCATGGACCGTGGACGAACTCGAGTGGCTGAGCACCCACGAGGGTGAGTCCTTCACGCGCCAGCACTCCAGCTTCGCTGAGCCCGGCGTCGCGGTCTCGCCGCGTGGGTACTACCGGGTTGAGTCCGACTGCGGTTACGAGACGCTGCTCGCCGTGGCGAGCACGATCGAGGATCACCACGTCCGGCTCGTGAGTTACTTTGGATCGGATCCCTTCGTGAAGGATGGGACGAGAGTCGAGCGGCAGGGCCTCATTCGGATCGTTCCTGACCCGAGCGGTCTTGAGGCGGAGGGCGCGCCCTTTTTCTGGGTGGGCGGGTTCCAGAGTGGCGACACCACCGTCGTTCGGCTCGCGGCGGGAACGGTAGAGGGGCTCGGGCGCACGCTCACGCACGAACTCACGCACCGCTTCGATGGAGCGCTCCACGGTGGGATCCCCGCGTGGCTCTTGGAGGGTCGTGCCGTCTGGACCGGAGCCGCGTACCGGCGGATCTCGGACACCGCGTTCACGGATGACTACTGCCCGTTCGGCGGCATGGCGAACGCGCTAGGCCAGGGTCTCAACGGCCTCAGGACGCTGGAGAATATTCTCAGTGGCACCCCCAGCGACTACCGCCAGAACTACACCGCGGGGCTCGCGCTCTACGTCTTTCTGTCGACGTGGTTCCCTGGCGATGAACCGTCAATGGCAGCGGGCGATCCGCTGTTTCGAGAGCTGCTCAAGGAGTACGAGGATCAAGGCAAGCACCCGTCAAGGCCCGGGGATCGGTTCGACGAATTCATCGACCACTTCTGTGACGGAAAGGAAGGACGCCCCGCGTCGTTCCCGGAGTTCCAGGAGATGTTCACAGAGTTCCTCACGGGGTTTGCGCAGCGCACGCCCGCTCTCTTTACCCGCCGGTACCTCAGCAAGCTGGAGGGCCGCGAAGGCGGGACCTGGATCTACGATGAGCCGACGTGGACCTGGGACTGGGTCCGCGCCGAGCCGACGTTCGGCCAGACGCAAGCGCGCGAAGCGGGCCTACTGCTCCTGGAGTTTGGCAAGCCCAGCGAGGCGATCCGCGCGCTGGTCTGGGCGCGCTCGGTCGACGGCTATGATCCGCGGACTGCGGCAGCGCTGGTCGAGGCCTTCTCGAAGCTGAAGTCGCCATCCGTGCGCGACCGTGAGGCCCTCTGGTCGGTCCAGCACGAACGCAACGGGGAGCCGTTTGCCTCGCGCGTTCATGCGAAGTCGGCGCGGTCGCGTCTGGGCGCTTTCCCTGGGGATCGAAAGGCCGTCGAAGCGTGCGTGGCCGATCTTCGTGAAGTGGCAACGGCCCTGGTCGAGGTCGGCGCGCTGGGCGCTGCGCGGCGAGTGACGGGGGACTCCGAGCGCATCGCTGCCTGGGCCGGGGTGGAGTCAGGCGCCGTTGGGGGTTTGGCGCCCGGTGCGGCGAGCCCGATCGGTGAGCCCGACGAGCTTGGGGGCTGGGTGGAGGAGTCGCTCACCCGTCTCGACGATGACCGCAGGCCCGAGCTCTTCTTCGTCGAGGAGGACGGGACGCTGCTCCTTGGTCGCAATAAGTCACGTACCGGCACGGGACGCTTCGATCGCAACGGCGGCGGACGATCCTTCGTGCGCTCGTCCAGGTGGATGTTGCCAGGCACCTACCGGATGAAGACGCGGGTCAACTTCACGACGTCGTTCGGCAGTGCGCTCGTGGTGCTTGGCTGGTCGACCCGGGATCGCAACATTCGCATCAGCCTTACGGCGGGCGACGTGGAGTACGCGATCGGGGAGACCGATGAGGAGCCGTCGTTTGACAAAGTCCGCTGGAGGTTCGATGGCATGCGCACGCGCGAGGGTGGACTGGCGACATCGGTACGGGGCGGGGCGATCGAGCTGAAGCCCGCTGGCGCCTCTGTGGAGATCGAGGTTCTCATCACCGGCCCCGTGGCGAGCCTGTGGATTGCGGGACAGTTCGCGGGCTCCTACCACACGGTGGACAGCGCGCCGATCGAGGGTTACATCGGCTTCGGGACCGCGCGTGGGGCGGTGGCGGTGGCGCCTCCCATCCTGCGGCGCCTCGATCGTCAGCCCGTTGCGATCCTCGACCTCGATCGTGGCACAGGCCCTGAATTTGATCGGCTGCGCAACGTGAGCGTCTACCTCGGCGACGGGGTGGAGCGTTCCCCGAACGGTGCGCTGATGCTCTGGATTCCCCGTGACTCCAAGTCTGGAGCCATTGGGGCCGACGGCGCGGTGGACGACAAGGCCGCCACCCGGGAGATCTCGCGCGCCAGGCGCACGGCCGTTCAGATCTTGGAGCGGATGTCGCGCAACAGCGTCGGCCAGCCGCTGATCGTGGCGCTACCACGGGATTTCGAAGGCGTGCTCGACCGAAGCGCCTTTGAGGAGGCGCTCGCGGGGGCGGCATCTGAGAACGGAGTCGCGCCGCGAATCCTCTTTCACTCGGTGACAGACCCCGAGGCCCAAGAGGGTGAGGAGTCCGACGAGCACCGGTTCGAATCCATCGACCAGGGCCGCCGCTGGCTTCTATTCGTGGACGGCTTCGGCGTCGCTCGCCACGCCATGCCGTACTCGAGCGCAGGTGCGATCAGCCAAGACATGTTCGAACACTGGCTGACCGTGTTCCGCGATCACGGCCAGCCCGAGCGAAAGCTGCCCGAGTTCTCCCGCGTCGACGAGGAGCTGGAAGAAGACGAGTAGTCGCCCATCCCTCCGCCGCCTTCCGCTTCCATGATTGGATTGGCGGCAGCTAGCCTCGGCCCGTGCCGAGCTGCCCGAAGCGGCGCAGGTGCTTCTTCTTGACCTGGACCCAAGTGAGGAAGTCGATCGTTCCGAATTCCTCATCGATCGCGGGCGGACCAAGCACGAGCGCGCCGTTCCGAAGGTAGGAGGCGAAGAGCTTGGGGATCTCCACTTCTTCGGTTGGCGGTCCGCCCTTGCGCAGCGGCCAGTCCAAGAGTGGGCAGGCAAGCGCAAGGCGGGGCGGCGCGTAGAGCGTCGGGTGAACCTTGTCGTCTGCGACCAGCTTCGCGTAGAGCGCAACGCCCTTGCGGGGGTCCGTGCCGGTGAGCGAGCTGCACCCAAAGAAGGCATCGGCGCCGACGTGCAGCTGGTAGGCGATCAGGCCCTGCCAGAGGAGGAAGAGCACGCTCTTCTCGCGGTGGGGGCGCGCCACGCAGGCGCGGCCCAGCTCGACCGCCTTGTTGAGGATCTCCTCGGGGATGCGGTCGAGTTCAAACTCGCCAGCGGTGTACCAGCCGTGCCCTGCCGCGGCAGACTCGGCCGTTTGCATGCGGTAGGTGCCGATGACAGCGCCGGTCTCCACATGGTGCACCATGAGGTGCTGGCACTGACGGTCAAACGCGTCCGCATCGAGCCCCGTCTCGTGGGCGCCGTTGAGTCCCTCGCCCAGCTCCACGTTGAACACGGCGTAGCGCAGGCGCCTGACGGACTCCAGGTCAGCCTCCGAGCGCGCGAACGACATGCGGTAGTCGCCCATGGTTGCGTCGATCGGCGGGACAAGGTCGATGCCCTCGAGGAGAGCCTCTGAACCAGTTTTTCTACCCCGCGTGTTACGAGGGTTCTTATCGCTCGATGGATGGCCGAAGCTGCGGATAGGCATGGGAACTCTGCCGTGGGGGTGACAGTGGCTACAAGGTGGGGAAGGGATCGATCGCCGCGCTAGCCCCTTACTTATAAGGGGGAATCATCCCGTAACGATCAAGAGGACGTTCAGATATCGTCGCCGCGGGAAGGCCCATACGCATCCCTACGCCCTGTGGGACCGCTGCTTTCGCCTATATCGGAACCATTCCCGAAGAATCTCACCGACGGTTGCGGTTCGGCAGCCCAGGGCCGCGTTCTTGGCTCCGATGGAATAGGCGAGCTTCCACTGGGCAAAGAGGATCCCGTAAGACGCGATCATCGAGTGCTTCGGATCGTAGAGATTGGTCGCTTCGGACGTCACTCCGTTGAGCTCGATCACGCCCAGGCCTTCGGCTCGAGCCAGGTGTTCCGCCGAGGGAGCCATCAGGTCATAGCGGCCAAAGTAAAAGCCCTCGTAGCCCCGGGAGAGTCCGTCGACAGCCGCCTCCAGCTCGGGTGTGATGAGGTGTGCGCCGTCGAGGAAGATGGCTCCCCGCGAGTGCGTTCCCACATGGACGAGGCGACGGGCGGCTCCTGGGTTCGGGATTTCGTCCGACCGTGGACCGAGCTCCTTCATGTAGGTGGCATGGAGGGCACAGGCCCGCGCATCGTCGAGGAGCAGTTCCTCCATCGTGTGTTTCCCGTCGCCGATGACCTCCGGTAGCACCTTGACGGTGATGCCGAAGATAGAGCCGGATGGCTCGCCAGGGCTGCGGGTGTAGAACACTCCAAACTCCTCACCGTCGAGACGTGCCTGGAGGATCGCGTCGTGGTCGAGGGCCCCTGCGCGCTCGAGCAGGTCAGCCATGGTCCCCACGAGGGCGACGCCGGAGCCGCGCTGCCCCTCATTCGGCTTCAGGATCACCGGGAAGGACAACATCGTCCTGGTCATGAAATCCTCCGCTGCGGATGCACGCGTTTCTGGCGTGTCATCCGCGCGCAGCAGCAGAAATGCGGGGACGGCAGTGTGGTCGCGCCCGAGCCCCTCGAGAATCTCCGCCTTCGACTCGCCGATCAGCCCGCCCATGGGCATGGCTGGATTCGAAGCGGCGAACGCGAATGCGCTGCGGTGTTTGATCGACAGCCAGGCGAGGTAGGGAATGAGCGGCAGGTAGGTGATGTAAGGCGGCCAGAACTCCCACCTTCGCAGCCGGAGCCACTTGCCTCGCAGGAGCCGCCGGCCGCGGTGCGTGAAGCAGAGCGGCAGGAGGCGGTAGGCCTGGAAGAGAACCACCACGAGGAGGAGCACCAACGGAAGCTGGCGCGTGCCAAGCCCGCCCATGGCCTCCGCCAAACGATCTCCGGCCAGGGCGGCGATCCCCACAAGTGCGGGGGTCCATAGGATCCCCGCGACGGCGAAGAAGAAGGCGAAGGCGATGAGCCGCGTACGGAGGACGCCCGCCGCCACGTAGGTAGGAAGGCGGAGGCCCGGCGTGAAGCGCGACAGGAAGATCACGCGGATGCCCTTCGACTCGAACCAGTGACTCGCGCGCTCCACCGCGTCGTCTGAGATGAACCACTTCAGCGGCCGGCGCCGGAGCGCAGGGCGGCCGAAGGCGCGTCCGATGAGGTAGAGGCCAAGGTCGCCGATGAAGATCCCGAGGAAGCACGCGATGGAGGCCGCGACGAATCCAATCCGGCCGTCGGCGACCAGAAGCCCCGCAGCGATGCAGGCCAGATCCTCGGAGACAAACGTCGCGACGGCGAGCAGGGCCAGGATCATCAGCAGGGCGAGTCCCTCGAACGGAGGTAGCGACGATGGGTCGAAGGGTTCGACGCTCCGTGTCAGCCTGGCTTCAGGGGCGGCGCTACGGCGCGGCGCGGCTCCGGCCTCCACGCGGTCGACGAACGAGCTCAGCTCCGCCACCACGCGGCGGGGGGCACTCCACGGAAGGAAGTGGCTCGCGGGGCTCTCCATCACGATGAATTCGGCCTGGGGCACGATCCGCGCGTGCTCCTGCGCCGCAGCGAGCGGTACCAGGAAGTCATCCTCACCGTGAAGGATCAGGGTAGGCGCGTCCACCTTCTCAAGGATGGGGCGGAGGCGGCGCTGGTCGGTGTCGTAGAAGTTGCGGGCATAGGGAATGCCGAGCATCGCGCTATCGAACGCTCCAAAGTGCGGGATGAGCCAGCGAATCGCACGGAACGCTCCCAGCTGGAGGCCGTGGATCCCGTGGTTCAGCGCGTGGCTTCCGAGGAGCTCAAGCTCGATGACGCCGATCGACGCCATGAGCGTGAGTGACTCCACGCGTTCCGGAGCACGGTCGATGAGCTCAAGGGCGACGCCCCCTCCCATGCTGAAGCCCACCGCGTGAAAGCGCTCGATGCCCAGCTCGTCGAGGAGCGCCAGGCAGTATCCGGCGTGTGCACGAACGGAGACGTCCGGTATCTCGCGGGTGGACTGCCCGAAGCCCGGTAGGTCAGGCGCGATGATGCGGAACCGATCCTCCAGCAGCGGGATGAGATCGCGGAAGTCGCTGCCTGAGCCCGGGCTTCCCTGGAGTGCGAGAAGCACGGGGGCAGTGCGCGGTCCAGCGTCCCAGTAGGCGAGCCTGACCGGGGCTGCGTCGGCGGTCTCGAGCGTCTGTCCAGCAGGAACTAACGCGGCCGTCTCGGTGAACGCGAAGTGATCGCGGGGTGCCGCGGGCTCGTGGTGGGCCGTCAGCATGCGCGCCCAAGAGGCGAGCAACACCACCGCGTAGAGGCCTATGCAGATCTTCAGCCAGGGCCGTCCGGACGACGCGCGCGGCGTCCGGACGAAGGACTCTGGGTCAGGACTCTCTTCAGGCCCCAGCTCAGGCCCTGGCTCAGTTGCCAAGGCCGGCACCGCGGCGAGGAAGCTCGAGCTGCACCGAAACATCGGTGAGGTGCGGCGGGCCCGGCCTGTAGCCAAACCGAACCGTTTGCTCCGTTACCTGGATCTCGCACTGGCTCCGCGTAGCGGCGTCTGACCGCTGCATCGTGGGGGTGAAGGCCGTTGGCCCCTCGACTGGGTCCACATAGCGCTGGAACGAAGCAAGGCCGGCAGGGTCGGGCGCCAGTGGGTCAACGGACTGACCCGGCTCACGCACGAGTGATGAATACAGCGCTCTCCGTGAGACCTGAACTGCGTCCTGTTCGTAGCTAGAGGAGGTGAGAGGGAGCTGTCGCTCCGCCTGGACGTCGATGCCCACCGTCAGTCCGTCCCAGCGAGCCACCAGTGCGGGTTCACCGGGAGCCTTGATGAACACAACCGCGGTCCGGTACACCGAGAGCTCACGGGGCGACAGGAGCGCGAAGGCCTCAAGAGGGCTCTCTAGACCGGCCAGTTTCCTGACGAGAACCCCACGACTCTCATAGGCCTCACGCTCGGGACCGCGACTCACGACGTAGCCATTCAAGAGCGCGACGGTGAGGCCGAATTCGTTGGTGGCGATCCACGTTCCGCCGGCCTCGCTGTCCTCGGGAGCTATGTACTGGACGCCATCCGGCGAGGTCTGAATACGGGGCGGAATCTCAGCCGCTCGTGTCAGGCGCTCGTCGCGGTTGAACCAGGCGGAGTACCCGGAGAGGTCAGGAACGAGTGGGCTGCCAGATGAAGCGGCAGCCCGGGTCGTCCAGGTCAGCGTGCACAAGCTGGATCGCCTTGGTTGGAAGCGGCTTTTGCTTTGTCGACCGCCGCTGCTTGCTCTTTGGCTTTCGTCCGTGCCCAGTGCCGGATCGTGGACGGCGCTACGCCGAACTCTGGCTCAGGTTGACCGCCCCCACTGCGAACGGCCACAGCGATGAGCGCGTAGTGGTGAACCGTGTGGCTGACGAGAGACTGGAGTTCGCGGCTCACGGTGGACATGACCCAGGGGGATCCGTCGGAGCGAACGCGAAGCGGCTGGTCGTCGGCCACGAGTCCAGAAATGCTGGCG
>JBLIHL010000100.1:0-13859 GCA_047635895.1 Paracoccaceae bacterium | reverse complement strand
ACCTCGCCGCTCGCTCGATCGCGGGCGGACGAGCGTCGCGCCAGCGTTGTCCTGACGCTTCGCGGCGCCACGACCCCGAGCGCAGGAGAAACCCGCGCGCTCGTGGGCATCGTACGCGGCGCCACCGGCGTCTCGGAAGACCGCATCACGATCGTCGACCAGCACTCCAACGTCGTCTTTGACGGCGCGGATGCGGACGGTGCGACATCCTTGCTAGCGCTGGAGGAGAAGTTCTCCCGCGACCGCAGCAACCAGGCCCAGCGCCTTCTCGACCGTACGTTCCCCGCAGGCCTGACGGTGGTCGGCGTCCGAGGAACCTGGAAGCAGGTCCAGGAGGAGTCGATCTCCAATACGCTCGATCCTTCTAAGAAGCCGCGCAGCGAACGCAGTCGTAAGACGGAGGACCCCGAATGGCCACAGTCCATCGGAGGCCCGGCCGGCGTCGGCTCCAACACCGCGGAGGGCTCAGGCAGCGAGTCAGGGGTCACCGTGCCGAACGCGATGTCCACGACGAGCGAGAAGGAGACTAACTACACGTTTGGCTCGACCACGACCCACCGAATCGCGCAGCCGCATCAGCTTGAGCGCCTCTCGATCTCACTTGTGCTCGATGCGTCACTTGAGGAGCACAAGGCCGACGCCGAGGCGCTCGTGAAGGCCCTGGTGGGCTTCGAGGAAACGCGCGGCGACGTCATAGTGACTCGCTCGACGTCTCTGCCAAGCGTCATGCGAGACGCTGAAGGGATCCCAATCCTGCCGGATCCGATCGAGCCGCCGGCGCCAGCGAGTCCAATGCTGAAGCTCGCGCTTGAGCATGGACTTGAGATTCTGGCGGGCCTCGCGTTCCTGATGGTCCTGATGAAGAGCCTCAAATCCGCACGTGCAACGACCGCCTCGACCGGTCCAGGTGGGACCACCGTTGGCGGGCGCCGCGCCAACGAAGCGGGCGGAAAGAGCTCCGGCGGCAACGGCGATTTCGACGAGATGGACGAGACCGTCGACATAGACGCGCTCGCCCGTGCACACATCGAAGATCTTCTCCAGACTGAGCCCGAAAAGGTGAGCAGCCTACTGTCTCGCTGGGCTCTGGCCGAAGATGCGTTTGCCGAAGCAGTCTCGAAGTAAGCGCGCTCGGGCCGGAGGCCTATTGACATGGAAAACGACGAACCAAAACCCGAGATGACGGCCAGCGGCGCACAGCGTGCCGCTGCGTTCCTGCTCAGTCTCGACAAGGAAACGAGCGCCAACGTGATGCGTGGCCTGGATCCCAAGGTCGTCTCCAAGATCGCCGAGGCCATGACCGACCTCGATCCGACCCTGTGCTCAGCCGCAGCGGTCGAGTCCCTGTACCGTGCACTCGCGCTCACCTTCCACCAGAAGACCGGCGTGCGGCCCCAGGACAGCTACGAGCTCTTCGCGCTCCTTGAGAGCAGCTACGGATCCGAAGAGGCGGAGCGTGTCATTCAAGGCATTCAGGCCCGGCGTCGACGTGAGCAGCCATTCGCGTTCCTTGAGGCCTGCCCTGCCAACCTCTCTGCGCGAGTACTGAAAGAAGAGTCTCCCGCAGTCGTGGCACTCGTCCTCAGCCACGTGGCTCCGGCTACGTCAGCGGACATCCTCGCTTCCTTCGGCGAGGACGTCACCCTGGAGATCGTCAAGCGCATGACCACGGTCACGCCGCCGGGGGTCGAGACGATGCTCGCGATCGCCGATGACCTCCAGGAACGTATCCGCGAGGCCAGCTTGGTGCCCGCTCCGCGCGCCCAGGAAGACAGCCTTCGCACCGTGGCTGACATGCTCAACTTCGCAGAGGCAGAGATCGAGCACGCCGTGCTCACGCGCCTCGAAGAAGAAGACGGAGAGACGGCGGGTCAAGTCCGCGACCTCATGTTCACCTGGGACGACCTTGCCTCGATCGAGAAGCGGGCGATGCAGAAGATCCTCGCTTCCGTGGACACCAAGACGCTTTCGATTGCGCTCAAAGCTTCGCCGGAAGCTGTGTTCGAGAACGTCATGAACAACCTCTCGTCACGCGTTCGTGACATGGTCATTGATGAGAAGGAGCTGCTCGGCCCGATGCCGTTTAGCGAAGTTCTCCAGTCTCGTTCCGCAATCATGAGCGCCGTCCGCGCGCTGATGGACAGCGGCGAATTTAGCCCGGCCCGAGCCAGCGACGAACTCGTCTCCTGATCTGATGCTGTACATCGAACGATACACCTCCCCCATCGACTCGCTGATCAGCGGGTCCTTTGGGAGCGCCCAAGGACAGGGCAGTGGCGCCATCGGCCTGGGGCGCTTCCGCGTTGCCGTCGGCGCACCTTGCAAGGACGCCCAAATTATCCCAGGCACACTAGACGATCATGGCAACGGCCTCATGGCCGCACGCCGCGATGAAGGCCTCGGGGTCGCACGCCAGGAAGGACACGAAGAGGCGACCGCCCATGCGGTCAAGGCCCTGAACGCCGCAGCTGACCGCCTCGACGAAGCACGTGGACTGGCCGAAGAAGCCCTCAGCTCTGACGCCGTCGCCCTTGGGGTCGAGATCGCGCGCCAGATCCTCAAGGTCCAGATCGCGTCCGGTGACTACGGCCTGGAGCAGATCGTCCGCTCGACCCTCTCCGCCTCCGAAATCAAGCGGGGCCGCTGCGTCGTGCACCTTCACCCTGCCGACGCGGAGACGCTCAGAGACGTCGTATTCCGCGGTGAGACGCAGGTCCTCGCCGACGGCAATATCGCTCGCGGGACCGTTCTCCTCGAGACCCCACGCGGCCTTCTGGTCCGCGACCCGAGCACCGCGCTCGAAGAGATCCGTGAACAGCTTCTCGAGGACCTCATCTGATGCAACTACTTGACGAGAACCGATGCCGTGAGATCATTTGCCGCGCGGGAAGCCCGTTCTACCGTGGCCGCGTCGACGTGGTCTCTGGCGTCCTTGTGGAGGCCGTTGGTATCCCCGCTGGCATGGGCGAGCTCTGCCGCATCGAACGCGGTACCGGAGAGCCCATCGAAGCGGAGGTCATTGGATTTCGCGGCGACCGCACGCTGCTCATGCCCCACGGCAACGTCGTAGGCCTCGCGCCGGGCCAGTCGGTCTATGCGCTCGGGCGCACCTTCGGCATCGAGGTTTCCGACGGCATGCTTGGGCGAGTGCTCGATGGCTTCGGGCATCCGCTCGACGATCGCCCCCCGATCCCCGGAGGCCACCACCGCGACATCCGCCAGAGCGCGCCTCGCCCGCTTTCGCGCAGTACCGTCAATCAACCTCTCTCCACCGGCGTGCGCGTGATTGACGGGCTCAACACCGTCGGTCAGGGCCAGCGCCTCGGCATCTTTGCCGGCGCAGGGGTGGGTAAGTCGACGCTTCTTGGCCAGATCACGCGCGGCACGGAGGCTGACGTAGTCGTCGCCTGCCTCGTCGGCGAGCGGGGCCGCGAGGTGCGCGACTTCCTGGAAGAGACCATTGGCGAGGAAGCTCTCAAGCGCACGGTTCTTGTCGCGGCAACGTCCGATCGCTCACCACTGGAGCGCCTGACGGCTCCGTGGGTTGCCGTCACCATCGCCGAACACTTCCGTGACCAGGGCAAGAACGTTCTCCTGGTGGTCGACTCGATCACCCGCTTCGCCCACGCGGCGCGCGAGGTGGGGCTCGCCGCCGGCGAGCCACCTACCGTCCGCGGATACCCGCCCAGTTTCTTCGCGCTCATGCCCCAGCTTCTGGAGCGCATGGGCCGCACCGCAGCAGGCAGCATCACAGGCCTACTGACCGTCCTCACCGACGGAGACGATGACGACGACCCTGTCGCCGACGCGCTCCGCGGGCTGCTCGATGGCCACGTGCACCTGAGCCGCGACCTCGCCCAGGCCGGTCACTTTCCAGCCGTTGATGTCCTGGGAAGCCTCTCGCGACTCATGCCCAAGCTTGTGACGCCTGAGCACCAGGTCTACGCGCGACACCTGCGCGAGCTGCTGAGCGCTTACCGCGACGGACGTGACCTCGTCGACGTCGGGGCCTACCAGCGCGGCATGAACCCCGTGCTCGATGAAGCGCTTGAGCGCATGCCCGCCATCCAAGCGCTCCTGCGCCAGGATGTAGATGATCCGACGCCTTTCCACGAGACCGTCGAGGTGCTGAAGCTCGTCACAGGACTCGGTGAGGTGAGGCCGTGACGGCGTTTCGACTCGCCCGGCTGCTCGCGCTCCGTGAGGACCAGGAGAAGGCGGATAAGATCCGCTGGGCCCTGGCCGAGCGCGAGGCCCGAGGTGCCGCGGAGCACCGTGAAGCGGGCCGCCAGCACATCCGGGATGCGCGCGCAGAACTCGCTCGCAGCCATGAATTTGTAGGCGACCAGCCATCCCAGGCGACTCAGTCTACGCTCTCTGCCTACCAAATCCTCGATGGCCTGAACGAACGTGCGATCGCGGACGACGAGGCCCTCGAGGCGGCCCGCGCGCTCGCCGCTGAGGCACGGCAGCCCTACGACGTTCGCCGCCGCGAAGTCGAGGCACTCAAGCGTCTCGAACACCGCTGGGCTACCGAGAGGCGCCGCCAGCGCCGACGTAAGGAGAATCGCGAAAGCGAAGCCTATATCAACGGCCGCTTCGCCATGAACACACACAGCCCCACCCGCTCGACCGATACCGCATCATGAATCACATCCTCAAGATCCTCGCCTACGGACTCGGCGGCTTCGTTCTGCTGATCGGCTCATTCGTCACATTTTCGGCCCTCACGGGAACGCCGATGCACGAGATGAAAGGCGTCGGCAAGCTCTTCCCCGAGCAGATCACGGTGGAAGAAGGCGAAACGACCGTGCTGCCCGACGTCGAGGCGGAGCTCCTTGAAGACCGTCGTAGCCCCCGCCAGCTTTTCGAGAATGCGGCGACTCCGCTCGGGTCCTTCATGCTCGGCGACCCCTTCTCCGGTGATGAGCTCGGTCAGCTCGGAAAATCACTGCAGACGAAGCTCAACGAGGTGGCGAAGCGTGCACGTGAACTTGACGAGCGAGAGCGCGAGCTCAACGCGGATCGCGAGCACATCGAAGACCGCTACCGCGAGCTGGAAAAGCTGCGCTCCAGCCTCCTTGACCAGGACGCCGACACCGAGGCCAAGGGCGAAGAAGTCGACCGTGACCGTGAGGTTCTGAAGGAGGACAAGATGGAGACGTACAAGAAGATGGCGTCGATCTTCGAGGGCACAGAAGCCGAGGATGCCGCCGCCCTCCTGATCTCGGTCTACGACCCAGCGGAAGCGGCCAAGATCCTGGTGCAGCTCGACGATGAGCGCGTCCGGGATCTCATGAACGCGATCAACGCCAAGGAGCCGAATGAGACCACTCGATACATGAAGGCGCTCCAGGATCTCCGCTCGTCCGGCGGCAAGTAGCGCCTTCGAGCCGGCGTCGCTTCCGGCCTGAGCGGAATCCGGCCTGCACAGCACGTCGGAGTGCCCCACGAAGAGCGCCGGGAGCTCTACTTCGTTCGCTCCGACCTCGGCAAGCTGGTGGCCCAGTGACGTCCCAGTGACGTGAAGGCCATCACTTGAAGGGCCACTTGCCTCCTCCACCACCGAGGTATTTGTGGCCTTCGAGCACCTCTTCCATTCCAAGCGAACGGGGATCTCTGGCTCGCCGGAGTTCGGCATCTAGGCGCTTCGACAGCTCGGCTAGAGCCGCTTGGTGGATTTCTTCGGCAGCGATGTTGTGCACCTGCTCCGGGTCCACGCGGAGATCGTAGAGCTCCTCCGCCGGGCGCTTCGCGAAGCAGAGATCGAAGAGCGAACGGACGTCGTCATCGGCACGGTGCTCCCATAGGTAGAGCTTCGTTGGGCCGTTGTCGCAGTCTCCGAGCCATGAGTTCCTGGACGTGCACAGCTCGTGGTTCGGGGTACCGGCGGGCCAGCGATCGGGATGCGCGTTGCGGATGTAGAGGTAAGAGTCGGTGCGTAGAGCACGGACGGGGTAACCCTCTCGCTCGGGAGCCTCCTGACACGGTACGTGGCGCTCGCGGCCGACCACCACGTGATCGCGGTGCGCCTCGACCCGCCCCTCGTGTGTAGATCGGAGCGTGGGCATGAGGCTTCTTCCCGTGATCTCGGTCGGGACGGAGAGGCCCGCTGCCTCGAGGAACGTAGGCGCCATATCCGTCAGGGAGACGAAGTCTGTCACGCGCCGTCCAGCTGGGATTCGACTGGGCCACGCGACCGCGAGCGGCACGCGCGCGCCGGAGTCGTAGACGTTGCCCTTGCAGCGCGGGAACGGCATGCCGTGGTCACCGGTGACCACGAACAGCGTGTTATCTAGCTCACCCATCTCCTCCAGCCGCGTGAGGAGCCGACCGACGTCGCGATCGAAGCGCTGGACCTCGAAGTAGTAGTCCGCGACGTCGCCGCGTACTTCTGGGGCGTCTGGAAACTGGGGGAACATATGGACCTGATCGAGGTCGATGCCACTCTTCGCGCCGCTGTCTTTTTCGTACCCCCGGTGCGGGTCCGAGGCTCCAAGCCAGAGGCAGAACGGCTGATCGTCACCGCGTGCGTCGAAGAACGCGTCGACGTTCTTGAACTTCGCGCCACCCGGCGCGCCCTTCCCCGGCCCCCAGGACTTACGCCACGACCCCACGTGATACCCCGCGTCCGACAGCATGGCCGGGTACTCGGGGAAGCGGTCCTCGGGCCATTCGCACCAGAGACTGGCGCCGGCGCCCAATCGGAAGAAGTGCTGCCCCGTGACGATCGCGCCGCGACTCGGCGTGCACGACGGCGACGAGACGTAGGCGTTCTCGAACAGCACGCCCATTTCCGCCACCCTGTCGAAGTGAGGCGTCTGGACCGCGACGTCGCCGTACGCGCCCGCGTGCGGCCAGCCCCAATCGTCGGCGATGGCGAAGACGATGTTGGGGCGCTCGTCGGCTTGGGTTGCAGCCTGTGCCGGCAGTGAGGAAGACAGCGCCAGTAGCGCGCACGCGGTCCAGTTGGTATCGAACATCGCCCCACCATAGCGTTAGGGGGGCGAGCTGCTCGGCTGCAGGGGCGAGTCTTCGGCGGAGCCATTGACCCCGAGACCCGCCCATGCGGGCGAGCAGCCCAGGAGAGCGATGGGCCACGTCAAGCTAGCGCGCAGAGAGTTGAGTTGCGTGCCCGATGGTACGCAGCTCGATCTTCAACTGCGGGTCTCCGGAGCCTGAGAAGCGGCAGCCAACCACGGCGCCGAAGGCTCCTTCGGGGCACTGGAACTGACCCTGGTCCACGGGGAACCGCTCGAGCTCTTGCCACGCCGCGTCGTGCAGCACCATCTCAGGTCCACCGAGCCAGCGCAGTGTCTGCCCTGGCTGCAGCGAGACACCGAGTTCGGCCTCCCGGCCATTGATCTCGAGCACGATCTCCTCGGCGGCGACCTTCCCCTCGCATCGCAGAATGAAACCGATGGGCTGCTCGCCAAATGGGTTCTCTAACTCAAAGGCGGTTCTCGTCGGCATGCCGGGCTGCTCGCGGCGACTGTGGGTCCCTTTCATGGAGTACACCTCGCGCAGGTCCCAACCATCCCCTGACTTCTTGAGCGTGAATTCACGCGAGATGTCCTGGAGGGCGGGCAAGAGCTCGGACGGGAACGCTGCCGCGTGACGCGCCTTCTCCCATGTGCCGATCGCTCCCAGAATTTCCTCTCCAAAGCCGTTCTTGGCGACCGTGGCTGAGTCGGTCACGAACGCGAAGCCGGCGTCGAAGCCTGCTGATCGCGCCATGAGCCACTCGGCGTCCTCCAGGCTCGTCGCCGGGATCATCTTGAACCAGCCGAGCATCCGGGGCATCAGGTTGCGCTCAAAGTAGCGCTGGTTCATGAGGCGATACTGAGTCTGGCTCTCGCGGAAACCCGCGTACCACGGCTCGCCCCAATTCATCCTCGTGTAGATGTGCCAGAAGTAGTGCCCCGGGTTGCTGGCGTCATTGATCACTCGGCCCCTCAGCGCGGGCTTCAACGCCTCATACCACCAGGACGCGAAGAGCGTGCGGCCGTACTGGCCCATACCCGTCGACCAGTTACCCTCCAGGCCGTCCAAAGAAAGCTGCCGCAAGCCCGTGTGGTTGAACAGCTCGGCGATGCGCTCGGCGACCGTCTGGCTCAAACCCGCGTCGGTCAGGAACGTGCGGTAACCATGGTCCATGAGCTTGCTCACCGCCGCGCCCGCGTCATGAGCCGAAGGCGTCGTTCCGAACGCGCCCCGCTTGCATTCCAACAGCTGGGCGCCACTCACGGAGCCGTATTGAATCAGCTCATCGCCGATGCGTGCGCAGCGCAGCGCGCCAAGCTTCTCGAACCAGGCACCATCGGCGACGACAAGCTCCGTGGCCTCCGCGTCAACAGATGCCGACAGCTCGGTCGTCCCGACGACCGCGAGCCCTGGATCCGGCACGGGCGTGACCAGGGGATCGCTCGTCGTGATGAAATTGCTAAGCGTGTGCACGCCGACCTGGACGCCCTTCGCACTCGCCTTATCGACGCATGCTTTCAGGCCATCCCACCCACCGGGGAACTGGACCGGGTTCAACTGAAACGTCCCCCACGTCGCGAAGGGGCCGCCGTGGTAGAGGTACCCGAGCCCCGCTCGCAGAGTGAGTGCAATCGCTTCGTCGACCGTGTCCTCGCCGAAGCCGGTGATCAGGTAGGAGGCGGTCGCCGCGCGACTGGTTTTGGCCCACTCGCCGTCGAGCATCGGGTGCGGCAGGCCTTCGGTCAACTCGATCGCACCGATCGTAGCCAGGGCGTCGTCGACGGGACAGCCGAAGAGCGCGAGCGCCGAGCCGACGATCCCGCCGTCAGCAAACGCGGGGGCAACGAAGCGCGGGTGGCTCCAGTTCTCGATCACGCGGTCCTTGGAGCGGTCACGGGTGTAGGCCTGAAGCGTGCTGCCGAACTCCGTCCGGAGCGCGGCGTCTCCGCGATAGAGCTCCTGAACGCCCTCCTCGACGTCCGCGAAGTCGCTGCCCGAGAAGATGTTGTAGCTCGGCATCTGGTCGTGCTCGCTCGCCGCGGCTCCCCCGAGCGTCTTGGGGTTGAGAGCCTGGAAGCCGATCGCGAATGCCTCCCCCCGGACCACGCCGATCGTCTCTCCGATCGATCGGCGAAGGGTCGTCGGATAGGGACCCCACATCAAGAGCTCCATGCCGCCAGGCGGCTCAATGGAGAGCACCTCGAAGCGCAGGTGAGTGACCTTCTCCTCGACCTGCAGCGTGACGCTCCGGCCGGCCGCGAAGCCGAGTGTCCAGCGCTCTCCCTCGACCCGGAGAGACTCCGGCTCGGCGTACCCACCCGCGACGCGGATGCGCACGAGGGGCGCTGGCACGCCCTCGGGGAGATAGTCGACGCCATCGCGTGGGTCGACCAAAGACGTGAAATGCCCGGTCGCATCGACCTGGGCGCGGAAGGTGTCGGTCTCGAGGTCGTGCGCCTGCGGCGCGGCGAGACAACTCAACAGGAGAAGTGTGTACATGTTGATCGTAGATCGTACGAGCCCCACGTCCGTCGGCGCCCACGCTGACGGGGAGCGCGGGACGAAACCGCATGCGAGCCCGCATCGCGGCTGCCTTCTGGCACCAACGCCGGGCAGATCAGGCTCTTTCTATTTACCGCAGGAAGGTGGCGGCCCCGTAGCATTGCTCCCATGCACCGCCTCCCCTTTGTACTCCTCGGGCTCACCGCCTGTGGTAGTCCGACGCCAACCGCGTCCGTAGACCCCCAGAGCGACCCCGCAGCGCTAGCCGTCTTCACGACGATGTTCGATTCGAACTGCGGTGACTGCCACTGGGCACCGGACCCAAGCTACGCGGTGGATCGCGGCTGGATCACCCAGCTCGCCGACACCGCCTGAAGCACGCAAAAACCGGAGGCCCGTGCGGCCTTCGCCAAGTGGTTCGAATCGACTCCGCTGCCGCTCCCTCAGGTTTACGACAGCGGCGACACGTCGCCTGAATCCGGTTCGGGCACGATCAAGACCAACATCCAACGCGGCGCCCTGTTCCTCCAGAACGTCTACGAAGAACAGTTTCGGCTGTCCTGGGAAGACGGTTCATCCCAAGGCGCAGGCCGCGTGATCCCCGCGGGCGAATATGAAATCACGGGCTACCGCATCGCAGCCCGCGACGAGTCCGGCGTGGAGTGGTTCCTGGCTGCTACCCAACCCTTCATGCGCGAACTCGAGGTCGTCGACGGCGAGACCCTGCACATCGAGATCGATCCACGGATCCACCTCGCCATGAAGTCCTCAGAACAACGTGTCGACGTCATGGTGCACGGAGACCAGAGCGCCGGCATGTCGATCTACCGTGGAGGTCGCCGCATCCCGCTCGACTTCAAGGTGATGACCCCGAACGGCGAGCTCGTGACCCAAGGCTCCTTCCACTATGGCTGAGGCGGAAGCGCTGGCGCTCCGTTGGAGCGCCCCAAGGGTCCGAATGATGTAGTGAACGTCGACGTGCGTGAGGCACCGTTTGAAGTCGTCATCCATCACGACTAGGGGCACGCGAAGGATGCGCCCAATCTAAACGGCGATTCAGGCTAACCCGTAAGAACTGAGCCGAGTGCGACCGTCCCCATGAGTGGGGTCTACGCTCGCAACCTCGGCGATTGCATCGCACCCGTGCGCTTCCCTCGAAGCGACTAGGCATCGGTCCATACCCCACGACCTCCGCCGCGAACCCGATCTCTTTGCTTCGGGAGCGACCTGGCGATTGCCTCGATCCTGCACGCCGTGAGAGTCTCACTACTTCTACGGAAGTGAGTGGAATCACTCCAGGTAGGGTGCCGCCCATGAATGATCGATTGATAGTCCTGGCAAAGGAGCCTCGCCCCGGTTTCGCCAAGACGCGCCTGGCGGCGGACATCGGCGCCGATCGTGCTCAGCAGTTCGCCGAAGCGTTCGTCCTCGACTCGCTGGCCATGGCCCGCGCGAGCCGCGTCCAAACGATCGTGGCCTTTGCCCCGGCGGACGCAGGCCCCTGGTTCAAGGAGCACGTGCCCTGGGCTGAACGATGGAGCCAACCGGAGGGGAGCCTCGGGGACCGCATGCATCGTGCCGTTCAGGAAGCCGCTCGGCGCGGCGCTGATCGGTGCGTGCTGATCGGGATCGATACGCCCCACATGGCACGCGACACGGTCAACCGGGCCTTCGCGGCGCTCGATGAAGCAGACGTGTGCATCGGCCCCGCGAGGGATGGGGGCTACTACCTCATTGGAATACGAGGACAGCACCCCGAGGTCTTCCGCGACATCCCGTGGAGTACGAGCGAGGTAAACAAGGTGACGCTTGAGCGGTGCGCGACTGCGGGCCTGACCGTCACGGAACTCGAGGAGGAGTTCGACGTGGACGACGCAAGCGCGCTGCCGGACCTGGAGGCTGCACTGACCGCTCGCCCCGGCGGAGCACCGCGGACGCGACGGCTGCTGGGGCTGTCGTCACGAACGCGCTAAAGCGGGCCTTGGCGGGCCGCCTTGGGAGCAGGACTCGGTAGGAACCCACGGCTGCGCCGCTTCGTCCGGGAGTCACTGCGAGTCGCCGTGGCCCCAAACAGCACCGGTGCGCGAGCAGCTCCCTCCCCAGGAACCTCCCATGACGAAACACGCTGCTTCCCTCGCCACGCCGTCCATCGCAGCAGTCTTCGTGGCCGCTCTCGCGGGCCCAATGGCGCCGAACGCAACAGCCCAGCTCGCCGTCGTCTCGGTGGAGCCTGGGATCAACGCCAGTCACGTCGCACCGGCCGCCGACATCATCGTGCACTTCGATCGCCCCGTTGCCGTCACGGCGCTGCCACCGACGACGGACCACCTCAAGGTGTTCGGCAAGTCGACAGGGCCCGCCTCCGGTACCTGGACCGTGGACGCAACGGGATTGAGCGCGCGCTTCACGCCGGCCGAAGCGTTCTCGGCCGGTGAGGTGGTCCAAGTGGACCTCTCCCACGATCTCCTGGCCGTCGATGGGACGGCGCTTCGAAGCGCGGGATATCACTTCGAGTACCGGGTCCGCACGCGCCCGAACACGCTGGAGTTCACCCAGATCGCGACCATGAGCGTGCGCAGCCAACCGAGCCAAGGGGTGCGCGTGTACGGCGGGCAGGCGTCCGACCTGAACGACGACGGCTGGCTTGACCTTGCGATCGTGAATCAGGGCCCCTCCGACGTCCGCGTACTCCTGAACCAAGCGGACGGCACGGGCAGCTTCGACCCGTTCCTCACCCCCACCACCGGCACCGGCAATACGCCAAGTCCCAACGAGTCCTGTGATATGGACGGTGATGGGCTCATGGACATAGTGACCGGGGACAAGATCGGCGACACGGTGTCCGTCTTACTCGGGCGCGGCGACGGGACCTTTGATCCGAGCGTCCAGTATTCGATGGGCGACCTGCCGCGCGGCGTCGCGGTCTTCGACATGGACGGGGACGGCGATACGGACGTTGTCAGCGCCAACGCGAACAGCAGCTCGCTCTCGCTCCGAATGAACAACGGAGACGGCACGCTGGGCCCGGCGACCACGATGGACGGTGGCGGGGATCGCGAGTGGGGCCTCGCGTCCGGCGACATGAACAACGACGGCATCATCGACTTCGTCGTCGGTGCCCAGGGCAGCGAGCGCCTGATTGTATGGCTCGGCAACGGGGATGGCACGTTCAGCCAAGGCGGAAGCCTCAACGGCGTCAACCGCGTCTGGATGGTGGTGCTCGGCGACGTGAATGGCGATGGAAACCTGGACGTGAGCACCGGCAACGGGGTGAACGCGTCGGGCACGATCGCCCTCGGTGATGGCAACGGCAACCTCACCCTGCACCAGGTTCTCCCGACCGGTGGACTCGTAGTCGCCACCGACCTGGGCGATCTCGACGGCGATGGGGACCTCGACTGGATTCTCTCGGCGTTCAGCGGCAGCGTTTGGGGTGTTTTCGAGAACGACGGCACCGGCACCTTCACCCATGCCTACGACTTCGCAGCCACCGACAACCCAGCCTGCGCGCTGCTCTTCGACTTCGACCGGGACCAAGACCTCGATATTGCGCTGCTCGACGAGATCGCCGACGAAGTCGTCTTCCTCGAGAACACATGCCCCGCGTCTAACTTCTGCCCGGGCATCGCAAACTCCACCGGCGTTCCCGCGACGACGAGCTTCACCGGCAGCAGCAGCGTCGCCGTGAACGAACTCAACGTCCACGCGGGGCCGTTACCGGACGGGTTCGGTTTCTACTTCTACGGACAGAACACGCAGTTCCCCATGTCGGTAGGGAACGGCATCCTCTGCCTTGGTGGCCCGGTCTACAGGTCGAGCCCTGCGCTCGCGACCGGTAGTCTGCTCACCGTATCGTTCGATCTCACGAGCCCACCCGTTGCGGGCGCGACGATTCTCCCGGGCAGCACCTGGCACTTCCAATGCGTTTACCGCGACGCGGCCGCGGGCGGGGCGAACTTCAACTTCTCGGATGGCCTCACGCTGACTTTCCTGTGAGCACCTTCATGCGGCGATGAAGTTCGGGGCGCTGTCGCAGTCGCCTGCGGGACGCTTGCCGTTCACGTCTCTCACGTCAAGTCCCAGTCGCGGTACCACGACGCGCTCATGGGCCAGCCGACGCCGGACTCCTGTGGACTTTTACCTGGCTGCGTTGGACGGCCAGGTAAGCCTTGCGTCTTGCGTCGAGCAGGCAAGCCCGAAGCCGCCCCACGCGTCCGAAGGACGCCCGGGCCATAGCGCGTGCCCCGCAGGGGCCCGTGCGGCCCGGCGCGAGGCTCGCCCTCGCGGCCCCTCCGGCGAGGAGGCCCGTGCGGCAGCACGCCCGTCCGGCGAGGACGCCTGCGCGGCGAGCGCACAGCGACATAATCGCTCCA
>JBLIHL010000099.1:0-13894 GCA_047635895.1 Paracoccaceae bacterium | reverse complement strand
TCCCTGGGTCGGCTGGTTCGGGAAGCCCGTGGGACGCGGCAAGAGCTGCACATAGCACTCAGGCGAGTCGCCGATCTCATAGATCGTCTCGAGGTTCGACAGCACGGCGCCGAACTGCTCCCAGTCCTGCGGACCGTCCCATTCCCGGGGGAATGAGATGAGCGTCACGGGCAGATTGAACAGCTTGCCGTCCGGATCCGGGATGTACTGGGCAGCCTGACTCGGGGTCAGGTTATCCGGCTTGACGATGCGAGCGAAGAGGCCAGACTGCGAGATCACGTCCTGACCATCCAGCTCGCCGCGAGCGCACAGCTCAGAAGGCAGCTGGACTTCGGGAAGCGTGAAGAGGAGCGAGCCCGTTTCTGCCGGATCCAGACGGATCTGCACCGGCGGCAACACAACGTCCATCGGCGTCGCGCCGACCACCTGGGGCGGCAGCGTATCGCGAAGGAAGCCGTTGAACGGATCCACGATCACGCCGACGCGACCACCGGAGCGGAAGGCCCGCGTCACGGGACGCGAGTTGGTCGCGAAGTCGACCGGGCCATTGTTCGACGTAGCCAGCTCGTGGTTCGTGAGGTTCGTCAGAACCTTGGTGAGGCCAATCGACGGGTTGGTCACCGTGGGGATGCGAACCTGAACGTTGGCGATGTTCATCTCAATGCTCGGCGCGAGGCCGACACCATTCAGCGGAACGCCGCTTCCCGAGATCTGCTTCTCGATCAGGCTCGTCGTGAGGTCAATGACGATGCGCGTCGGGTAGAACGATCCGTTCGAAGCCCGACCACCGTGGTACTTCGATGTGAAGACACGCGATTCGAACGGGCTGCTGGGCGGGTAGCCCTGGACCAGCTCGATCGTCCGGTCCGTCACCGTGCTCGGGCGAAGGAGGTCGTCGAACGTCATGACGAGCGCCGAGTTCCGTGGCAGCATCGAGTACGTCCCTGTCGTCTCGAGGCCCTGAACCTGGAGCGGGTCGAGGCCCTCGCCCGCTGTCTTCAGGAGCTCAAGGAACTGTGCGCGCCCCGCCGGAAGATCGACGTTGCGGTTGATGAACAGCGTCTCCTGACCGGTCACGCCGTTGACCAGAAGCTCGTAGTTCAGCTGGTCCGTGACCAGGTTCTGGTTGATCACATAGTCCTGCGCCATGATCTGGCGGAAGCCGCTGCTGTTCAGCGCCTCGACCTGGACCAAACGGCCGAAGGCCAGTCCCGTCATGCGGAACTCGGAGGCTGTTCCGCCGGAGTTAGTGTCACCGAAGAAGAAGTTCGGCTCCTCGACCCCGCTGTCCTGGGACGACGATGCGACCGACCCCGCACCGCTACATGCGGTGAACCCGAGGCCTGCTACGCCCGCGAGCACAAGGCCGGTGGCCAGCTTCGTGATGCCGCTCGTCAGCCTTGTGGCAACGATCGACTGCGAAGTCGTTGAGCGCGCAGCTGCGCGCTCAACGCTATTCACGGATGGGAGGGAGAGGTTTCTCATAGGAACTCGTTGAGAGGAAAGGCGCCGGTCCCCCGCGCCTTGCGGAGCGAGGCGGAGTGCCGAGAAAGAAGCTCGAATGATCGGTTCGATCATTCGGGGGTCTTGCTCAGCCAGAGGGGAACGGGTGGTTGATGAGGTGGGGTCCCGTGGGGACGGACTACGCGAGAAGCCGGACGGGGGGGGGAAGCCAGACAGGAAGGGACCAGACAGGAAGGGACCGGACAGGACGGGGCAGTGGTTGGAGGGGTTTCAGGCCGCGAGCGCCGAAGCTCCCGCACTCTATTGTCCCGCGCAGCGGTCTAGGGTCAAGTGGCCGATGGAGTCACAGTGCAGATAGAGCAATCTCTGTGCCGAATCTCCGCTGAAGGTGAAGACTCGCCTAAAACGCTTGGCATTCGAGGGGAGCTTCGCATAACCAGCCTGCAAGGGCCTCTGAACGGTGCCGGAGGCGGCCTACCCCCCTGCCTGAATGAGTTTCCCGGAAGTCTAAAGGAAGGCGGCAAGGCATCTTCAGCCAAGGCTGTGCGGATCCGCACAAAGCCGGCGGCTCAGGATGTTCGGTCGTGGCCAAAGATCCGCGGAATCTGGGGCCGACCGACCGACATGCCAGGGAGTTCGGCGCCCACTCGAGACAATATGTCACACCGCGGCGGATGCCCTGAAGCCGAGCCCCTGGGCGCCTGCTGCGCTTTCAAGGAAGACCAGGTGGTCGTCGAGGATCTGCGATACCGCCGCTGCGCCTGGCGCGTGGTAGACGCTCGTCGAGGAGCAACCCACGAATTCGAAGGTGAGCTCCCGCGTGCAGTACGCGCACGCAGCCCGCAGCGGCGAGCGCGAGACCATCCGAATCCTCGGCACCACGTGCCGGGTCTCGGTTCGGGAGATACAAGATGGGTTTGGGCACGGGTTCGGACCCGCAGGGACCGCGCTCGAGGACGCCTTGGTCGCCCCCACCGGGACGTCCAGGTCGATCCGCCCGAGCAGCCAGCTGAGGATGGCCATCCGGATCGGCACGCCACGGGCCGCCTGCTTGAAGTAAATGCTCCGCGGGTCCGCGTCCACCTCAGCACTGATCTCGTCACGGCGCGGCAGCGGATGCATCACGACGGCGTCCCTCAGGGACTCGGCCGCCATCGCCCGCTTCTCCAGCCGGAGGTACTGCGTCTTGGACATCTCGTTGCCCGAGTGACGCTCCGTCTGCGGACGCGTCATGTAGACGGCGTCGACCTGCTGCACCTCCCACCCACGCGCGTCGGTGAACAAGGAGAGTTGGTGCGGCTTCTGGGGCGTCAGATAAACGGCATCACTGTTCGCGGCCAGGTCACCCAGGCGGCGCGCATCCGCTCTAATAGGCTCGACGCCGAACTCCTCGTGCAGGCGCTCGACGACGTAATCTGGCAGCTCGAAGCCCGGCTGTGGAACGCAGACGATGTTGGCCCCAAACCGAGCCAGCGCAAAGGCGAACGAGTGCACCGTTCGGCTGTACTTCAGATCTCCGGCCAGGACGACGTCGAGGCCCTCGATTCGTCCGCGCTCCACGTGGAGGTTGTAGAGATCGCAAAGAGTCTGGGTCGGGTGCTCCAGGCTGCCGTCCCCTGCGTTGATCACCGGCACCGGCGCGAACTCAGAGGCGAGTCGGGCTGCCCCCTCGCTCGGGTGACGCAGGACAATGATGTCAGCGTAGCCGCCCCCCACCACCCGGATCGTGTCAGCCAGTGACTCGCCCTTGACGACGCTAGAACTCGTCATCTCAGCCGCCGTCAGCACGCCGCCCCCGAGCCGCAGCATGGCGGACTCGAACGAAAGCCGGGTCCGGGTCGATGGCTCGTAGAACAGACTCGCCGAGATGAATCCCGGGCAGGTGTCAGCGAACATTCGCGGCCGGGCGGCGAATCGATCCGCGTGGGCGAAGAGAGCGTGCATCTCTTCGATCGAAACATCGTCAATCGAGACGAGGTGGCGCGGGGCCTTCTCCGTCACGGTCGGCACGGCGGTAACAACTGGCTCGGTGGCTCGCTTTTGATGGCTCATGATCGGCGTGCGCTGGACGCCCGCCGAGGACCGAATTTACAGCGCCGCGAGCCGTTCGTCGAGCACCGTATCCGTGACCTCTGAAAGCCGGGCCACGGACTCCAAAAGCGAGATCGACTGGGCGTCGAAAGGGACGGCGGCACCGGCGACCCAGAGAGCCGCCGTTGATGCACCTTCTCCGTGCTCCTGCCCACTCCCTGACTCGGGGCCCAGCCCGAGCGCGCGCCGGAATCCGCGCTCCACGGACCGGCGGGCATGGGCGGGGTCCTCAAGCGCTGAAATCGCGTGTTCCGGCCATGCGGACGAGGCTGCCCCGAAGGCAGAGGCCGCCTGTGTGACCAGGCAGAACTGGCCCGGAACCTGCGCCGGCTTGTCCACTAGAGCGCCTTGGAGGTCCGAGGCGGGGATGAGTCGGATCACGACGTCCGCGCGCGCCGCCAGATCGAGCGCGATCCGTTGGCCCTGTTGCTCGACCAGCGCCCGCGCGTCGCCGTGGGCCGCCGCCTCGGAGAGATCGCGCTCCCCCGCGGTATCCAGGAACCGCACGGGCCAGGGGCCGAGCCGTGCCCGCTCACTGAGGGCGTCTCGCGTCGTGCCGGCCTCGCTTGAGACGGAGGCCGCGTCCGAGCCGACGAGCACGTTGAACAGCGTTGACTTCCCCGCGTTGACGGCACCGACCAGCGCCACGGTCGTCTCGCGGAACAGTCGCTCGCATCGCCGTCCGCGACCGGCGATCTCACCGAGCGCCGCGGCGCGCTCGGACATGGGCAGCCCACGAACCTCGGCTAGCGCACGATCCATGGCGCCAGCAGCCTGATCCAGGAGGATCCGGGCCCCCAATACCGAGGGTGCGGTGTGCACCAACTGGCGTGCGCGCTCACGGAACGGAACCGCGGCGACCTCTTCCTCAGTCGGACGGCAGGTCCCCCCAGCGACAGCCTCCTGCCCCACGGAATCGAGCCGGCGGATGATCTCTGCCACCAGGAATGGGCTGCCGTGGACGTGAAGCTCGTACGCCGGCGCGACGCTGCCCTGGGCCGTCGACCCCTGCGGCCCCTGCGACCCGACCGGCACGCGCACGACCAGCACCTCGTCGAGCACACCAGGGTCCTCATCGGTCCCTTTCAGTACGCCGTACGCGATCTCGGCGGGCCCCGGGAGCTTGCCTGTGAACGCCTCTGACAGGAGCGCCACCGCGTCTCCCTCAACGCGTAGCACCGCCACGCCGGCGGAACCCGCCGGCGTCAAACGTGTCACCCAAGCTCGGCCGGGCGCTGGACTCACGATGCGTCCTCCGTCCGGCCCATGGCGCCGCGCACCGCGCGGGCCAGACCCACATGAACCAGATGGGCTGACTCGTGGAAGCCACCCGAAAAACAGCCCGACACAGCCTCGCGCGCGAAGGCCCTCGCGCCCCCGGTCAGGTAGGCAGCCACCCCGCTGGTCCCTCCGAAGGCCTCCTCGCTGACGTGGAGACACAGCTCTCGAACCGCGCCTCGGAAGCCGACGCTCACGCCGGCACGAAGCGCCTCAACCGTGGATCGTCCCAGCGCTGGAGCATCGGGGTCCACCTCGAATTTGGCGAGGCGAGCGCCTCGCGCGGTGATCGCCGACGCCAAAGAGCCAGGCCCCATGGCGATCGCGCCACCAAGGAAAACGAGCTCCGAAGGCGCAGCTCGCCCGGCCATGGACGCTGGGCCTTTGCGGTCCCAAGGACGCGCGATCCCTGCGTCCACGGTCAGCGCCGTGCCGGCATCAATGACCAGGACGCGTGCGGGCTCGGCCTTGCCTTGCCGCTGATGCAGCTGATCGTCCAGCGCCGCGCGTATCGCGTACTGACGATCCGTCCCACAAGTCTCGGGATGGCGGATCTCCATCACGAGGCCAGCGTCCGGCCGCGTCTGTACGTTCCAACCGGCGCTGCGGAGCTGCTCGGCCAGGAGGCCCTCACGCTCGTGGGACCCCACGGCGCTGATCCCCGCGTGCAAACCATTCGTCGGTTCCGCCGCTGACCGGAGAGCCGCAGAACGAAGTGCCTGCTCAAGCCACGCAGCTTCGCCCTCGTCGCCGCTCCAGGCGCCGAGCGCCTCCACGTGGAGATCCCCCACGCGGTATGCGCCCGCCGCCTGCCGCCGCGCGGCTCCCCCATCAACGAACGACACGAACGCCAGCGAGGCGTTCGTGTTTCCGATATCGAGGGTCAGGCAACCGTTCAACGTGCCATCCAGCGCATCTGCCTAGTTCTCGGGGCTGTGGTAGACCTCGATGCGAGAGCGCCCGAGGTTCTCGATTTCGACCTGCCAGATCTCGTAGCGCTCTGAATTCTTCTTAGCGAACGAGATCGCTTCCTGCTTGCTGCTCACGGAGTGGCCGTTGATCGACTTGATGATGTCCCCGTCCTGTAGGCCGTGCTGGGCCGCGATCGAGTCCTTCGACACGCGCGTGATCTTGACCCCGTCGCGCTTTCCGTTCTCATCATAGTGTGTCTCGGACGAGATGTCGCGCGAGAGGATGTCGTCGTAGTTCTGGGCAAAGCGCTCGGCGTCATCGGTGCCGATGTAGAACTGGCCGTTCTTCTTCTCGGTATTGAGGGGAGCCTTCGGCCCAACGGCTGCCTTGCTGCCGGACACGAGCGAGGGACGGCGCGGGGCGACGATGCCGTTCTTGTCCGCCTTGGCGATCAGGCTCTTATCAGAGCGCGCGTGCGGGCGGATCGACTCCGATTCGCGGTCGTCGTCAGCGAACGAGAAGGTGACGGTGGCCGGCTTGATGTCGAGGATCGCGATGTTGGCGTGGGGCTCGGGAAGGCTGTCGCCGATGTAGAGCCAGAAGTCCGAGTTCTCCGCCTTGGTGTCGTCGACCATCCGGATGAGGCAGCGGCACTCGGCGGGATCGTCGCTCGCGGCGATGATGGCGATGACGTCCAGGATGTCGTCGACGGGAGTGTCGAGCTCCTCGACCTCAATCTCCGTGCCGGCCTCAACGATGTCAGCCGGCGGGGGCGGCGGTGCGCCCGTCCAGTCGAAGTCCACCACCGCGGGCTTGATGTCGTCCTGGTAGCTGAGACCCTTCGAGGTCGGGGGCCGCGGCTCCTCCACGCCGGTGAGCACGTCCTTGGCGCGCTCCGTGACGAAGTACTGCTCGTGCTGGCCCTTGTTCCAAAAGTCGTAGATGTTGTAGCCGATCCCGCCGAGGAGGGCGAACGACGTCAGATACGAGAAGGTCTTGAGCGTGCCTACGTTCATCATGGTGGACTTCAGGGTCGTGGCTGGGCCTCGCCCAATGACTGGACACGGTGAGTGGCCAATACGGACGAGTCTCGATGGATGAGCGCGCGGGAGGATACCAAGGCGCTGATGCAGGAAGGAGACGTGGTTGCGGGTGTTTCCTTCCCCTTACGCAGCGACAAATCCGGCTCGAGGCCAAAAAATGAGGTCCCCGGAGCGTCCGGGACGCTCCGGGGACCGGCTAATTGGGTCTGAGGGGGGCCCGCGAGGGGGCTCTCAGCTCAGTAGCTGCCGGAGCCGCGCAGGCGCAGGTTGGACCCGCCGGGGGGGTCCGGGCCGCCCTGCGGTGGCTGGCCGGGAGTTTCAGACGTCCCTGGCGGCCCCCCACCCTGGGCCTCCTGGTCCGTCCGGCGGCGCAGCGGGCTCCCCGTGCTGTCCGACGCATCGGCCAGGCCCTGCTTTTGGGCTTTGGCTGTGGCGCGCTGTCCGCCCTGGATGCCGCGGATCATCATGATCAGCTCGTCGGGGCGATCGGAGGTCTGGACCGCATCTTCCATGCTGACGAAGCCGGTCTGGACCAGCTCGAAGAGACGATCGTTGAAGGACACGATGCCCTTCTCCATGCCGCCCTGAATCACGCGACCGAGCTCCGTCGTCTTGCCTTCCTCCAGGAGTTCGCGCACCTGGGGCGTAACCTGCATCAGCTCGAACGCTGGCACTTGGCCCCCGCCGATCCTCGGCACGAGACGCATCGAGAGGACGCCGGCCAGCGTGTCGGCCATGCGCTGGCGAATCTGGACGTGCCGCTCGACCGGGAAGAACCCGAGGATTCGGTCGACCGTCTGGGCCGCGTTCACCGTGTGCATCGTCGACATGACGAGGTGTCCGGTCTCGATGGCCTCGAGCGCCGCGAGAACGGTCTCAGCGTCACGCATCTCGCCGATGAAGATGACGTCGGGGCTCTGGCGCAGCGCGTGCTTGATCCCCTGCTTGAACGAGGTCGTGTCCGTTCCAACTTCACGCTGGCTGATGACGCAGTAGCGCTCCTTGAACATGAGCTCAACCGGGTCCTCTAGCGTCACGATGTGGCGCTCGACGTTGCGGTTCATGAATTCGATCATCGCGGAGAGCGTCGTCGACTTGCCAGAACCCGCGACGCCGGTGACCAGCACGAGGCCGCGCTTCTTCAGCGCGAGATCCTTGAGCGCATCGGACGGCAGGTGCAGCTCGTCCAGACTGGGCGCATTCTCGTTGATGCGACGAATGACGATCGCCGGCTCGCCCATCTGCTTATAGGCGTTGATCCGGAAGCGGCCAAGGCCGTCGAGGTCGAGCGCCGCGTCGGCAGCACCTACCTCCTCGAACTGCTCCATGCGCTTGTCGCCAAGGATGCCTTGGAGAACCTCCAGCATCGGACCCGGCCCTGGCACGCGGCCGGGGAGGAAACTGATCTTGCCGTCCTGACGCTTCGACGGGCGGCCGCCCGAGCGCAGGATGAGGTCACTCGCCTTCGACTCGACCATGTTCGCGAGCCAGCCCTGAACCAGGTGACGGGGGCTCACGGTCTTGGCCGAGGAGGGACCTTCACCTTGAACCTCGATGTTGACACGGGTGCGCTTCTGCGCCTCCGCACCTACCGAGTTGAGCTCGCTGTCAGCAGCGGGCGCTGATGCCTGAGCAGGCCCTTCGACGCCGCCGTCCAGGACGGAGTGGAGCCCAGAGTGCCCCTCTGGCAGCGAGGCCTCGCATGCCTGAGCCTCCTCGCCAGGGACGCCCATGGGGGCCGAGGTCGCCGCCAGATAAGAGACTGGGCCAGGGACTGGGCCAGCGACTGAGCCGGAGAGCGGGTCGGAGCCCGACGGGAAAACTGGGCCAGGCAAGGCAGCACTAGCTAGCGGCCCGACTGCGGGCGGAAGGTCTGCTGCCGCCGACGCCGCCACTTCTCCCACGACCGCCATCACGCTGGCGAGATCGGCCTGCAGCACCTCTGCCTGCGCTCCTTCGGCGGCCGGAGCCCCCGGGAACGGCCCGGCCGGAAGCGGCGCCGACGGGTATGGCGCGGGCCCACTGGCACCGACGCCGCCCTGCGAATCAGTCGTTTCCGGTTCAGTCATCGGACGGTCACTTGGGGCGACGCCTTTGAAACTGAACTCGTCTTGAGATTGGTCTTGCACGAGATATCCTGGCTTGCGCCGAAGGGGCACAGGGGGAATCTGCACCGACGGGCGGGGACGAAGCCCCCGCTCGAAGAGGGATTCGACCACCCAACACTCGTGCCTTGATGAAGCCCCCGCATTCGCCGAGAGGAAGCTCCGTCTCGCTCAATCCGAGATCGGCTCCGGGGGAGCATCCGATCCGGCATCAGCGTCAGAATTAGCCCCAGAATTAGCCTCAGAATCAGCCTCAGAATCAGCCTCAGCCTCCGTCAGCTCCGATTCCTTCCTATCACGGAACCAATCCGGCGTTCCGTGATCCATCGGAGGGGCGTGGTCCGCGCGGACGATCTTGTGCGCGGCCCGCAGGACTTCGTCTACACCCTGTCCCAGGATCGAGGAGATCGCAAGAACCGGCTGATTCGAGACCGCCTCGAGCTCCGCGAGGCGCTCTTCCCAGCCATCGTCCTCGAAGCTCTTGGATGCAACCGTTAGACGCGGCTTCTCCGCAAGGATCGGCGAGTATCGCCGAAGTTCGTCCTCCAGGGACGCCCAAGCCTCCGCCGGATCACGCTCCGCACTGGCAGAGATGTCCACCAGGTGCAGAAGCACCCGGCAGCGCTCCACGTGGCGCAGGAACTTATGCCCGAGGCCAGCGCCTTCAGCGGCTCCCTCGATGAGACCCGGAAGGTCGGCGACCACGAGCGTGTCGTAGTCGCCCACGCGCGCGATCCCCACCTGGGGCTGAAGCGTCGTGAACGGATAGTCGGCAATCTTGGGCGTCGCCGCGGTCACCCGGCTGATGAACGTGGACTTGCCCGCGTTCGGGAAGCCGAGCAGTCCGACCTCAGCGAAGAGCTTCAGCTCGAGCTTGAGGCGTCGAGTCTCTCCCAACGTGCCGAGAGTCGCCTTGCGAGGCGCCTGGACCACCGAGGTTGCGAAGCGAATGTTCCCCTTGCCGGGCTTCCCCCCCTGGGCGACAACAAGCTGCTCGCCAGGCTTCGCCATATCACGCATGAGGTTGCCGCGCTCCGCATCGTAGATCAGCGTACCGATAGGCACCTTGACGACGAGGTCATCGGCGCTGCGGCCTGTCTTGGCGCGAGGGCCTCCTACGCCGCCGTTCTTGGCAGCGAAGCGGAACCGTCGACCGATGTCGAGCAGCGAGTGGACGTTCGTGGAGGCCTCGAAGACCACGCTGCCGCCGCGACCACCGTCTCCCCCATCGGGGCCACCCAGCGTCACATGCGCCTCGTGGCGGAAGGACACGATGCCATCACCGCCCTTGCCTGCGATCACATCGATCTCGGCTTCGTCTCTGAAACTGGCCATGTATTGCTCCTCTTCTTCGCCCGAACGCTAGATCGCCGGGACGCTGTATCTTCAGTCAAATGACGCGCGCTCCCGGCTCGAGGTCGAGCAAGGAGCGCGAATCAGTACGTATTCTGTCACGGGACGAACTGGACTTCCGAGTTCATATCCCGCAGCAGGACTATTCTGCAGCCGGACCTACTCAGAGAGCGGGTCGACGTGCACGCGGCGGCCCGTCTGGAAACGAACCGTTCCGTCGACGAGGGAATACAGCGTGTAGTCGCTGCCAAGGCCGACGTTCTTGCCCTGCTTGAACTTCGTTCCACACTGGCGAACCAGGATGGTGCCAGCGGTCACTTCTTGACCGCCGAAGCGCTTGACGCCCCGGAATTGGGGGTTGGAGTCACGGCCGTTGCGGGTCGAGCCCTGTCCTTTCTTATGTGCCATAGCTAATGGTCCTCTCGTTGAGGCCCGTCCAGGAATCAGACCCCGTGGGGGGTGACTCCAGGGAGACCTATCGGTGAAGGTGGGTGGGGCTCAGCCCGAGATGTCGGTGATGCGAACGCGGGTGTAAGACTGACGGTGACCGCGCTTAACGCGGATGTTCTTCCGACGCTTGAAGCGGAAGACCACGACCTTGACGCCGCGCTCCATGCGCAGGACCTCGGCAGTGACTTTGGCACCCTCAACATTGGGCTTGCCAATTTTGACGTCGCCGTCGCCGCCGACGAGCAGAACGTTGTCGAAGGTGATGGTCGAGCCGCGCTCGGCCTCTTCCATGAGATCACAAAGGATCTCGTCGCCCACGCGAACGGTGGCCTGATTGTTTCGGTCGCTGATAACTGCGTACATGTCGTATCGGTCCGGGCTTGCAGCGCGCCGCCCTTGGGGGCAGAGACCTGGCGACTCGCCGGGCCGTCCGTGCGCGCTAACGCTCCGGCTCTCCCCCGGTGAATCCTCCCGGGGGCCGCCCGGGAAGACCCGAGGGGGCGGAGAGGGTACGGGCTTAGCTGGCGGGACCGCAACCCGGTTCTGGGGCAATCCCCGGCCAAAAAGGCCGAGGAACGAACGGAGGCCCCCCCGACAGCGTCAGGAGGGCCTCCGGAGAGACTTCAGGGGGTCCGTCAGCGCTTGCGGCGGCCGCCGGGGCGCACCTCGCGGCCGTCCGTCCGGAGGTAGCGCAGAACGCTGTCCTCCGACTGGTCAGGCACGCCCGTCAGGACGATTTCCTTCTCAGTCCGGTGCTCCATGGCCCGCACCCAGTCCCAGAGGTCCTCCTTCAGGTAGGCGACGACCTCGGGATGAGCCCGCACCTCGACCTTGGAGAAGCCCTTCTGGATCAGGGCCCCACCGAGACGGCGCAGGATGGCCTGAGCACGCGACTCGATCGACCGGATATTCCCCGTGCCTCGGCACCTCGGGCAGGACATGAAGACCTTCTTGTGCGTGCCTGGCCCGAGTCGCTGACGAGTCAGCTCCAGGAGACCGAACTGGCTGATGCGGCCCAGCTTGCTCCGCGCACGGTCGTCGGCAAGCTCGTTGCGCAGCGACTTCTCGACCGACTTGTTGCTGGTGGAGCGCACCATGTCGATGAAGTCACAGACGATGATGCCGCCCAGGTCCCGCAGCTTGATCTGCCGCGCGATCTCAGGAACGGCCTCGAGGTTCGTCTTGAGCGCGATTTCCTCGAAGTCGTAGCTGTTGGTCCGCGTTCGGCCGGAGTTGACGTCGATGGCAACGAGTGCCTCCGCTTGGTCGAACACGATCGAGCCGCCCGATGGCAGATCGACGCGCCTCGAGAAGATGCGCTCGAAGTCCTGCTCGATACCGCAGTGCTGGAACAGAGGACGGTCGCCCTCATGCTGCTTGATGCGGCCGACATGCTCCGGCATGAGCGCTTCTGCGAACGAGACCATCTGGTCGTAAACGCCAACATCGTCGACGAGAACCTCTTTGGTCTTGCGATTGAAGAGGTCACGCAGAGTCCGCGTCGCGACGTCCGACTCGAGGTAGAGCGGCGCGGGGCCGCGACTACCCTTGAGCTTCTTCCCGAAGGACTCCCAGAGCCCCATCAGGTAGTCGAGGTCACGCTGGAGATCGGTCTTGGTTCGACCGACACCCGCCGTGCGCACGATGACGCCCATGTCGGGCGGCGTGTTCATGCTGCTCAGGATGCGCTTGAGACGCTTGCGCTCCTTCTCGTCCGGGATCTTACGACTGACGCCCGTGCGAGCCATCGAAGGCATGAGCACGAGGTAGCGACCGGGCATCGAGATGTACGTCGTCAGGGTTGGGCCCTTGTCGCCGATGGCGTCCTTCGTGATCTGGACGACCACGGGGTCCCCCACCTTCAGGAGCTGGTCGATCGGACGACGCTCGCGCTGCGGACGACGCTCCTGGCGACTACGCCCATTGCGGCCTCGCGGACCACCCTTGGAGCTACGCGTAGACGAACGGGACGACTTGCGATCCGATTCCTTGCCGGAGCGGCTGCTCCGCGAAGCCTTCTTATCGGAGGTCGCCTTCTTCTTGGAAGCCTTCTTACGTGAGCGCTTCTTCCTCGATCCGGACTCCTCGCCGTCACCATCCGAGTCCCTGGGCGCCGACTCATCGCTGTCTGCGCTCGAACGCGAGACCGCCTTGCGTGAACGCTTCTTCCTTGGGCGACGCTCCCCGTCCTCGTGGGACGAAACGTCGCGATCGGCGTCTCCGCCGCCCTCCGATGATTCCTCTGACCCCGAGCGGGCCGTTGATGTCCTGCGTGTCCGCTGCTTGCGCGCAGGACGCGCGGGGGCCTCGCCGTCATCGCTCGCGGGGGCGCTGCTGCCACCGGAGTCGCCTTCCGACTCACCTTCCGACTCACCTTCCGACGATCGAGCAGAGCGACGTGGGCGTCGCTTGCGAGCAGGCCGACGGGGAGCATCGTCATCGCCACCCCGACTTACCTCCTCTTCTTCTTCCTCTTCCTCTTCCTCTTCGTCGTCGACTTCCTCGCTGCCGTGATCACCGCCCGGACCATCGTTCAAGTCATCGTCAAGGTGGTCGATGTCCGCGATCTCAGCGATCACGTCGTCGTGATCGTCCTCATCGTCGTCGTCATCGTCATCGTGGCCGTCCAGAGCGTCAGCCTCTTCAGACCAGTCAGCGTCGTGATCCCCCTCCTCGTGGTGGAGACCAGCCGTCAGGAGATCGTCAAGCTTGAATCCTTTCTCACCGTAGAGCGGCAGCACATCCGACGTGTGGAGGAACCCGTTCCGGCCCTGTCCGAAGTCAATGAACGCAGCACCGATCGCGGGCTCGAGGTTCACAACCCGGCCGCGGTAGATGTCGTTGACGAGAGTCTTCTGACTCTCGGCGTTCATCAGGAAGTCGAGGATGACCTCGCCTTCGAAGACCGCCACGCGACGTTCCTCGGGCTCGGCCGCGTTGACAGCGATCGTCTGGGTGCGCAGGGCGTCCGCCTCGCGCTCCTTCTCTTCAGCCGTCTTGGTCTTGGCCCTAGCTTTGGGCTTATCACGTTCCTGATCTCGATCTCGATCTCGATCCCGATCTCGATCCCGATCTCGATCCCGATCCCGATCCTTGTCGCGACCCTTGTCGCGACCCTTGTCGCGACCCTTGTCCTTGTCCTTCTTCTTGGAGCGACTACGCGAGCGCTTGCGGCCGGAGCCGCTCTCCTCGCCATCG
>JBLIHL010000098.1:0-13945 GCA_047635895.1 Paracoccaceae bacterium | reverse complement strand
CCGGGGACGTGCTCGCGGCGCAGGGCCAGATCTCGGCGCTGAGCGTCGCAGCCGTCGTGTCGAACGCCATGGGGGCGCCGAGCGTGAGGGGCGTGGCGCCGACGCATTCGTCGGTGCCCTGAGCAAAAGCGGGGCCGGCGAGAACCGCGGCAGCGATGAGGATTGAAGACTTGTTCATCAGAGAGAGTTGAGAGAGTGAATGCAGGAGAGAAATGCCTTGCCTTGCCTTGCGGAACGACCCGTGCTGGCTGGCACAAGAACCTTACCTCCGTAAGGCGGATGGCAGCAGCTAGGAGATCCGTTAAGGCAGAGAATCCTTCCGTGCCCCCAGGTCTCGATTTGAGAGCCAGATTCAAGGTGAGACGCATTCGCCTAGAAATGCCCGCAGGCGGGGATCTGCGGCGTCTCCCGGCGTCACGAGTCGCTCTGCCGCGTGCCCAGAAGAACCTGGATTTCATGACGCGATTGAGGCTGGGCCGGCCCCTTTCTAGCCCTGGCTGCGTTGCAGCTCCTCAACGGAACTCTAGTCAGTGGCGAGCAAGGTTTCGATCTCGGACTCGAAGCGGAGCTTGAGCGTCTCATACACCTCGCCGGTGGCCGGGCCGCTGAAACCTGTGTGGACGGCACTGACGTTTCCATGCTCGTCCATGAAGACGGTCGTCGGGTAGGCCCGGACGCGGTCCACGAGTGGGAAGGCCTCTGAGGCCGCCGTCTTGTTCGCCGTGCCTCCGATCAGGATGGGGTAGGTGGCGCCGTGGTGCTCGGCGTAGTCCTGGACCGCGCTGCGATGGGCCTCGGGGTCTTCACCTAGCTCGAAGGCAATGCCCACGATGCTGAGGTCCTCGTACTGCGCCTTGAGCTGGACCAGGTACTCCGTCAGGTCGTTGCAGTTCGGACACCACGTGCCGAAGATCACGAGGAGTCTGGCCTGGGCCTGGAAGTCATCGTCGGCGAGGCTCTTGACGGTGCCCGACGCATCCGGGAAGCGGACCTCGGAGAGCGGGACTCCACCAACCCATTCAGTCAGCGCGAAGTCGTCGGGGAGCGCCGCGTCGCGGGACTTCGAGGCGGTCCAGGTCGTGTGGTAGCTGTCCCGTGACCAAAAGTCGCCGCTGAGGGAGCCATCTTCCTGGCGCAGGGCCGCGAAGAGGAAAGCGTGGGCGCCGTCAAAGCAGGAAAGGTGGAGCTGGGTGCCGTCGCTGAAGCCTGCAAGGTAGCGGTAGTCGCCGAGGGTGGTGAGGAAGGTGCCGGTCGCGCGGCCCGAGCGCTCGACCTGGAAGACGCCCACCGAGGGGTCCTCGTCCCCTTCGAACTGGACGGCCCAGCGGCCGCTCATCCGCGCTGCCTCTTCGCCCGACAGCTCGGGGATCTCCGGCGGTGTGGCGCTGTCGATCGCGGCGAAAGGCAGGATCGAGGGCGTCTCCTTGCCTCGGTCGAGCTCCCAGGTTCCGACGATCGAGGCGCCGCCGGACTTCATCCGTGAGAGGCTGCCGACGATGCGGGAACGGTAGGGCGGCAGAGGGAACTCGATGCCATCGGCCGTCTCCTGGACGAGGCCGGCGGCGCGACGCTCGGGGCCGTTCAGGACGTAGGCCCGGAGGCCCTCTGTCTCTTCCACGAATTCGAGCCCGAAGGTCAGGGGGCCGCCCGGTGAGCTGAGGCTGCCGCGCCACTCGCCGGCGGTGGGGAGGCCGGTCATCAGTTGCTCGACGGCGCCGTCGCCACGGCTCTGGGCACCCGGTTCCCCCCGGTTCTCCGAGCTGATCTCTGGCGATCCTCCTTCACAGGCGGGGAGGAGCAGGCTAGCACCCAGCAGGCACCCAAGGAGGCTGGTCCTGCGGACCGGTGAACACCGCACGAGCCCGAGTCGGAAAGTTTTGCGCATCCGATCAGAGTATCGACTTGAGGGATTCAGGGGTTCGTGCCGATCACCCTCTCGTTCGGGAAGTTCAGCGCTTCCTCATTCCCCCCCTCTGCCCGCCACACGCTCGGGTCGAAACCTCGAGCCCACTTACGCGAGACTGCCATGGCCTGGATTGACGCACTCTTCACTCGTATGGTCGAACTGGGAGCCTCCGACCTCCACATGACCTCGAAGACCAAGCCGCAGTTTCGACTGCATGGCGACATGGTCCCTATCGAGGAGTGTGCGGTCATCGAGCCCGATCAGATGAACCAGATCCTGCGGGAGATCGCTCCCGAGGAGGCTTGGAAGGAGTTCGAGCAGAACAACGACCTGGACTTCGCGTACTACCTGCCCAACGTAGCGCGCTTCCGCGTGAACTTCTTCCAGGACCACCGCGGGCCCGGCGCCGTGTTCCGCCAGATTCCCGAGGAGATTCTGACCTGCGATCAGCTGGGCCTGCCCCAAGCCGTGCGCGAGCTGTGCTTCCTTTCCAAGGGCCTCGTCGTTGTGACCGGTCCCACGGGTTCGGGCAAGTCGACCACGCTGGCCGCGATGGTCGATCACATCAACAAGAACCGCGCGGACCACATCCTCACCATCGAGGATCCGATCGAGTTCGTCCACCGCGACCAGAAATGCCTGATCAACCAGCGCGAGGTCGGCAGCCACACGGATTCGTTCAAACGTGCGCTGAAGGCAGCGCTGCGTGAGGACCCCGACATCGTCCTCGTCGGCGAGATGCGCGACCTCGAGACCATCGAAATCGCGATCGAAACCGCCGAAACGGGCCACCTCGTCTTCGGCACGCTCCACACGACCACCGCGGCCAGCACGGTCGACCGGATCATCGACCAGTTCCCGGCCGACCGTCAGTCGCAGATCCGGACGATGCTTTCGTCGTCGCTCAAAGGCGTTGTCGCCCAGACGCTCTGCAAGAAGACAGGCGGAGGCCGAACCGCGGCCCTCGAGATCCTGCTCGTCAACTCTGCGGTGAGCTCGCTCATCCGCGAGGGCAAGACGCACCAGATCACGAGCTCGATGCAGATGGGCGGCAAGGTCGGCATGCGACTCCTCAATGATTCGCTCGCCGAACTCGTCAAGGCAGGCACGGTCAGCCCGAGCGAGGCCTACATCAAGTGCGTCGACAAGGGCGGGTTCGTTAGCGCGATCAACGCAGCCGGCGTCCAGTGGGACCCTTCGATGCTCTCGAATGAGGGCAGTGCGCCTCCCTCCACGGCGCATGCTCCAGCGCAAAACCATTCATCGACACAGCAGCCGGCTCAGCAGCAGCCCCCGGCGCCTGCGGCTCCGCTTCCTTCCCAGGTACAAGGTGAAGCGCCGCCTTCACCGGTCTCCGATCCCTTCGAACAGTTCAAGAAAGGCCGCTCCTGAGCCGTCTGTGAACGAGCCGAAATAGGTCGAAACAAGCCGAAATAAGCCGAAACAAGCTGGGGGAGAGTCGCGATACACGCGACTCTCCCCCGGCTTGTTTCGTTCCAGAGCGAGGCTCGACTACTTGGAGTACGTGTGGAGGTGGATCAGTCCACGGCCGATCTTGATCTCCGTCGTGGTCGTTCCGCTGAAGTATTCGCGGGCCAGCGCGGACACGCCGCCCATGGCGTCGACCATCGAGGGCGGGGCCTCCTCTTCTTCGTTCGGGGCCCACTCCGGGAGCCAAGTGGCGGCCGAGAAGGCGTCCATCATCTCCGCCGCGCCGTCGAGCACGTTCGCGAAGGCCACGGTCGGTTGAATCGTGATGATGGCTCCAGAGGCGTTTTTCGCCGCTTGCTTGAGGTCCTCATCGTCGAGTAGCGCCTTGGCGCCTTCCTTGCCGCGGAGTAGGTCCAGGTAGGCGTTGCTTCCGCCGGCGTCCATGGAAACGAGCACGCGTCCATCGCCCACGCCGAGCGTGATCGGAATCCCCGTGGTCTCATCGCTGCGATAGAGCTCAATCTCGCGATCGTCGGTACCTAACGCCATCGTCTCGGACGTGATGCCCTGGCCCATGCCAGACATCTCGACGAGCGACTCGACCAGGTCCAGGAGCGGGTCCGTGTTCTGCGTGAGGGCCACGAGGGTGCTGGTACCTACGCCCGCAAGTGCCATCAGCGAGTCTGCGTCCTTCGCGCTTGGGGCGGAAGAGAAGCCGAAGAACTGGCCTGTCATCGGCGTGATGATCTCCTTCATGAGGTCGATGCCGACGGCGGCCTTCGCCGCGCTGAGGCCGGCGAGGGCCTGGGCATGGGCCTCCTCGGAGACCTCCTGGGTGATACCGAGCGCCCACTGCGCGAACCCGCTGATGTCGAACGCGCCCACCGTAGCGCTCACGGCGTCCGCGGGCGCGGTGCCGAGCAGCGAGCGATCAGCCTCGCCGAAGAAACCCAGGGCTTCGCCGAGGATCGACTTCGCGGCGTAGGGGGCATAGAAGTTCCAATCGGTCTCTTCACCCAAGCCTAACTCGCCGCTGCCGTACAGCCAGCCCATCGAACTGGCTGATTCGAACAGTCGCTTCTCAAAGGCGCTCGAGTTCGTCTGGGTGCGTTTGGCTGCGTTCCAGATCAGGTCCATGTCGACCGCCAGCTCGAACGCGGCTTCGGGGCGGCGGCGCTCGGCGACTCCCGGCTGCGCGAACAGAGCGGGGAGCTCACCGTCCATCAGCGACGCGAAGCACTCCTCCGCGATGGCCCGGGACTCGTCGACGGTTGGCGTAGAGAGAACGAGGATCAAGCCATTCGCTTCGTAGTAGAGCTCCGCTCGGCCAGACGCGCTCAGGAGGACCTCTTCGCCGCCCGCGAGCGTCACCTTCTTGGCGTCGGTTCCAATGAAGCGTCGAAGCAGCTTGGCGCTTTCGTCACCGCCGCGCGCGATCAGCCCGACCGTGGGGGGCGTAGCGTTGTCGCTGGGATCGCCCGCCAGGAACAGGACCATGCTGGTCGAGTCTGACATGGAGCCGAGCACGTTCTCACGCCAGGCCCGGACCTCAGCTGCGGCAACGTTGTCGCCGATGGCCGCGAGGGACTGGCCTATGAAGCGGTCCCACTGGGGGTCCGTGGCGAAGCCGACCCAGCGGTTCGTCTCTCGGCTCGCGATGAGGGCGCGCGGGTTCGGGACGTGCAGCGCGGCGATGGTCCCGCTTGGGAGCGCGGCGAGCAGGCTGGATTCGTTGGCAGCGGGGCTGCTAGAGCCCGCGCCCGTCAGGGCGACAGCGGGCAGGAGCAGTGAGGCGAGAGCAAGCATCTTGGTCAGCGCAACGCGCGAGGGGAAAAGGCCGGGGCCTGGGAGGATCTCGAGATAACAAAGAATGAACAGTCAGGGGCGAACGAGGAGTCTTACGTCGACGCGCGATCATCCATTCGAGCCGGACCCTAAACTGGCGGACAAGATAGGGACGAAGGTCCCTGAATTCTCCCCCCCAATCCCCGCTTGCGGGCGACTTCTCGGCTACTCATGGACACATTCACCGCAGCCGCCCTCTTTGCGGCCGCCGCCTCCTGCTTCTCACCTGCCTTACCAGGCGTTCCTACCCCCGAGAGCCTCTCCAGCGCAGCGGCGGGAGCGCCGTCGCCGCGTCAGGAAGCGGCCGCAGCACCTGCGAAGATTCGGCCGCTCAAGTTCGAAGAGGTCGCCGGCAAGCCAGGCGTGGACCAGGTCCGATTCAGCCCCGTGATGCCCACGTGGGGCTGGGGCGGCCCCGATCGGAACATGCTGTCCAAGCGCGAGGGCCGTGGCGCGTCGACGCTCTTCAACCCGATGACCGGGGAAGAGCTTCCGAAGGAGGTCAAACCCAAGGACGACAAGCCCGCGGTCCCCGGAAGTGACGAGAAGAACGAGCTGACGCTGAAGATCGAGGAGGAAGTCTCCACGGCCTTCGGAACGGCCTACTCGGACAAGGCCATCGCGCGCATCGCGAAGGCGCTCGCGACGCGACCGGAGCAGGTTGCGGATGACGGCAATGCGCGGCTTGTGTTCCTGAATGAGGAGCTCTGGGTTCGCCAGGAAGGCCATGCACCCATGATCGTGGCGCGGGGCGAGGAGGGCGAGATTCGCTACGACCGCCTTTCACCGAACGGGCTCTGGGTGACGTACGTGCGCGACAACGACTTGTTCATCGCAGACACGGCGACCGGTCGCGTCCGTGCGCTCACTTCGAACGGTGGACCGGATCAGTTCAACGGCGTTCTCGACTGGGTCTACCAGGAAGAGATCTACGGGCGCGGCGACTTCCAGGCGCACTTCTGGTCGCCCGCTGGAACCCACACCGCCTTCATCTCGCTCGATGAGAGTCCGGTCTACGAGTTCACCGTCGTGGATCACGTGGAAGACGGTCACTTCCGCGTGAAGGCAGAGGTCACCAACTATCCCAAGGTCGGCGACCCGAACCCGATCCCCGAGGTCGGCATCGTGAACGCCGAGGAGGGCGCGATCGCGTGGGTCGATCTCTCGCGCTATGACGGCCAAGAGATCCTGATCGTGCGTGTCGGCTGGACGCCGGACGGCGCACGCTGCCTCGTGCACGTGCAGGACCGTATCCAAACGTGGGCGGATGTTCTGAGCGTCGATCCCGAGACCGGCGCCCCCGAAGTCTTGCTGCGCGAGACCTCTGACACGTGGACGGAAAGGCCGGAGGATCCGACATGGCTTCCAGACGGCTCATTCCTGTGGCAGAGCCATCGCACCGGAACGAACCACATCTACCGCTACGCGGCGGATGGCACGCTGATGAACGCCGTCACGAGCGGTGACGGCAACGTGCTCGCGGTCCAGCACGTCGAGGAACCGACGGACTCGGATCCTGGGCACGTCTGGTTCGTTTCGACGGCGGACGGAGACATCAACAGCAACGTCTACCGTGCTTCGCTGGACGGCGCCACGACGGTGCGCCTGACGCAGGGGGAGGGCAGCCACCGGGTCTCATTCAACCCCGATCGTTCGATGTTCGTCGATCGCTACTCCAGCCTCACGAATCCCGGTCGGGCGGTCCTCTGCGATGCGGACGGTACCGTGATCCGCGAGCTCGCCCGCGCGACCGTGGCGCGGACCGACGAGTTCGTCATCGGTCAGTGGGAGCTCTTCAAGGTCAAGACGCGGGACGGCGTTGAGCTGGACGTGTCGCTGCTGAAGCCTGCAGACTTTGATCCTGAGAAGTCCTACGCCATCAGCGTGTCGACGTACTCCGGTCCAGCCGCTCCGTCGGTTCGCAACCGCTGGAACTCGAGCGGCTACTTCCAGTACCTCGCGCAAGAGGGCATCCTGACGATGCAGGCGAACGTGCGCACGTCGACGCTCCGCGGCCAGAAGGCCACGTCGGCGCTATATCGCCGCATGGGCCTGCAGGAGGTCGAAGACATGGCGGACGCCGTGGACTGGCTTACGGCGAACCCATGGGCCGACGGTGAGCGCGTGATGATCTCGGGCTTCAGCTTCGGCGGCACGATGACGGCGAACTGCCTCATGCGGACCGACAAGTTCGCCCTCGGCTTCGCCGGCGGCGGCGTCTACGACTGGCGCATGTACGACACGATCTACACCGAGCGTTACATGCGGACGCCGGTCGACAACCTCAAGGGTTTCGAGGAGACCTCGGTGCTTGCCCAGGCCAAGAACCTGGACCCGGGCAGCCACCTGCACATGTTCCATGGCGTCATGGACGACAACGTGCACGTGCAGAACCTCTATCACATGGCCGAGGCGCTCATGAATGCGGGTAAGACGAACTGGAGCATGATGGCCTATCCGCAGACCCGGCACGGGATCCGCTCGTCGGCGATGTCCTGGCACGCGAAGCAGACGGAGTGGGATCTGATCGAAGAGCACATCCTGCACCTGCGCTAAGCGTCCAAGCTCGAAGATAGGCGAACGCCGCGCGATGGAGTCATCGCGCGGCGTTCGCCTATGAGTGGGGCCAGTCCGTCGCGTGATCTACAGAAAGTCGATCTCGAGGCTGTCGAAGGAAGGCATGCCACGGTCCAGCATGGCCGGCTGCGGAAAACACCCATCTTGAGGGGCCTATCCGTGAGAGGTTCGCCGTTGAGAGGGGCCGTGGTTGTGTTTCGGAGCCGCCCACCACAGGATCGTCGGCATGCAAAGTCCCACGAACTCGGCTCCCGGTGCTATCCCACGGTCTCTCACGCCTTCACGTCGCATCCTGATGGGCCCTGGACCGTCAGATGTGGATGACGCCGTGCTGGCGGCCATGGCTCGTCCCACGCTGGGACACCTCGATCCGGAGTTCCTCGTCGTGATGGATGAGCTGCGCGAAATGATGCGCGCGGTCTTCCAGACCCAGAACGAGCTGACGATGCCCATGTCCGGCACCGGTTCGGCGGGAATGGAGACCTGCATGGTCAACCTCCTCGAGCCCGGGGACAAGGCGCTCATTGGTGTCAACGGCGTCTTCGGGACGCGGATGGCGGAGGTGGCGCGCCGCTGCGGCGCCGAGGTGACTGAGGTCAAGGGCGAGTGGGGGCGTGCGTTCACGGCCGATCAGATGCGCGCGGCCGCCGAGCATGATCACTACGACCTCGTGGCCGTCGTCCACGCCGAGACCTCCACGGGCGTGCTGCAGCCGATCCCCGAGATCCGGGGCCTCAGCGACGAGCTCGGGGCGCTGCTGCTGATCGACTGCGTGACCTCCCTGGCGGGCCACGCCGTGAAGATCGACGAATGGGGCGTGGATGCGGCCTATTCGGGCACCCAGAAGTGCCTCTCCTGTCCCCCAGGCCTGTCCCCTGTGACGTTCTCCGCGCGGGCGGTGGAAAAGATGACGGCTCGGACGCACAAGGTGCAGTCCTGGTACCTGGACCTGTCGCTGATCCAGGGCTACTGGGGCGAGGAGCGCAGCTACCACCACACGGCTCCGATCAACATGCTTTACGCGATGCATGAATCGCTGCGCCTGGTCCTGGAGGAAGGGCTGGAAGCGCGCTTCGAGCGCCACGCCAAGAATTCGGCGGCGCTGCGCGAAGGGCTTGAGGCCCTGGGTCTCGAAGTGCGTGTGCCCGAGGCTGAGCGGCTCAATCCGCTGACGACGGTGGCGATTCCGCGCGGCGTCGACGACGGGCAGGTCCGGCGATTCCTGCTCGATAAGTACGGCCTGGAGATCGGCGGAGGCCTGGGGCCGATGAAGGGCAACACCTGGCGGATCGGCCTCATGGGATCAGGGTCGACGATGCGGAACGTGACGCTCTGCCTGTCGGGTCTTAAAGACGCCCTGGCACAGCAATAGGGCTCGCTTGGAACGATAGTCGGGAACCGTTCTTGAGTCGGTGCCATTGGATTCAGCACAGTGACACGTCGGCGCACGCGGCGCTCGGGCGGGGGGTCCGGGGCGGCATAGCGCCCCCGTGACCATGAAGAACCTCAACCGCCGTCTCAATCCATTCTCCAGTCGTACTGCACTGGCCCTCGTCTCCGCCGCGGGGATCGCGCTCATGGCCTCGCTGCCCGGATGCGGCAGTAGTTCCCGGGCCAACTTCGGCCAGGAGAGCACCGCGCCCGCGACGATCGAGTCCATTTCGACGACGCCTCGGGTAGATCTGCCCGGGCGCGTCTCCGTCACCCTGCGGGTCATCGAGGCTGACGGCACGCCGGCAGCCGGGCTCGATGGCTCGGACTTCGACATCTACGAGAACGGGTCCCTCGTCTCCCAGAGCGAGAGCTTCCAGCAGATCCAGCCGCAGCCGCAGTTCTACCGGTCCTACCTGCACCTTGTGCTGGACCGCAGCAACAGTGTCCAGACGACCGGCGAGACCGCTCTCAAAGCGGGCGCCCGTGAGTTCGTCGAACTCCTTGCGCAGGACGACGAGACGACGTTCATCAAGATCAGCTGGTTCGACGGTTCGGCGGACATCTTCCCGATCCCCGGGCACGACATCGGCTACACGGACAGCCGCGCCGATCTCCTCGCGGCGATCGACGACCTGGACCGCGAGCCGCCCACGAACGGCTCGACGAACCTCTATGGCGCCATCGTCTCAGGCATCGCCGATCTCGACCTGATCGACGTCCAGGCTCAGCTGGCTGGTGTCGACAACCGCTCGCTGACGCTCGTGACCTTCACGGACGGCACGCACCAGTCGGGCGCCAGCGTTTCGCTCGGTGATGCCCGTGCTGCCATTGCGGCCACGAGCACCGCGGGCACGCCCCACAGCGCCTTCACCATCGGCGTGGGCCAGGAAATTGATCCTGAGATTCTGGCCCTTCTCGGCCCGGATGGCAGCGTAGCCGAGTCGAACCTTGGGGCGCTCACCACCGCGTTCCTGAACATTGGCGGCCAGGTCCGTGACCTCGCCAACAGCTTCTATTTCCTCACCTACTGCTCCCCGAAGACCTCCGGGTTCAACACGCTCACGATCTCGGTCGTGGGGGATCCGAATGCGCCAGGTAACGCGGAGTTCACCTTCGACGCGGAGGGCTTTGGAGCAGGATGCGCTTTCCTGGACGTGCGCACCTCAGAGGAGGTGGGCAACGGCGAAGCGCGGATGGTCCTCAGTGATTCGATCGAGGCTGCGGACGGCTCGGTGTACGCCGTGGGCTGGCGCACGGCCGGCTGCCTCGAGCCGGGCTGTGGCAGTGATGCGACGGCCTTCATCGCTAAATTCAAGGCGAGCCCTGCGAGCAGCGGGGAGACCGGCGTAGATGGCCGCCTCGACCTCTCCTTTGGAAGCGGCGGCGTGCTGGCGCTTCAGGATCTAGCCTTCGACGTGAGCGGCGCGACCTCGATCGTCCGTAGCTCGCTGGTTTCGGGCGGCTTTGCCATCGGCGGCTGGGCGCGCGCCAGCAGCACGAGCGGCTTCAGCAAGGCCGTCATCTGGGAGGTCGACGCGAACGGCACGACGGCCGCGCGCACCGACCTGCCGAACCTTGGCGGCATGACGGAGGCCAACCAGGCCATCACGGACCTCATCGTCCTGGCGGGCGGCGAGTACGCAGCCGGCGGCTTCTATGGCACGTCCCAGCGCGCGTTCGCGGTGTGGCGCCTGTTCCCGAACTTCGACCTCGACATGGGCTTCGGCACGGCCGGAGTCGTGCTCGGCCCGGGCGGCGCATTCAACAACCGCGGCGTCAAGGCCGTGGCACTTGGTGCTGGCTCCCGCGTGTACGCCTGCGGCAACTTGGGCAGCGGCATCCGCGTGCTCGCGCTGGACGGGTCGAGCGGCGCGCTGGTGCCGGCGTTCGACGGTGACGGCATTCTGGACCTCTCCGGGATCGTGGCGGGTTCGGCCTACCCGGCCAGGCTCGGCGGCATCGCGGTGGACGGGCAGGGTCGACTGCTCCTCGCGGGCTCGATCACGGGCGCACCTCCCCAGGTGGGCGCAGGCACCGCGCAACCGGCGCTCTGGCGCCTCCTCAGCACGGGCGCGCTGGACACGTCCTTCACGGGAAGCGTCACCTCACCCACGTCCGGCACGGGCCTCGTGACCCTGCGCTCCTCCGTGACGGACCAGGTGAACGATGACTTCGGCCGTGACACCATGCTTCACAGCGTCGCGTTCGGGCCTGATGGCACGATTATCGCCGGCGGCGAGCGCACGAATAGCCAGGCCCACACGGACCTTGCGATGTTCGCCTTCGACGACATCGGGATCTCCGCCGGAGACTACAACTTCGTGGGCTTCTTGATCCACGACGGCGCGGTCTCGGACAAGTCGTTTGAGTACGCCTCGATGGTCCGAATCCTGTCCTCCGGGGCCATCTGGGCCCTTGGGGTGGGCTATCCGACCGAGCCATCGACCACAAGCGCAGCCGGGGTCCGATCTGGCGTGGATGTGCCCGTGATTTGGGTGGACCGTGACCCTCTTCGAGCTTTTTCGCCGCTTGGCGACTGATTCTCGGCCTCAAGCGCGCTTCCGAGTGTGACTGACAAGGACGGCAGGGCTATCACATGGCCCTGCCGTCCTTGTCTTTTGCCATGAAGAACCACACCGCGACTCGCCGCTTCGGGCTTCCCGGAACGCTTCCCGACCCTCTTCTTGCTGGCTCCCCCGCTGGCCCTCGTGCCGGCCTTCCCGCCGGACTTCCCGCCGGACTTCGCATGAGCCTTCTACGATCACTCCCCGCCGCAGGCTTGCAGGCGCTCTCGCTGGCCCTACTGCCGACCCTCCTGTTGGCTTCGCCAGCTTCCGGCCAGTACACCAGCTTTACGGACAGCACGTCCCTCGGGTCGGACGACTGCCAGATCACGCCGGACGGCCGCTACGCGGTCGTTCGCGACACGGCCATCGCCACCCGCACGGACGTCTTCGATCTCGCTACGTCACAGCTTGTACTCAGGGTGACTTCGTCCCTCGGTCCCGACTGTCCGAACCCGACGAATGCGAGCTGCTCTGGACCCTGCAATGACGCGGTCGAGGTCACCAACACGCGGGCCATCACGCTGGGCCAGCAGGTCCAGCTCATTGATCTGTCCGGGCCGACGCCGACGGCCATCGCCGAGATCTACTGCGGACTTCATCCTCGAGACGTATCGATCTCGACGGACGAACGCTTCGCAATCGTTCGTGGCGGCAGCGGGCTGTCCGGCGGTACTTACGTCATCGACATGGCGAACGGCAGCGTGCTCCTGTACTCGCCGTCCGAGCCGAGGCGCTGGGATCGCCAGCTGGGCAACGACCTCTCGGGCGCGTCCGACTTCCACGGCGTGACGCTCTCCTATGACATCCTGAGCTCCGAGACGGATGTGTTGATCGTGGAATTCGATCCGTCATCAGGCACAGGGCCCCAGGTCGTCCTCGACACCGCGATGACCACCGGCCTCGACGGTGACCCCATGGATGTGGCGGTCACTCCCGACGGCACGCACGCGATCGTCCGCGCGGAGAACGAAATCGGCATCTTCAGCCTGAACGGAACGAGCAGCACGCTGGTTCGCCGCTTCAGCAGCTTCCCAGGGCCCATGCTCCCCTTCGGTACGACGGCGTTCGACACGATGGTCGCTTCCAATCGCTACTGGGCCTCGATCTCCCTCGGCGACGGCAGCACGTCCGCCGGCTACCTCAACATTCAGGACATCGTCACGGGTCAGGAATGGTTCGCGTTCCTGGACGGTGCTCCGCGGGACCTCGAACTGACGCCGTCGGGCAACTCGCTCATGGTGCACACCGGGCGCAAGGTCTACCGCTTCGACCTGACGAACTTGCCGGCGTTGCCCGCGCTGAATAACTCGACGTTCCTGCCCTTCCCGGCGACGGCCGCTGGGCTGCTTGCAGGGCTGGACTCGGTGGTTTGCACGGATACGATGGCCGTGGCGATTGCACCCAATGGAGGCAACACGCGCATGCGGATCTATGACCTGACGAACGGCACAACGCCGGTCAGGGTCCTCGGGCAGGAGTTCCCGGGCATTCCCATCGATGTCGAAATTGCGCCGGATAACTCGTACGCGCTGGCGACCAGCCAAGAGGGTTTCCTACTGGTCGATCTGCGTACGCTCACGGTTCGGCATGAGCGTACCTCCGTGCTCGGCAACGTCGGGTTCCCGTGGGCTGACGGCGCGGTCCTGCATCCCAAGTATGGGGCGGCCTTCGGGATCGCGTCAGTGGGTTGGAGCAACTGGTTCGACGGCATCGATCTCGTGAGCCGAGAGGACCTTTCCTGCCGCTCCCTCCCTAACTCGACGGGCGAGGTCGGCGACTTCTTCGCCCTCGGATCGACGCGGGTGAACGAGAACGACCTCGAGCTGCATGCGCGCTTCCTGCCGCCAAACGCTGCGGGACTCTTCTTCCTGTCCAGCGGAGTGGGGTCCCAGCCGCTTGGCGGGGGCATCCTTTGCCTGGGCGGCACGGTGATTCGCCTGCCCGTCGTCGTGGCATCGGCTGAGGGCCAGGCGTCCTACTCGGTCGACCTGACGACCCTTCCGCCGGCGGGTGCCGGCATCGTGTCTGGCTCGACCTGGTACACCCAGCTCGCCCACCGCGACACGCCGGCCTTTGGCTTCTTCAACTACACGAACGCCAGCTCACTGATGTTCGAATAGGGCCGCCGAAGATTGATTCAGGAGCAGGGGTAGTAATCCCCCTGGGAAGGCCGTTCTATCTGGCG
>JBLIHL010000097.1:0-13966 GCA_047635895.1 Paracoccaceae bacterium | reverse complement strand
GACGCGCGCAGCACTTGTTTGGCCAGGATCCCCTCCTGGCGCTCCTTCTAGATCTGCCCGCTAAGGCTCGCCTTGGCTCGACCCAAGAGTCCCTCTCAGGCGTTCGAGAGCGACGGTGTTTTCTTTGGGGGAGTGGATGGCTTCGTCGAGGGGCGGTGCCCTCGGGGTTTGTGTCGAATCAGGACGTTCCATGAGTCAATACGAAGCACGCAGCCGTGGCCGCTATCGATTGGCCAATGCGCACAACTGCGCGTGGAGGTTCCGGCTCAGCAGAGGGACTGATTAGGAGAACCGTTTTACATGCACTCTCGCCTAAACCGCTACCGCGGGTGACCTGCCATGCACACTTCGCATCTACTGACCTCTCTCTGCCTTTCAGCCATGACGGCCTCCTACGCCTTGGCGCGTCCAAGCACTTCTGATGAGGGCTGCGCGCCGGGGTATTGGAGAAACCACGTTGAGCGCCGGGACGGCCTCGGCACCGATGACTTCACGCAAGCGGTTGTTGCCAGCCTCCCCTTCAACCTGACGTTCGGCGTTGGAGCGTTCGAGTCGGGAATCGCGAGCAGCACGACGCTGATCGAGGCGACCAGCACGGGAGGCGGGGACCTGAATGCGCTCGCCCGTCACGCCGCGGCCGCGCTCGCCAGCGCCGACTCCGTGTCCTATCCGCTGACGGTGGGAGAGGTCATTGATCTCAACCGAAGCGCGACCGTGGGAAGCGCCTCCGTAACCGGTATCAAGGATCTGTTGGCGAGCTTCAACGAGCTGGGCTGCCCGCTCTCGAACAGCACGCCGCCGCCGCCGAAGATTTTTCGCCTGCCGCCGATCATGAACTCTGGGCCTAACGGAGCCGCGAGCTATGGACCTGGGCTGGTGGCTATCTCGAAGACGCCGCTCCTCCCCGTTCCGGGTGGTATTCAGCCCGGTGACACCTGGTACATGCAGGCGCACTTCTGCGACATGAGCGGCTGCGGCAACGGCGCGAACACGAGCAACTCGGTCATGGTGACCTTTGTTCCCGGACCCTGATTCTAACGAAGCTCTGGTTCGCGCGATCACGCCCTTGGCTCCGACCTGCTGCTTCCGCGGGGGGAAGGGGCAGGTTGATTCCGCTCGAGCTCACGTCTAGCGAACGCTCGATGACGCGATGTGCCACTCACGCGTCCGTTGCACGGTCGTGACGGTGAATCGCCTTCGCGGTTCATTATCGCCCTTGAGTTCAGGCTCATAGGGGGGGAGCACACGGCTCCCCCGGGGGACTCAGCTTCACTTTCGGCCACCGCCTCTCCTCGATGCCAGAACGACGACGGCGATAGCGATGGCAACTCCCACGGTTCCGCTGGCGATGCTTGTGTTGTCAGAGAGGGGGGCCAGGATTGCGATTGTGAACATGGGCAGCAGGTTAAGAGTGCGGCGGTATGCGTTGCGTTTCAGTGCGGCCTCGGCAGGAACTTCCACGATCCTACCGCGCGCGTCATCGGGGGATCTTGGGTAGACCGCGGAGGAGCTCGGCGACAGCTCCTTGGATGGCGCTATCCCGCTCTGCCACGGGGAGGTTCTCCGCGGGTGCGCTGGCGCTGGCCCGCCACCTTGACAGACCGGTTCGGCGATTCACGATGGTCATGACCAGGGCGCCTCTTTGAACCCCGTCCCCCAGGTCCATACCAGCCGCAACGCCGAAGGCCCGCTCGAGCGCGGCGTCGTCCAGTTGTCCCGTCACGCCAACAGCGTACGCCACGAGTACGTCAGCCCGGTCCGGTCCAACGATGACGTAGCCGTAGTCGCGGAAGTGTTCCGTGACGGCGGAGTCCACGCTCATTCGCAGAGAGTCGGCGTCCTTTCCCTCTTCGATCCGCACCAAGCGCCCGCGCGGATGGAGAGCCACGCGCGCGACACCGTGCATCGCCACCGCCAGCGAGCCGGAACGAATCAATGAAATGGGCTCCGGCTCTTTCTCCGTCGCAGCGCAGGAAGAGAAGTTCGATGCCAGGGGCATCAACAGGGCGATTAAGAGAGCTCGTGTCATGGGAGAAGTCTAGCTCGCATGATTCACGGGATGAAACCACCAGCACGCCCAAACGGCGTTGCGGCTGCGTGCTGGAGGTTTTATCCCGTGAATCACGCAGACTCTTAGGCGTCATGGACCCAGCCCTTACGAGCATCGATCGAGCACGCACCGGCTTCAATGGCCCTGACGAGTTCGCTGAATCCAGCGACCAAGAACAGCCCCTTCTGGACTTCGGCGATGCGCGTGACGATTCACTCTTCCCAGAGCTGAAGGCAGCCTCGAAGCGGCCACGCATTCCGTGCGGCCCAGACATGGGCCGAGCGTTCAGGCGCCTCCAGTGCGGAAATCGCGATCAGGTGCGTCGACTGCTTTGGCAGGAGCAGCCCAAGGAACCAGTACAGCGTTGCCGCCCAGAGCACGTCACCCGCGTAGGTCGCGAAGAACCCTGGGGGCTCTTCAGCTAGCTCCCGCGAGTGCCACTGCAACGAAGACTCCCATGCCCTCTTGGCGGGGCCGAGGGAACCAGCGGTTGGATGCGGCCGAGTTTGTCCCTGGACATCGGATGATGATTTGCCTCAAGCCAGCGCCAGCGAAGGCTGAAGTCCTCAAGCAGACAAATGTCAGCCTCACGGAGGATGAGTGGATCCCTATTCATGTAGTCGAGTCTCTGCCTGCCTAACGGTGAAGACATACCTAGCCCACATCCTGCTCGTAGCTGCGAGGAGAATGAACACTGGCCCCCAGTAGAAGGTCCAGAAACACCGCGTGAGCGCATTCCAGCCCTCGCTCTCGACTGAGTCCGGCCCCAATCCGTCCCGCATGATCCACGCGAACGGGCCGCACATGCTCCAGACCACGAGCGCTGCAAACAAGAGGGATTGAATCACATCACGCATTGTGGACGGCTCAACGGCTAAGGCGAACGGATAGGGACGCAAGCCGGGACTCGGATGAGCGGACGGCGGCCATCCTGGCCGGATTCTAGCGCGACACCCTCCAGCACGCCATCCGGAAGCGCGGACGCGGCAGCCTCGCCCTCGCCCGGCGTTGGTGCACAAAGTCAATGAACGCAACAAGTCCCCTCCAATGACGATTTCAGCGAGCGATGGCCACCCATGTCTTCTGTGCAGCTAAACCCGAGCTGTCTCTTGGGACCGCTTCTTCAGGGGCGGCTGGACGTCGTGGAGCAGGGCGCCGTGGTAGAGCAGCGCTCGGGCGGCGAGTTTGCGCGGCTCGATGGCATGAGATCCGCCAGCATTCTGGGGGGGGGTGCTGGTGAAGAAACGGGTCTCTGGCTATGGGCGGGGCTGTGTCGACACCCCGCTTGGAAGACCTATCCGTTGGGCAGCCTCCGTATTGCGAGCGCCACGGTCGGCGCGCTTCGCGGGGAACGTCCTCAACTCTGGTGCTTCCGGAATGGTGTCGTTCGACCCGGACCTGACCGCATTTCCGACTTCGATGGGTACCGAGGCTGTGATGGCTGGCGACACCCGCTACCTCCAGTATTGGTACCGGGACTCGCTGATAGGCATCGCGACATCGAATTTCTCGGGCGCCCGGTCCTTGACGTTCGACTGACCTGACGGGACGGGCGCGAAGCGTGGCACCCCGCCTCGCGCCCGTTCTGTCTATCAACGGCGATCACGGACGCAGCGTGTCTCAAATCGGAGCCGCCGCTGTTCGAGTTGTCCGGTAGTCTTGGTGGAACATCGCGGCAACCCCTGCGAATTCCTGGTGCATACCCACGATCCGAACATGATCCCCGCTTCCCGTTCGTTCCCCTGGACTCAACTACGTCTCGCGGTGGTCCTGCTCGCGTTCTTGGCCCTGCCCGCTCCCGCGTTCGGCGCGGCCGCGCCCGTTCGACCTGGGCCGGCGCCCATGCAGCAATCGGTCGCACGTCAGTGGAACGAGATCCTGCTGGAGTCGATCCGCAACGACCTCGCGCGCCCGACCGTCCACGCGCGCAACCTCTACCACTTGTCGCTCTCCGTGTGGGACGCGTGGGCGACCTATGACCCCATCGCCCAGCCGGTCCTCTTCCAGGAGGATCACGCCACCACTTCGCCCAACGTAGAGCTGTGGCGCAGCGAGGCCATCAGTCACGCGTGCTATCAGATAGTCAAGGTGCGCTTCGCCAGCTCGCCCGGCGCCACGGTCATGCTCCCGCTGTACGACCAGCTGATGGACACGCTGGGCTACGACAAGACGAACAACTCAACCGCAGGCAACACGCCGGCGGAGATTGGAAACAGGATCGCTCAAGTCGTCCTGGGCTATGGCGCGGCTGACAACTCCAACGAGGCAGCCGACTACGCTAACCAGTTCTACACCCCGATCAACGCGCCGCTGGTGCCGGATCTACCGGGTAACCCGAGCCTGACCGAACCGAACCGCTGGCAGCCACTGAGCCTCCAGTTCTTCGTCGATCAGTCGGGCAACGTGATCCCCTTCGGCTACCCCGAGTTCCTCTCACCCGAGTGGGGCATCGTCTCGAACTGGTCGCTGTCCGAAAACGAGGCGACGATCCGTCAGCGCGACGGCTTTTACTACTGGTTGTACAAGGACCCGGGGCCGCCCCCGGCGATCAACGACGCACTGGACCGCTACCGGAATGGCTTCGAGATGGTCTCGGTCTGGTCCGCTCACCTGGATCCGTCGGACGGCGTGATGATCGACGCGTCGCCGGCCTCGATCGGTAACGCACCGCTGGCCGCGCCATCGCAGGCACCCAGCTTCTACGACTACTACCAAGGCGGCGACTGGGGCACGGGCTACGCGAACAATCCCGTGACCGGGCAGCCCTACCAGACCCAGATGGTTCCGCGCGGCGACTTCGCACGCGTGCTGGCCGAGTTCTGGGCCGACGGCCCGGATTCCGAGACCCCGCCGGGTCACTGGTTTGTGCTCCTGAACGAAGTCTCCGATCACCCGTCGTTCACCAAGCGCGTCGGCGGAGCGGGCGCCGTGGTTGGCGATCTCGAGTGGTGCGCCAAGTCCTACCTTGCGATGGCAGGAGCCATGCACGATTCGGCGATCGCGTCCTGGGGCGTCAAGGGTTGGTACGACTACCTTCGCCCGATCAGCGCGTTGCGATACCTCGCTGACTTGGGTCAGCGCAGCGACTCCCAGCAGCCGAGCTACCACCCCGACGGGATCAACCTGCATCCCGGCTACGTCGAGGTGGTCACCTCCGCGACGACGGCGTCCGGACAGCGGCACGAGCACCTGGTTGGCCAGGAAGGCAAGATCACAGTGCTCGCGTGGCGCGGCCCGCGCTTCATCAACGACCCTCTGGTCGACGTGGCGGGCGTGGACTGGATCCTCGCTGAGAACTGGTGGCCCTACCAGCGCCCGACCTTCGTGACACCGCCCTTCGCGGGTTACGTTTCCGGCCATAGCACCTACAGTCGAGCGGCCGCGGTCGTGATGCACCAGCTGACCGGGTCCCCTTACTTCCCCGACGGACTGGGGGAGTTCGTCTGCCAGCAGGACCAGTTCCTCGTCTTCGAGGACGGCCCCAGCGTCGATGTCCGACTGCAGTGGGCGTCCTACTACGATGCCTCGGACCAGTGCTCACTCTCGCGGATCTGGGGCGGCATCCACCCACCCGCCGACGATCTCCCGGGCCGCCAGATGGGCCAGGAAATTGGCGCCGAGGCCTACCTGCTCGCCGAGCAGTACTGGGCCGGCACAGCCTGTGATGCAACAGGCATGCCCCTCTCGCTCGATCTCAATGCCAACGGGATCCTCGACCGCTGCGAATCGATCGGCACGGCGTACTGCTCCCCCGCAGTCCCGAATTCCACGGGCCTGCCTGGCTCGATGACGATCCTCGGGAGCGAGACTGTGACCCTGAATGACATCAGGATTGGCGCGCGCTCTCTGCCCTTTGGCTCGTTCGGCTTCTTTCTGACCAGCCAAACCCAGGGATTCGTAGCCCAAGCGGGCAACAGCCAAGGAACCCTCTGTCTCGGGGGGGCGGTCGGCCGCTATGTCGGTCCGGGGCAGGTGTTGAGCAGCGGAATGAGCGGCTCGTTCTCGCTCACCCTCGACCTTTCGCTGACGCCGACACCCACAGGCCTCGTCACCGTGACCGCGGGCGAGACCTGGAGTTTCCAGGCGTGGTATCGCGACGCGAACCCGGCGCTCACGTCGAACTTCACCGATGCAGTCGGCGTGACTTTCCGCTGAGACGCTGAACGGAGACTGTTCAGCGCTACAGGCCTGGGGCGGGTGACACCGTCGATCGGCGCGCCAGCGTGCCCCCCCCCAAGGGGGCGGGCAGAAGGATAGGACGGTCCGAGGCCGCTCACGTCGCCGGCGTGGGGGAGCTGGCGATCGTCGCTGGTCCGTTGCGACGACACCGCAGGAGGCTACGCTCATACGCCGAAGTCATTCGTTCGCGCATTCGGGCGAAGCCCCGCCGGGGCTGACGGGCGACCGTAGTCACCCATGAGTCGCCCCTCCACGCCATGGGGGTCGGCACATGATCTCAGTGATCACCGATCAGGGACGGTGGCCAAGTTCCTGGCTTCCGTGCGGTAGGAAGGCCGAGAGTCAGGCCAGCGCGGGGAATGGCGTTGTGGGAGACGGGTGCTCGCAAGCCGAGGGGCGCGCGCTGCCGACCGGGGCCGGAGAGCGAATACCGAAGCGGCCTCGTCAGCCGCCTCGTCAGCCGCCTCGTCAGGGGCGGCTGGACTTCGGGAAGTAGCGCGCAGCGGTTGAGCAGCGCGCGCCGCGGGGTCCGGTGGAATGAGAACGGCCGGCACTCTTCGGGAGGGTGCTGGCTGGAGGTCGTTCAAAGCTGAGGCATGTGCGGCCTGCCAGCGCCGCGTCGAGGTGCTGGCAGGTGCCTCGCTGAAGTGTAGAACCGACCATGCGCGCCGCGCCGGGTGCTGTGGGGGAGGGTGCCTGATGGAAATGGGTGCCCCAGGTACCGTGGACGCCACATCGACTGCCCGCTTGGAAGACCTATCCGTCGGTACCGGTCCCCTCGTCCATCGTGACGCTTGAGTACACGCTCTGGGTGGGGCCCCTAGGGCTCGACGAGCGTGATCCGCTGATTTCGAGGGACGAGCGTACGGGTGGTGACGCGGCCGCTCGGCCAGCGCACCACGACGCGGGCGATTGAGGCCGTGTCAGGAGCCCCGAGACCAAAGTGAATCAGCGCTTCGTCCTGCGAAAGGAAGTTGCTGCCGAGGCTCAGCTCGCGCACTTGGGACGGGGCGCCCGGGGTTAGCGTCAGCTCGACCCGCGCACCGGCCGCATCGCGAGTCGAACTAGTTCCCTGAAGTTCAATCTGTAGCCAGTCGTTGCGATTGCCGCCATCGTTGCGGTACAGCACCGGCAGGCCTGAGTTGTGCACAACGTAAAGATCGAGATCGCCATCCCTATCGTAGTCGAGCGCCAGGAACCCCTTGCCCGCTGCCGTGGAGGTCAGGCCGCAGGACGCGGCAACCTCCGTAAAGGCGCCACCGTCGTTGCGCCAGAAGCGCATGGGATCATGGTTGTACGGGTCCTCGACGGTGAGACCTTCCCACTGGATGCCATTGGTCATCCCAAGGTCGATGTCGCCATCGTTGTCGTAGTCGAAGGCGGTCGTGCCCCAGCCCCATCCGCCATCGCGTACACCGGCGGCGTCCGTACGATCCGCGAATCGCCGTCCACCCAAGTTGATGTACAGGCGATTGCCAGATGCACCCCAAGCGCATCCGCCTGAGGCGCAGGTGTTGTTCGCATCGTAGATCGAGGTGACGAACCAATCGAGGCGTCCATCGCCGTTGAAGTCGGCGATCGTTGCACCCATGCCGTTCTCTTCACCGGCGACGCCGGCGAACGCTGTGCCTTCGTGGAACGTCCCGTCACCGTTATTCCAAAAGAGGTGACTCGTCCCGAAGTCCCCTGCGATGGCAAGATCCGGCCAACCGTCATCGTCCAGGTCGGAAAACCGGGGTGTGAATTGGAAGACGCCAGTCGCCAAGCCACCTAGACCGGTCCCTGTTTCGACCCCGAGCGAGAGGCCCGCGCTGACCGTGACATCTTCAAACTGGCCGGGAGCGCTCGCGCCTCGATTGCGTAGCAGTCGAGCGTGGGGCGTCACCGCGGCAGCGGGGTCCATAGGCATCCACTCGCCCACGTAGAGGTCGAGCCAACCGTCCCGATCGAAGTCACCGAAGGTCGGGCTCTGGCCCGCATGCAGATGCGCCGTCTCGATCGCCGCGCCCCGGCGTTGCGCTTCCTCCGTGAAGTGGGCCGCGCCGTCGTTGATCCAAAGCTGATAGCGCGTGGTTCCGTATGCGGTTAGGTACAGGTCTAGATCGCCATCGTTATCGACATCGCCAAACACCGCACCATTGCTTCGGGGACCGGGCCCAGCGGCAGCAAAGCAGCGCTCCGTGACATCAAGGAAACCTCGATGCTGTCCACTCGGCGAGTTGCCGCGGTTGAGGAACATCACGTCGTGCGCATCGAGTCGCGTCACGAAGAGGTCGACCCACCCGTCACCGTTGAAGTCTCCGGCCGCGGCGCCACCGGACATCTGAAGCTGCTCTGAGCCGAAGGGCTCTCCACCCCCAATGGTTGGGACGCTCGCGCCATGGGGGACATTCACTCCGGCGGCGTCCGTCACATCAGTGAAGGTAACCTGGGCGTTGGCAAGTGATGCGGAGGCCAGAAGAGTAGTAGTGCAGAGAATTAGGCGGCGCATAGCGTAGAGGTCTGGGTTACGGCAGGAACGGATACAGCACCCTGGTGTGCCGACATTGCGTCGATCGGGTCCGGCCAGATTTGGGGTGTCTAACATGGGTACAGCGGCGCGCTCGATGACGGTCGGGATTGCCATCGAACGCGCCGCTGCATCACCTCGGATCACGCTCGGCGTTGATCAGAGGCCGCCGTCGCTCGCCTTTCCGCCAAGCGCTTTCAAGCGACCGACCTTCGGGTTCGTCCTCGCCGCCGCGCCAGCCTGAGCGGGAACAAGGCTCGCATCGAGCAGATCGTTGGTGGCGGGTGACGGAAGGTCACCGCGCTCCTCGGCGAGCAACTGTTCGATGGCCGCGTCTAAATCCTTGTCGGCGAGACCCTTGAATCGGATCCGGCCCAGATGGTCGAGGAGGTAGATGGACGGGAACCCGGTCACGCCCCATCGGCGAACGATCGGTCCTTTGGTCACCCCGCCGTCATGGATCGACGGCCAGTTCACGCCGAACGACGTGCGCTTTTCGCGGTAGACGTCCGCGGGGTCAGTGTTGATGCCAAAAATCGCAAACGGTTCATCGACCAGGCGCTTCACGAGCGCCTTCTCGTGGGGGATCATCCCCACACAGGGGCCTCACCAGAAACCCCAGAAGTCGAGCAGGACCACCTTCCCGGCGAAGTCGCTGAGCCGCATGGGATTCCCATCGACATCGGTGCCCTCGATCCCCGGCGCGGTCTGCCCGATGTTGAGCTTCTCGAAGTTGAACACCTTCCCGTACGCTCGACGGCCCCAGTCGGAGTCTGGGAGCTGAGTTGCCACGTCCCGGTACGCTGACATCGCCACGCGCCTCGCCTCTCGCGGGCCGCTGCGGTTGTCGAGTAGCGCCGCGCGGTAGTAGCCGGACACTCCCCTGACTTCCTCATCGGTCGCGGACGCGTACATCAGCCCCATGAGGGCGATGCACTCGTCCTTCTCAAGGACATCTCCACCCCCGCTCAAGAGACCGTCCTGCGACAGCTCCATCGCGAGCGCCAGCTGGGTCTCGCGCGCGAGGTCACCGGCCAGCGCTAGAAGCACACGGCGCCGTTTGTCTCTTCGAGCTTCCTCGCCCGAGACGGGAAGCAGCCGGTGCTGGAGCACGATCCACACCTGGGCATCCGCCGAGCCCGCTTCGACCAGCCGCTCGAATCGTGGGAGGAACCCAGCTTCGACACGCTCGGGCGCGACGAACGCTGAGCGCTCACCTCTCGCCTCTGCGGCATCAGCCGCAGCTTTGCGAGTCCTGTACTCGACGCTCCAGTTCGACAGCGCTTCTTTGAACTCGTCCTCGAGTCCGAAGTAAGCCGTACGCAGCTGCTGGATCGACGACCCAGGCGAGGACGTGTCCTGCGATAGGCACGTTGGACGAGCCCCTGTGACACCCGTCGAAAGACAAAGGGCGGCGATCGTCATCGCGCGGCCCACGACCGTTTGCATGTTCATGGTTTGGAGGATCTCGCCAAGCGGATCGTGGATTGGGGCCTGCTGCGGCCCACGTTACCGTTTCTGTTGCGCCCGGACCAAGACGCTACGTGTCCGGCCCGGGTGCGCGCTGATCACAGGTACATCACCGAAACGCCATCGGTCAGGTTCGAGGTCGCCATTCCGCCAACGGCGTCGCGGAACCATCCCTGGTAGTACCAGGTTTCGCCGGGCATGACCGCGACGGGTCCGGTCGGCGTTGGCACCTGCAGCAGGTCAAGGCCGAGCGAGAACTCACCCGAGAGGCCTGTGTTTTTGATCTCGCCCGGGCCCACGTAGCGGCCGATGGCACCGCTGATGCACAGGTTTCCCTGGCTCCCGCCCGGGTTCGCGCTGAAGCCCGATGTCTGACTCGTAAGGAAGAATCCAAACGCACCTGTGGGGAGCGACGATGCGACGAGAGTCATCTCGTTGTCCAGCGCGTAGTTGCTTCCCCTGGCCTCCATGACCGCGGGTGCACCCGTGGAGTTCAAGTTCGCTGGCGTGCAGTAGGTCGCCGTCGTGCCCTGGGCGTTGTTAGGCATCCACGCGGCTGCGCACGCGCCCGAGGCGAACGGCGCTGTAAACGAAGCACTCGACTCGTACATGCCGGTGGTCAGGTTGAAGACCAGCACCTCCCCCATGTCATCGTCGTCCACCATGTACACGCGGTTGCCACCGGCGGCGCAGCCGTCGAGGTCAACGATCCCCATCGGGTAGGCCGAGCCTGGCACAGGCGTGATCGTTCCGAGTACCGGGTCGACCCGGACGATCTGGAGACCCACGTCGTCTAGCGCGTAGAGCGTCCTGTCGGCGCTGTTGTAGGCCAGCGCAGAGATGGAAACGCCGGACCACGGCAGCACCTGGACGGCCTGAAGGGTGACCGGGTCGAGGGTATAGAGGCCCCGTGCGGTGGGAGGCGCGCCGAACGGAGGGAACGCGAGAACGCTGTAGAGCGTATCCGTGTGGTTGTCGTACGCGAGACCGTCCCAACGGTACCCAATCGACGAAGGGTCCAAGATAGGGCCCAGCTCCACCGGCTCGTTGATGCTCCCGTAGTCCCACCGGAACAAGCTCGACGTGAACGGACTGGCGGGGTTGGGGCCCGACAGCCAGAGAAACCCGCTCGCGTCATTAGCGGCGGCAGCGAATGCTTCGAAGAGGTTGAAGGCGGGCACGGCGCCGGATGTCCCTGCCTCGAAGTCCTCGAAGTAGGACTCGCCTCCCGAATACCCAGCAAACAGCTGAGCAGAGGCGGTCCCGGTCATCGCGGGCAGAAGGAAAGCCCCGAGGGCGATGGTCGTTAAGCGTTTCATGACGATTCGATCGAAGGAGGGTCTGAAGCAAGGAGCCCGTGCCTCACCGCACAATTTGTGCAACAAGATGAGCCACAGGTCCACGCCACCCTAGCGCTCTCAGTTCGTTTCGGGAGAGGTTTCAGGAAACTTCTGTGGGATCGAGGCTGAGCCTCGTGCAGACTACGTGCCTCATGGCCCGAAAACGTCAAGCAGCCAGCCCCCAAGATGCGCCGACCAGGCCCGTGGCAACAGCCCCGGACGCCGCCTTTGAGGTGGCATCCACCGCTGCGATCGGCGAGCTCCGTCGACGACTTGGTGACGTTATCGACGCGCTTCCTGGACCCGTATCGCGCGCGTCCGAGCTGCAGCACGCCCTCGGTATCGACAAGGCGCTCGGCTGGCGGGTCTACAACGCCGTCCAGTGCAACGACAGCTTTGCGGCGGCTCGGTTCCTTCCAGGCGCCGCCGGCATCCGGTCCTTCCTGGTGGCTGCGCGCAGGAGCGGTGTTTCCAAGGCGATCACGTCGCAGGTCTCCGACGCGCAGGAGCAGCTCGATCGGGTGATCAAGATCCATGCTGGAGATCGAAAGCGATTCGACATGCTGGTCGCCGCCCACACGAGAGAGGGAAGGCACGAGGCGGACCTCCTGCACCGACGCGCGGCCTACGAAGGCAACACGTACGTATGGGGTTCCTCGGCCCAGGTGCAGCTTCGAACGGCGTTTCTCGCCCCGTCCGCCAAGCGAGGCTATGCGGATATGGCGAACCTCCGCGGGCTCATCGGCCTCGAGCTTCTGCGCCCCGCGCTCCGCTGGCCGCTCGGCCTCACCCTGCCGCGGCAGGACGACCTGCGCACATCGCGTAAGGCCGTCGTCGAACCGCTCTTCGACGTGACCAACGCATCGGCGGAGGAAGCGGAGTTGTTCCTCAGTGACCCCGGGATTCGCATCGAGACCAGGGTCACCGACGAGGGTGGCTATCAATACGACGTCGTCCCATCCGAGATCGGATTGACCGGCGCCGTGTCGTGCGTGATGGGCGACGTCGTGCGACCCGTCGGCGCCCTGAGCCCTGAGGAGGGAAGTGCACAGGCGGGGGCCATGGTGAACGTCTCGTGCCCGGCCCGCCTTCTCATCTTCGACTTCCTCGTGCACCGCGACCTCTTCGGTGGCGCTGACCCCGAGGTGCAGGTTCGCGGCGACCTGGGCTGGGGGCGCGGAACGACCGAACATCGATTGCCCGTCACCGAGCGAAGCGAGCGGATCGGATTAGCGACCGACGTCGTGCGCACGCCCGAGGTCCCGGGCTACGACAGGATGCGGGACTTCGTCTTCGACCGCCTGGAGTGGGACCCGAGTGAATTCGTCCTACACCGACTGCGTCTCGAGTATCCGATTCTGTCGTCCATCGTGACGCTCGAGTACTCCCTGTAGCGCGACTCCTGACGCATCGGTGTCCCTGGGAGCCGCTGGCCGTTGGCGTCAAACTCCACGACCTTGTTGGCGTGGGGACACCCGACCTGGATGCCACCAGAGGGCAGCCGGATCGCGGTGAAGGGCCAGTTCTCCGCGACGCGCCCGCCCAGCGCCTCGACGTCCGTCGGAAACGTCTACAGCACTTCACCGCCCGCGGAGTAGCGCTTGACGGCGTGCGCCAGTAGATGCGGAACGAGGTAAGTTCCGTCGGGCTCCTTGCGAGCCATTCACGTCTGCATGTGGGCATTGTCGGTCTCGGGAGCCAGCGGCACTTCGGGCAAGACGCGACCGTAGGTGTCCACTTCCAGTAGTCCTGCGGCGGGCGGCAGATGGCGCAAACCGCGGCCCATCTTGTCGACCGAGTCTTCCCGGATGTCCCCATCCGCGAGTGGGTCCTGTCCGTACCCAAGCCGCTCCGACTGGCGATGGCCATGGATGCGAGCCTCTGCCGCGACGTGACTCGCGCCCACTTGCGGGCCGTCTCAGCGTCCTACGTCCGCCGGGCGAAGGCTGCGCTCGACCGGGCTGAAGATGAGGCTGAGCTAGCGGCGCTGGTGCCTCATCCGCGTGAGCATCAGCTGACGTATCAAGGGGTGCTGGCACCAGCGTTACCGCTTCGGGACCAAGTGGTGCCGCGTCCAGTGATCGTCAAGGAACGGAAGGCAAGTCGACGCTTCGGATTCGCAGGGCCCAAGGGATGAGTCCCCGGGATCAAGCGCTAAGGGGCCGACATACATTCGCTGAGCGGATCTTTTGAAGCGGGTTCTCGCAGAGGACGTTTTGCGCCCGCCCACGTTGCCATGGGGGGCGGCACATGATCTCAGTGATCACCGATCCGGAGACGGTCCCCCGAGTTCCTGGCTTCCGTGCGGAGGAAGGCGAAGAGTCAAGCCAGCGCGGGGAATGGCGGTGGGGGAGACGGGTGTTCGAGGGCCCAGGGGCGCGCGCCGCCGGCCGGGCCCGGAGAGCGAATACCGAAGCT
>JBLIHL010000096.1:0-14096 GCA_047635895.1 Paracoccaceae bacterium | reverse complement strand
TGTTTCCATTTCATTCCCGCAGCTTTGGTTCCGGAACGGTACTGCGGAAACTATTCAGACTTCGGCCCAGGCTTCTTGTCAGGCTTCTTGTCGGACTTTTTCTCCGACTTCTTGCCCGAGTCTCCGCCGCCACTGTCCGCCTTCTTCGCGTCCGTGTAGGACTTGGAGCGGTAGTCGGTCAGGTAGTACCCGGAACCCTTGAAGAGGAAGCCCGCGCCAGCGCCAATCAGCCGCTCCAGCTTGTTCTTCTTGCACTCGGGGCACTTCTTGAGCTCGGCCTCGCTCATCATCTGGAACTCTTCAAACAAGTGGCCGCACGCGTTGCATCGGTAGTCGTACGTTGGCATTGAGCTATTCCTCCTCTTCAGCCTGAGGCTCGACCGCCACGGCTTCAACGTCCTTTGGACCTTCTGGCTTGGCCGCCACGCGCACCTGCGCGAAGCGCAGGACGGTCTCGCCCATTTGCCAGCCACCGCGCACCATCTCGACGATCGTGCCCGGCTCGTGGTCCGTGGTCTCGACCGTGGACAGTGCCTGATGGACCGCAGGGTCGAACGTTCCGGCTGCTACGATCGGCTTGACGTTCAAGCGATCGAAGAGTCCTTGGAGCTGCCCGCGCGTCATCTCGACGCCGATCTTCAGGTTCTTGGCGTCATCGCTCGTGACCTCTGCTGCCAGGGCCATATCGAGATAGTCCAATACCGTGACGGCCTCGCCCAGCACTTCAGTCTTCGCACGCAGCACGGCCGCATCGATGTCCGCCTGGGTTCGACGACGCAGGTTCTGGTAGTCCGCCTGGGCTCGCAGCCAGAGCGCCTTCGCCTCATCGCGCTCGCGGATGGCCTGTTCGAGCTCAGAGAGCTCTTCGATCTCCTCGGCGTTCTCGGCAAAATCACCGAGGGCCTCCGCCTCAGCGGCGCCGAAGCCGCCCTTCAGATCCTCGTCGCCGTCTTGCGATGCGTCAGGCGATGTGCCCGGCGTCACGTCGCCGTTGTCGGTGGTGCTGTTCATTGCATCAGTCTCCTTGCGCTTGCGTCGTCCAAAGGCCATGGGGCTTACTTGAAGTAATCGGTCACGCGATCAAAGAAGGATCGCTTGCCGCTTGTCTCGCCGTCGATCTCGTGGAATTCCTCCAGGAGCTCCTTCTGGCGATCCGTGATGTTCTCGGGGATCTCGCAAAACACGCGCAGCAGCTGGTCGCCCTTGCCGCGACCCTCCATGCGCGGGAGTCCCTGACCGCGAAGGCGGAAGACCTTGCCGCTCTGGGTACCCGCGGGCACGGTCATCTCGACCTTGCCACGAAGCGTGGGGATCTCAACCTTGTCACCGAGTGCGAGCTGGGGGAACGAGAAGGGAACCTCAGTCAGGACGTCCGGTCCGGAGCGCTGGAACACCTTGTGCTCCTTCTCGCGGATCACGCAGTAGAGGTCGCCGCGGGCCGCGCCATTGGGCCCTGCGTCGCCTTCCGCGGTGACGCGCAGCTGCACGCCTTCCTCGACGCCTGGTGGCACCTGGATCTCTATCTCCGTGCGTGACTGGACGCCGCCGCTTCCGCTGCAGGTCTGGCACGGGGACTCGATGACCTGGCCTGCGCCACGGCACGTGGGGCAGGGCGACGCCATCTGGAAGAACCCGGCGCTGCGGGACACTTGTCCGCGTCCGTTGCAGGTGGAACAGTTGGTCTTACCGGTGCCGGGCTTGGCACCTGAGCCGGAGCACGGCTCACAGCCCTCCATCCGCTTGAGTGCGACCGTTTTGGTGACACCCTCGTCGATTTCCTCGAGCGTGAGATCGAGGACAATACGCAGGTCGCGGCCGCGCGCAGGCCCGCGAGCGCGTCGACCTCCGCCTCCGCCAAACATGTTGCCGAAGCCGCCGCCGCCGCCACCTCCGCCACCGAAGATGTCGCCGAACGCCGAGAAGATGTCCTCAACGTTGGTGAAGCCGCCCGCGCCGCCACCACCGCCGGCGCCCTGGGCGAACGCTTGGTGCCCGAACTGGTCGTAGCGCTGGCGCTTCTCCACGTCCGAGACAATGTCATAGGCCTCTGCGCACTCCTTGAACTTCGCCTCTGCGTCCTTGTCATCCGGATTCTGATCCGGGTGATACTTCATCGCGAGCTTGCGATAGGCCTTTTTGATGTCGGCCTGCGCCGCGTCCTTCGACACGCCAAGGACCTCGTAGTAATCGCGTTTCTGGCTCATTCTGTTCTGGCTTGCAGCTCGGCAGTGACGGCAGTCGGGTCGTCCGGACAGCGCGAAGCGCCCGGGCAGTCGTGGGGGGCGGCGGAGCGGGTCATCGCTCCGTCGCCCCCGTTAGTTATCTCGATCAGGCCTCGCGGTGGTGCTTCACCGCAGGCTAGATCAGGCGACGGATCCTGCGACCGTCTTCTCGTCCTTGATGTCGGTGATCATCGAGTCGGTGGTGAGGAGCAGTCCCGAGATCGAGGCTGCGTTCTGCAGAGCGCAGCGCACGACCTTGGCCGGGTCGATGACGCCTGCTTTGAACATATCCTCGTAGGTGCCGGTCAGCGCGTTGTAGCCGATCGTCTTACCCTTCTCGCGGATGGTCTCAGCGACCACGGAACCGTCGACGCCGGCGTTCTCGGCGATCTGGCGGCACGGGGCCTCCAGTGCGCGCTGAACAATGAGCGCACCGAACTTCTCGTCGTTCTTGTAGCGACCGGCCTTCACGGCTTCGGCTGCGTTCAGAAGCGCGACGCCGCCACCGGGGACGATGCCTTCCTGGATCGCGGCGCGGGTCGCGTTGAGAGCGTCCTCGACACGGTCCTTCTTTTCTTTCATCTCGGCTTCGGTCTTGCCACCGACGCGGATGACGGCGACGCCACCGGTCAGCTTGGCGAGGCGCTCTTCGAGCTTCTCGCGATCGTAGTCCGAGGTCGACTTCTCGATCTGGACGCGGATCTGCTTGGCACGATCTTGGACGGCCTTCTTCTTGCCGGCGCCCTGGACGATCGTCGTCGAGTCCTTGCCGACGACGACGCGAGCCGCGCTACCGAAGTGCTCGACCGTGACCTGCTCGAGCGGGATGCCGATCTCGTCGGTGATCGAGACGCCGCCGGTCAGGGCCGCGATGTCATCGAGGTACGACTTGCGACGATCGCCAAAGCCCGGCGCCTTGACGGCGACGACGTTCAGCACGCCCTTGAGACGGTTGATGACGAGGGCCGTAAGGGCTTCGCCTTCGATGTCCTCGGCAATGATGAGGAGCGGCTTGCCGCTGCGCATCGCAGCCTCAAGGGCCGGCACCATCTCACGGACGGTCGAGATCTTCTTGTTGCAGATGAAGACGTGTGCGTCCTCGTACTCGGCAACGAGCTTCCCAAGGTCAGTCGCGAAGTAAGGCGAAAGGTAGCCCTTATCGAACTCCATGCCCTCGACGTGCTCAAGGAATGTCTCCATCCCTTTGCTCTCCTCAACGGTGATGACGCCCTCGTCGCCGACCTTGTCAAAGGCCTCGGCGAGGAGCTCGCCCGTCTCCGGGTCGTTGTTCGCGCTGATCGTTGCAACGGCGGCTTTGTCGGCCTTCGTCTTCACTTTGCGCGATTGCGCGGCGATGGACTCGACGGCGTTCGCGACGGCTTTGTCGATGCCGCTGCGCAGCTCGATCGTAGAGACACCCGTGGCGGCGTACTTCAGGCCTTCGTTGAAGATGGCCGAAGCGAGCACCGTCGCCGTCGTGGTGCCATCACCTGCGACGTCGTTGGTCTTATTAGCGACCTCGAGAACGAGCTTGGCGCCCATGTTCTCGAACGGGTCCTCGTGCTCGATCTCCTTGGCGACCGAAACACCGTCCTTGGTGACGTGGGGTGAGCCGAAGCTCTTCTGGAGGATGACGTTGCGCCCGGCCGGACCGAGAGTGACGCGAACCGTCTTGGCGAGTTTCTCGATGCCTGCCTTCATTTTCTGACGGGCGGCATCGTCGAACATGATCTGCTTGGCCATGGTCGTGTGTGTGTGGTTGGAGGTTGTGGGGGAGTGGGGTGGTGACGAAGAGAGTGGTGGTGGGGTGGGTCAGGCTCCTAGAAGCCCATTCCTCCCATGCCTCCCATTCCGCCCATGTCGTCCATGCCGTCCATCTCGCCGCCGCCGCCACTTGCGGCAGGCCTCGGATCTGGCTTGTTGGCGATGAGTGCGTCGGTGGTGAGAAGGAGCGTGGCAACGCTGATCGCGTTGAGGAGCGCCGACTTGGTCACCTTGGCCGGGTCGATGATGCCCATGGCGAGCATGTCGCCATACTCGCCCGTGAGAGCGTTGAAGCCGAAGGACTGCTTCTTCTCGCGGAGAACACGGTGGGCGACCACTTTGCCCTCGTGGCCAGCGTTCTCGGCGATCTGCTCGATCGGCCCGGAGAGGGCTTCGTAGAGCGTGTCGAGGCCGAGGTTGTAGTCGACGTCGTCGCGAACCTTGAGTTCTTTGACGACCTCGCGAGCGCGCAGGAGAGCGATGCCGCCACCGGGCAGCACGCCTTCTTCCACGGCTGCGCGGGTGGCGTGCAGGGCGTCCTCGATGAGGGCCTTGCGCTCCTTCACCTCGGTGTCCGTAGCGCCGCCAACGTTGATCTGGGCGATGCCGCCGGTCAGCTTAGCGAGGCGCTCTTGGAGCTTCTCGCGGTCGTAGTCCGACGTCGTGTTCTCAATCTCCGCACGGATCTGATCGACGCGCGCGATGACGTCTTCCTTCTTGCCCTTGCCGCCGACCATGGTCGTGGCGTCGGACGTGATGGTGAGGCGGCGAGCCGAGCCGAGGTGCTGCACAGTCACCTGCTCAAGCTCCATGCCCGTGTCCTTCATGATCGCCGTGGCGCCGGTGAGGGCAGCGATGTCGAGGAGCATTTGCTTACGACGGTCGCCGTAGCCAGGGGCCTTGACGGCGCAGACCTGGAGGACACCGCGCATCTTGTTCACGACCAGGGTCGCAAGAGCTTCGCTCTCGACGTCCTCGGCGATGATCAGCAGAGGACGGCCGCTGTCCTTGTTGGCTTCGAGGATCGGAACGAGCGACTGCACGTTCGAGATCTTGCCTTCGTTGATGAGGATCAGCGCGTTGTCGAACTGGACCTCCATCTCGTCAGGTGCCGTGACGAAGTGCGGCGAGAGGTAGCCGCGGTCGAACTGCATGCCCTCGACGATTTCGACGACAGTCTCCATGCTCTTGCCGTCCTCGACGGTGATCACACCGTCGCGACCGACCTTCTTCATGGCGTCCGCGATCAACTTGCCCGTGGCCGGGTCGTTGTTGGCCGAGATCGTGGCGATCTGCTTGATCTCTTCGCTGCCACCGACCTGCTTCGCCATCTTCTCGAGCTTGGCGATGACCTTGGCGGCGCCGTCCTGCATGGCGGCGTTCAGGCGAGCCGGAGCCGCGCCCGCCGTGATGGCTTTGAGGCCGCCACGGAACAGTGAGCGCGTCAGAAGCGTCGCGGTGGTCGTGCCGTCGCCGGCGACGTCGCTCGTCTTGCTGGCGACTTCCTTCACCAGCTGAGCGCCCATCTGCTCGAACGGGTTCTGGAGTTGGATCTCCTCGGCGACCGTCACACCGTCCTTGGTGATGGTGGGGGCGCCCCAGCCCTTGTCGATGACCGCGTTACGTCCGCGGGGGCCGAGGGTGGTGGTGACCGCTTGGGCGAGTTTTTCGACGCCACGAAGGATCGCTTCGCGTGCGTCGGACTCGAAAACCATTTGCTTGGCCATGGGATGCGTGACTGCTTGAGAGGAGTCGTTCGGAGAGGGGGGAGAAACGATGTGTACGCGGGAGCGCCTGCCGGCAGCCTCCGCGGTGTGCGAGCCGGTCGAGGTGCAAAGGGCGTGCCGACCGGTCTCTGATCGGGCGAGGCGGAGGCTGGAAGGCCCTCAGGGGCGCTAGAAGCCTGCTTAATACACGTGTCAGCTGCCCGGCGCTGCACCTCCGCTGCCGAACTGGCAGCGGCCCTGAGCACCGCCAGCGCCCGCTGCCGATTTGGCCGCATGGCCCCGGTGCGCGGCGGCCAGAGTCGGGGCGGTAGTGGGCGCGAGGGCGGGCGAGACCGCGGGCGCGGGAGAGACAGGGTGCCGCAGGGTTGCCCCTGCTACGACAGGAGAGCGTCCAGGTCGGCCCGGGTCAGGTCCTTGAGGACGCCCTTTCGGCCCTTGAAGAGCTGGTCCGCGAGGTCCCGCTTCTTCGCTTGGAGTTCCATGACCCTCTCCTCGACCGTGTCCTTGGAGATCAGGCGGAAGGCGAACACCGAGCGGGTCTGGCCCATGCGGTGCGCGCGATCGATGGCCTGGGCCTCGACGGCGGGGTTCCACCACGGGTCCAGGATGAAGACGTGATCCGAGGCCGTCAGGTTGAGCCCGTGCCCACCTGCCTTCAGGCTGATGAGGAAGATAGGGATGTTCGGATCCGCTTGGAACCGCTCGACCTTCTCCTGGCGCTTCTGTGTCTTGCCATCGAGGTACTCGAACGGTAGGCGGAGGTCCCGCAGGCGCTTCTTGACGATCGCGAGGAGCGAAGTGAACTGGGAGAACACGAGGACCTTGTGCCCCTCGGTGGCGAGCTCCTGGAGGCGCGGGATCAGCATTTCGATCTTGGCGCTGTCCTCGCCGGCGAGGCTCTCATCGATGAGCCCAGGGTGGCAAGCCGCCTGGCGCAGGCGGAGCAGCGCAGTCAGGACGTGCATCTTGTCGATCTCCTCTGGGTCCTTCCCATCTGGGCCCTTCCCATCTGGGCCCCTCTCCCCGGGGCCCCCCTCATGGGGGCCTTCGGACGCCTCGCCGTCGGCTGTGCCGAGGAGCTCCTTGCGGAAGTGCTCCTTGAGGTCGTCGTAGCGCTTGCGATCCTTGGCGGAGAGCTCGATCGTCAGCACCTGCTCGCTCTTGGCCGGCAGCTCCGTCAGCACTTCATCCTTGGTCCGTCGGAGGAAAAACGGTCGGATCGCCTCGCCAATCTCCGCCACGTCGTTGTCCTCCTCGCCGCGGTCCGCGAAGTCGCGGAACGCGGTGGAGCGGCCCATCATTCCCGGGTTCAGAAACTCGAACAGGCTCCAGAGCTCGTGGAGATTGTTCTCCACGGGCGTGCCGGTCAGCGCCAGGCGATGGTCGGCCTGGAGGAGGCGGGCGGCCTTCGCCGACTGGCTGCTTGCGTTCTTGATCGCGGTGGCCTCGTCCAAGATGACGTGGTCAAACGTCCGCTCCGCGAGATCCGGCGCGTCCCGGCGCAGCGACCCGTAGGTGGTGACGAGCAGGTCGACGCCCTTGGCAGCGGCGAGCCGATCCTGGCGCCCGCTGCCGGTGTAGTCGATCACCTTGAGCTTCGGCGCGAAGCGCGAGGCCTCCTTGATCCAGTTGAAGACAAGCGAGCGGGGTGCGACGACGATCGATGGCCGGCGCTCTTCTCCCTTGGGTATTCTGCGCGCACGCCGGGACTCCAGCAGCGCGAGAACCTGGACCGTCTTTCCCAGCCCCATGTCGTCTGCCAGGCAGCCTCCGAGCCCCATCTCGCTCAGGAAGCGGAACCACCCGAGCGCATCACGCTGGTAGGGACGGAGCTCGCCCTGGAATCCGGCCGGCTCCTTCAGGGCTTTGAGCTTCTTGAACTTCGCGAGCTTCTTGCGGTAGAGGTCGAAGTCTGCGTCCATCTCCGCTGACGCGCGCTCAGCGAGCATGGCGTCGAGTAGCCAGCCCTGGTTGCGCTTGAAGCGAAGCGTATCTCCGTCGGGCTCGCCCATCCCGAGAAGGCCCCAGCTCTCTAGCCACTTCTCCGGGATCATTCCGGTGCTTCCGTCGCTGAGCTCGATCGTCCGCTTGCCGCTCTTAGCGGCCGTCAGGAGCTCAGGAAAGGACGCCTCCTCGCCGTCGAATTGGACGCCGCCCTTCACATCGAACCAGTCGATGCCTGAGGTGACGGAAATCGAGAACTCGCCCGCGCTTCGAATCAGCTTCTGGTCCGCCTTGACGCGCCAGCCGCGCTCCAGGAGATCGCGGATCACGGTAGGGAACTGCGTCGCCGCGATGCTGCCATCCTGCCCGAGCTCGCGGTGCGTTCGATTTCTGCGTCCGCCCACCTCCAGGTACTCGGCCAGTCGGGCGGCCTCGGCTTCGAGCTCGCGCGGCACCATCTGCCCGGTCTCGCCGCACTTCATCGTGATGGCGCGGCTATCGGGAGACACGCGCATCCCCGGGCCGTACTCAAAGGAAATGTCGCACTCGAGCCGGCCGCCGGTCGACCCCTTGGGGTTCTTGACCTGGACGCTGAGCTCGGCGGTGGGGCCGCCGATGGGCTCATCTCCGAACGCGGGCTGGTCCTCGTCGCCGCTGGGCAGCGCCTCTGCATCGATCACGTCCTGGCCGGCGGGTCGCCAGACGCCCGCGGGGAGAGCGCCCATCAGCTTGCGGAAGTCATCGAGTGCCGCCTCGCCGATCGCGATCGTGCCCTCCTCGACAAGGTCCGCCAGCATCGGGCTCGCGGTCTCAGGCGTGGTCCGCATGAGCCGATTGCAGGCCACGGCGAGGTTGCCGGGAAGGACCGTCTGGATCTCGCGGTGTGAGTGCTCTTCCTCGCCTCGTGCGATCGACCCGTTCACGAACAGGAGTGGCAGCGCTTCGGGGTCCGAGAGCTCACCCAGCAGGTGAATGAAGAAGGGCTCGCCCTCGTCGTAGCTCAGCGACGATCCAGCAGCCGATCCAGCAGCCGATCCCGTTGGGCGCCCGCGCTTGCCACGAAGCTCCAAGCGGCCTTCCCGGGCAATGAGGGGGAGCAGCTCCCCCGCTTGAATGGCGGACAGGCGATGCTCCTCTCGGTCGAGCTGCCAGTCGCGGGCGGCGCTTCCGAAGCGGTTCGGTCCGTAGCCAAGGAGCCCGAGGAGTCGGCGATCCGTGCCGCTCTGCAGCTCCTCAAAGTCAAAGTAAGAGAGATCCACGGGCTTGCCGGCGGACCACGTGCCATCGACCTTGACGGTCTTGCGCTCGACGAACAGTCGCACGTGGCTCAGGTCGCCCGACTTCTCCAGGTCCAGAACGAAGACGAGCTGGGAGGAGTCTGTCTCGGCCAGATCCCAGGCCGTCATGGCCTTGCGCTGGACCCTGCCCCGCAGCGCCTGAAGCCGCTTGAGTGAGCGCTTTTCGATGGATCGACGCGCTGGTACCTCAAGCACGGATTTGCGCTCATTCAGCAGGATTGCTGCGGCCCAGATGTGGGGGCAGACCCCGTCGTCTTCGAAATCTGGGCAGCTACAGCACCCCGGCGAATCGGGCCCCTCGATCGCCACTTCCACGCTGTAGGACCCATCGGGTCCCTTGAGCTGGCCCACGAACCCCACCTCGGTTTCGATGAGGCGCTTGAGGCTGGCCTTGCTCGCGAGAGCGCGTCCCCGCTCGCGCAGGAACTCGTCGAAGGAGCGCTCGATCTCAGAGGTGAAGGTGGCGGTACTCACGGTTGGGGGACTCTAACGGGCCAGCCACCCGTCGAGCCACCCGCAGCGCGGGCTATTTGGCGTCCAGGGCAGCGATCAGCTTCATGACTCCAGCGATCCGGCCCGCGGGTGCGGTCAGGAGGATCGAGTTCGTGCGCGCGTGGGGAAGAAACTTGAGACCTCGCGGGCTCGGCTTCTCAGGGTCCACGTCATAGGCAGCGTTGAGGAGCGACACCATGTCTGTGGAGACTCCATTCTCAAGACGAATGAGCTCCATCTGGGTTACGTATTTCTCGCTCCCCAATGCAGAAGCCGCTTCGATGGTCTCCAGCGCGTTCACGAGGCTGACGAGGTTCTGCCCGATGCCGAGGAGGACCATGGAGTTCGAATTGCCGGCCGGCACCATCTGCTGGGTGTTCGCATCCGTGATCATCGTCCGCATGGAGTTGGAGACCTGGCGAACGTCGACGTTGGGGAGCGTGAGCACCGTCGTGAACATCATCGCGGGGTGCAGGTTCGCCAGGTGCATCTCGTGTGGCTCGAGGTAAATCGCGGCGGAGCGGATGTTGTTCCTGGCAGACGTGGAGAGGCTCGCGATCTCGATAAGCCGGGCGCCTTCTTGCTTGAGGGGAGTCAGGACGAAGTCTCCCTTCCTCAGGAGATGCTCAAAGGTCGTTTGAACCTCGACGGCCGGAACCGTCAGCGTGCGGTCGAGGTGGAGCTGATGCCGGAGCATCGAGCTGCTGTCATCGCTCATCACGATGTGCTGCCCCGTCAGTTCGGCGTACTGCTTGACCATCGACTCGTAGGTCAGCGGGTTCTCCGCATCGCCCACCGTGAGCGTCATGGGCCCGGTGGCCTTGGCGAGAAGGCTGTCCAGGATGTGAGCGGTTTCGACCAGGACTTCCTGGGGCGCGGCGTTAGCTTCCTGGGGAACGAGCAGGGCAGCGGCAAGGGCGAGTGACAGCATGGTTCGGTGGTTGGTTGGGATTTCCAAGGGCTCGGGAGGCGGCGTGGCGGGACGCGCAGGCGGCTCCAGGGACGTCCCACGCCGCGTCTTTCTTCCCCGTGAATACGGTGCCAGGTGCGATTCAGTCACATTCTGAGGCTGCGCTGAGTGCTGAATGGAGCCCGTCATGGGTGTCTCGTGCGGTGCCGCCGTGGTAACTTCCCCGCGTGCAGAGCGACGTCAGCCTTTTTGATTCCGGCGCCATGGAGGCGCTCCGCAGGGAGGCGCAGCTAGACCCGCAGCGAGTGCGGGTGCTGCGCAATGACCTGCTCAAGAAGTTCGTGGCGGACGAGGCGGCCCTGTCTCGTTTTCCCGCGGCCGAGCGCGTCGCCTGCCATTCACTCGAGCTCGTTCAGGCCGTAGATTCCCAGATTGACGGCGCCACGAAGCTCTTGTTTCGGACCACCTCGGGGATGCTGATCGAGTCCGTCCTGCTGCGTATCGCGACGGGTCGGTCGACGCTCTGCGTTTCGAGTCAGGTGGGCTGCGCGGCGGCCTGCGCCTTCTGCGCCACCGGCAAAATGGGGATCGCCCAGAGTCTCCGTCCGGAGGAGATCCTCGACCAGGTCCTGCAGGCAGGGCAGCGATTGGCTGCCGAGGGTCGACGGCTCGACAACGTCGTATTTATGGGGATGGGGGAGCCGTTTCACAACGAAGCCACTTTGCATGCGGTGCTCGAAGCGCTCACGTCGCCCAAGATGTTTGACCGGTCGCCGAAGAGCCTCCTTGTCTCCACGGTCGGCGTCCCGGATGCGATGGAGCGCTGCGCCGAACGCTTCCCCCAGGTCAGCCTCGCGCTCAGCCTGCACAGCGCGGTTCAAGCCAAGCGTGAAGGCCTGATTCCTCTGGCCAAGAAGTTCAGCCTCGATGAGCTGCACGGAACGCTCCGCCGCATCAACGAGCGGCAACGCCAGGCCGTCATGATCGAGTACCTGATGCTGCGCGACGTGAACGACTCCCATGAAGATGCGCGCGCGCTCATCGACTGGGTCAAGGGCCTCACGGTGCACATCAATCTGATCCCGTACAACCCGATCGATGACGCCCCGGATCTGCTAGCGACGGAGCGGCAGGCGATCGGGTCCTTCGCGGACACTCTCAAGGCGGCAGGGCTCAAGACCACCATCCGCTATTCGCTGGGTAACGACATCGCGGCCGCGTGTGGCCAGCTCGTTCGCATGGAGAACCGGCGAAGGGCGATCGAAGCGGGTCGAGAGTAGCCGTCCTGGTACCGTGGCGCCGTGAATGTCGGTGATGACGAGTACCAGCGCTTTCGGAGCAGGCGTCCGTCAGCTCCGCTTCCCGTGGAGGCCGACTTTGATCCATGGGAAGGGCAGCTGGACGCGCAGCACGCGTGGCGGAACTTCGGGGACTTGACCCTGCCGGAGGCCTACGAGCACTTCATGACGCGGCCTGAAGTCTTCCAGGAAGACTTCATGTTCATGGGGTGCAAGGCGTTCGCTTACTACTTCCCGGTCATCGATCGCTACATCCGTGACGTTAAGGGCACGGAGGAAGGGGATGACTGCAGCGTCTGGATCTTGGGAGAGGCCGTCCAGGGTCAGTTCAGTTCGAATGATGGACGTCTGCCCGGGTCATTGGTCGTGGAAATTGAACAGCTCTCCGAATACGTGCTCGCTCACCCTGAGCAGTATTCGCCGGCGGTCAGGGATCACCGGCGCATCACGCGCGCGTGGGAGGGCGTTCAGGAGAAGGTCGCTGAACACAAGTCCTGGAGCTGGCCAGGTGGTGCTGGCTGAACTTCGTACCTGGAACCGTGCTGATCTAAACCAGCAGCGGAATACCGTCCGTTTCCACAGGCTCGTCCACCAGGCCTTCCTCGCCGCCGCGGTCGCGGTAGAGGTGCAGGATCCTGGCACGCGTTTCGGACTCGTAGTCCGGCTCCGGGTAGGTCTCGGACTCTCGCGGGCTGTCCGGCGTTACGTCGTGGACGATCGCGTGCACTCCGTGGACGGTGTTGAAGTCGCGGCTCGAAACCCGGCGGTCCACTCCGTGCCTGTCGAAGAGCTCGAAGATCACGCGCAGCGCCTGGGAAAGCCGCCGGTAGCCGACGCCGTCCTCGACGTAGATCAAGTCGACGCCCGACGACTGGAGGACCAAGTACAGGTGGTGCCTGGCGCGCGGCGTCATGACCGCGCGGTACTCCGGCTGCAGGAAGCCCTCCACCGAGCGGTCCTCGGTCGTGTCGTGGTCCGCGATATCGCGCGCGAGACCCAGCATGAACCACTGGTGCGGCGCGACAATGAAGCCAGTGCCCGGGCCCTTCAGGCCAGCGGCTGCTTCCTTGAAGATCGCCTTGAGCCCCTTCATGACGCTGCGGCGCGAGCGCAGATCCGCCCGGCGCTTGAGTCGCCAGAGCACCTCTTTGTCCTCGAGGAGCGACGGCGCGAAGGGGAGGGTTAGGTCGACGAAGTGGGGGGACTCCGACTCAGCCGCTGGGTCCAGTGCGATCCTCATGTCGTCGGCACGCACCTGCTCGTTCGACAGTTCAAGCACCTGCCAGCCGTCTTGCTGGAAGCGGTCAGCCGCAAGTGCACGGTCGGCGTCCGAGCCACCTTGGACGCGGATACGCCGCGGGTGCCGAGTGGAGGGTGCGCCCAGGGAAACATGCGCGGAGAAGTGCACACGGTAGGCCGCCAGCGCGAGCGTTAGCCAGAGGCCACCGAGGCAGACCAGCCAGCGCAGTGCCGCGGTGAGAGGCGCGAGTTCGCGCTGTTGCTCAGTCAGTGATCCTAAGGCGGGCACGGTCATCAGGACGGTGCACGCACCGGCGATCACCATCGTCTCTATGGATTGAAGGGTCCTCCATTCGGCGGAGCGGTGACGCGTCGCTCGGTCCCTTGGTCGCCAGATGACGGAGAGCTTCGGCTGTCCAGGATGGTGTAGAAGCGCGACCGTACCGAGGGCCATGAGTCCCACGGTCAGGACGGCCCAGGGCGCCGGGAAGAGCACCACTGAAAGCGCCATCGCGGCGAAGGTCACAGCCATCGCGCGCAGGGACTGCTCGCGGCGGCGGGCGTCGTGGCCCCGGTAGGTGGCGCAGGCCCAGTTCCAGATGAGCGCGAACGGGAGCAGCAGCCCGAAGACGCCGATGATGATCGCGAGCGCCCAGAACGAGCCGACGGCGACCAGGTACACCGGGTAGGCCCAGGTGCGCGCGGCGCGGATGACCTCGAACCCGTCATTCCAAGGACGCGTCAGGAACAAGAGGCCGAGCGACGCGATGGCTACGCCCGGAACCCAAAAGAGCCGCGGGAGCCCGCTCGCGAAGGGCGGGTCCCCTACGAGGTCCACCCCGATGCGCGGCCAGGCAGCCTTTACGCGGCCCTGTAGCTCGGAGCCGCAGCCGCGCAGCAGGCTGCCTGCGCGGTCGCTGAGATCCGGAAACCGACGGGGGCTTCTCCCTAGAATCAGCCAGAGCGCCAGGCCCACGAGCGCGACGGCGCCCAGGTCGTCCCATTCGGTCGTCGCAAGCGCCCGTCCGTACCACTGGACGGCGGCCCAGGTCAAGAGGCCCAGGGCCGCGAGTTGGAGGTCGTCGCGGCGCGCAGCCCAGCGGGCCGTAAGCCGCGCTGCTCGCGCCAGCACCACGGCTCCTACGCCGGTGCGCGCGCCCGTGCGCGCGCTTGATCGTTCTGAACCCTTCAAAGTGAATCGT
>JBLIHL010000095.1:0-14129 GCA_047635895.1 Paracoccaceae bacterium | reverse complement strand
CGACGGTGAGCTCCGAGCTACCCCAGCCCATGCGACTTCATAGCCTCCGCCTCAGGGCGTCCGCAGGTTCTCTGCGAGCGTGATCCGAGGTTTCGCGTTGGTGGCCGTGCATGTTCAACGGCTGGCCCACTTCCCCCCGATCCCCATGCGCTTCACCCAGTACCTCCTCACCGTAGCCGCCTTCCTCGCAGCGCCCCTCTTCGGTGGGCCCTCACCGATCGGCCCGACTGCCCTGACCCAGGACAGCGACGAAGCGCGACCGGAGGACCCCCCCGTCCAAGAGGCCTTCGAGCCGCCGGCGGATGTGGGGGCAGCAGTGGCTCTCATCGACGACCTTGAGGACCTCGTTGCCGGCCTTGACGACGACGATGCCCTGGCACTGCTTCGCACCTACCTCGAACTGGCGAATCAACAGAGCGCGCGGCTGCTCGAAGTAGCGGACGCCAGGCCGGGCTCGCCGGAACACGAGAGCGCTCTGAAGACGCGAGCCGACCTGGGAACTCTCACGTCGGCAGCGGAGCGCGTCACCACCCTGGTTGCCGGCCGCGGCCTCAACGTGGAGTTGGCCCAACGGGAGCTCGCGACACTCCGTGAGATGGAGTCGAGCGCGAGCGCGTACCCAGGCGGCCCGACCACGCGCGAGGAGGCGCTGGCTCTCAATATCGAGGTGCTACGGGCAGAGCTACGGCCGCTGACCCAGGATCAGACCCAGGAGCGCCTTGCCACCTGGATGGCACTGCTTAAAGAAACATGCCTCGAGGTACGCGACGAGGAGGTCGCGAGCCTCATGGCAGCTTCCGACGAGGACGAACTTCGCTTCCAGGAGAGGGCCGTGCTCCTTCGGCAGGAGCGATCGAAGCTCATCGATTCCATTAAGGTCGTGATTTCGGCGCTCAATAAGAAAGGTGGCGATGCGGCGGAGGCCAACGCTTATCTGAGCTCCGTCGTCGCGGTTCCACCAATCACTGGAGTCAAGGCTGCCATGAAGACGGCCGTGACGTGGCTGAAGAGCGAGGATGGCGGGCAAAAGGTCGGGTTCGAGATCGCGACAGCCCTCTTGATACTGCTCGCCTCGCTCATCGCGTCGCGGCTGCTTGGCCGGATCGCTCGACGAGCGATGGGAGGCGTGCACAGCACCTCGGAACTTCTGCGTGAGTTCGTGGTGGAAACGCTCCGACGCGGCACGCTGGTCGTCGGAGCGTTCATCGCGCTCTCAACGCTCGGGGTGAACATGGCGCCGCTTCTGGCGGCGATCGGCGCGGCGGGCCTCGTGATCGGGCTCGCTCTCCAGGGCACGCTCGGCAACCTGGCGAGTGGCTTGATGATCATGATCTTCCGGCCCTTCGACGTGCAGGACGTCGTCGAGACCGGCGGTGCGAGTGGCAAGGTCCTGGGAATGAGCCTGATGACCACGACGATCCGGACCTTCGACAATCGGACGATCTTCGTGCCGAACAGCATGATCTGGGGCGACGTGATCACCAACGTGACCGCGAACTCCACGCGCCGCATCGACATGGTGTTCGGCATCGCCTACGAGGATGATGTGACCCTCGCCCGTGAGGTCCTCGAGGGTATTCTGAAGAGCAACGACAAGGTTCTAGACGACCCGGCGCCCGTCGTCCGACTGCACGAACTCGCTGATTCGTCGGTCAACTTCATCGCCCGACCATGGTCGAAGACAGCCGACTATTGGGACGTCTACTGGGAGGTCACGGCCGCGGTCAAGGCAGAGTTTGAGGCAAGAGGGCTTTCGATTCCCTACCCGCAGCGGGACCTGCACATCATTGCATCGGAGGAGGCGAGCCATATCCCTCCCCATCTTCAGCGGCGCGTCAAGACGACGGAGACGAGCTCGGAGGATCAGCAGGAGATCCCCGCAGGCGAATGAGTGAGCCACGCACGCGCTCCGTTCTATCCATGCGCAGGCGAGCATCAGCGCTGGACCTCTCGCTGGACCTCTCGCTGGACCTCTCGCTGGGCCCTCCGACGGGGCGACCAGGATCACCTCAGGGCTGAACGCGGACGATCGCCCAGCCCAGGCGCGTGGGGTCCGGCGTGAACAGCAGCCCGCTAACGGCGCTCGTGACCACCCAAATTCGTGCGTCCTCACCGGCCACGTCATGGTTGTCGTGGGAACTAAGGTGCGCCGCTTCGTCGAGCACCAGTGGCCCAAATTCCAGCAGCTTGAGATCCTCTTCGGAAGAGAAAACCACGAGCACGTGGCGGGTCGCGCTCACCGGCGCACTCGACGTGCTCCGGAGCTCGACCGGAACGGAGCGATGATCAGGCGTGAACAGCAGCCCCGCGCGGGCAGCAGCGGGCCCTGCCGGAACGGCGTTGGGGAAGACAGCCCAGGCGGCTGCCGACTCGAGATGCTCGGCGACGGCGGGACTCGCGTCGTGGAAGCCCGCGACGACAGCCATCGCCTCGTGGACAGGATCGTAAGCCCGGTCGCTGGATGCGGCGCAGGCGCAGGCCAGCAGCGGGCACAACAGCGTTAGAAAAGAGCGCATCAGACCTCCCCCCGTAGCGGAAGCAGCCGGAGGAACCACTCGCGCACCGCCTCGCGGGTCGTCATCTCCGGGTCGCGTGTATGCACGACGCCCTGACTCGTCCAGCGGAGCCCGCCGTCCGAATGCACGCTGACGCGCCACGCATTGCGATCCGCGAGTTCACGCTCCAAGGCTGCCCGGACGTTCGAGGCGAGCTCCTCGCTCTCCACAAGGACGCCGATTTCGGTGTTCAGCACCATCGACCGGGGGTCGAGGTTCATGGACCCGATGAGGACCTGATCGCGCCCGAACACGGCGCTCTTTGCATGCAGACAGAGCGCGTCCGCGCGGGACCGCGGCATCCGGTGGTGGACGTGACTCCAGGCGTCCGGGCGCAGCTCGTATAGCTCGGCTCCGGCCTCGAGCAGTGAGCGCCTTGAGGCCGCGTAGTAGGCATGAGCCAGGGACTGGTTCGTGCTGCTGTAGGAGTTGGTCAGAATCTGCACGCGATGCCCGGCCGCTGTGTGGCGTTGAATCCACTTGAGAATACGCTGATCCGGCACGAAATACGCACTTACGAGCAGAGCGTCCCCGTGGCTCGACTCGAGTGTCCTCTCGAAGGCCCGTGCCATGGCACCGGCCGCGCCCCGGGCCGTGATGTCGGCAAGGTCATGGATCACCTCCGCCCGACCCGGGATCATCTCTGAGCGCGCCCTGGCCAGCGCTGAGAGCCAGATCGAGGCGTCGGCGGCTCGACGGTCATCGAGGCGGGCTTCCGCCGCATGGATGCCCGTGAGGAACTCTCGCGCGTACCCATGGGCATCCGGGCTCCCCGATTCCGGCACCGCAAGATCCTCTACCGGCACCACCCATTCGCTGTTCCAGAAGGCGTCAAAACACTCCTCCAGGTCGTCAATCACTGGTCCTGCAGCGAGCATGTCGAAGTCGCGCATGTTGATCTCGTCACCGAGACCGAAGTACTCGGCGCCAATATTCCGACCGCCAAAGACACCCGCCACTCCGTCGACGAGGAAGAGCTTCCCGTGCATGCGATGATCAAGGCGCCCGAGGTTCTCGATTAGCTCGACGGTTTCCCACACCCCGCCCACGTGGACCGTTGGGTTAAACAAGCGGAACTCAACGTTGGGGTGCTGGGAAAGGGCAGCCGTCAGTTCACGTCCCGTCTCCAGCTTAAATCCATCGATCAAGAGTCGGACGCGAACACCCCTGTCAGCCGCTCGGAGGATCTCGTCCAGGAGCAGCGCACCGCACGTATCGGGGTGCCAGAGGTAGGACTGAACGTCGATCGACGACGACGCACCGGCCACCAGAGCGAGACGCGCGTCGAGTCCATCGCTGCCGTGGTCCACCGCGGTGAACATGCAGTCGCCTGCGTCCGCGGTGGCGAACAGCCGCCCCAAGGGCGAGTCGCTCGCCGGCGCCAGCGCGTAACTCGGCGTCCGGGGCAGCACGGCCGTCCCGACGGTGCTCGCGCATGCGGCCCAGGAGACGGCCAGAAGCGCGCCCAAGATCCGGGCCAGCCGCCGTTTCGACGACCCTGCCGATCGCTGGCGCAACAGCGATGTAGACGAGTGAACCATTCGCACATCATAGCAGCCGACTCGGCAGACGTGCGCTGCCCATGGTGCCGCCAGCCGCGTCGTGCTGCGTCGTTCAGGATTGTGAAGCGAGGATCGAACGTCCGGCTCCAGCGCTGGGCTTCAGCTTCGGCCAACGCTTCGCACTGGCAGGAGAAACGCTCGCCGCGACGCTCTCGGACCCTAGTGAAACGAGGCTCGTCTTCTTCAGGCAGTCGGCGAACGGGTGGCTCACGGAGGGTTTCGCGCCGGTCGTGGCTGGCGACACGCTGCACTTTCAGCTCTGGTATCGAGGCCAAAACGGGGGCGCGACCACGAACCTCAGCTCGGCGATTCGGGCAGCGCACCGCGCAAATCTATCCATGTGCGACAAGCCCAAAGTCCAGCCGCCACTGACGAGGTCGGGCCCAGGACGGAACGGTATGCTGGCGGGCCGATGAAAACACCATTCCTGCACCTTCACCTCACGGCAGCGGCGGCGGCGATTTCGCTTCTCGTCGGGTTCCGCCCGCCCCTCGTCCCCTCCACGGATGTCCCGGACCTCACCCAAGGCGGTGAAGCTCCCGCGGCCTCCAACCACGACTGGACGCTAGGAGCGACGGGGGCACGCGGATGGATGCACAGCGAGAAGCTCGTCACTGCCGACGCGCGCCAGATCGCGGTGACCGACGTGGCGCCTGGCTCTCCGGCGGACGGCGTGTTGGCGGTGGGAGACGTGATCCTCGGCGTCGCCGGGGAACCCTTTGCTAGCGACCCACGGTCGGAGCTGGGCCGAGCGCTGACGCGGGCCGAGTCCAAGCGAGGTCGCGGCAAGCTATCGCTCATTCGCTGGCGCTCGGGCAAGGTAAAACCAGTCGTCCTCAAACTCCCGGTGCTCGGCTCCTATAGCGCGACCGCTCCCTATGACTGCCCGAAGTCGGAGCGCATCCTCGAGCGCGGGTGCGCGGCGCTGGCGCTACGCATGGCTGAGGCGGACTACAACCCGCCCCCCATTCCGCGTGCCCTGAACGCCCTGGCTCTGCTGGCGAGCGAAGAGAAGGACTACCTCCCGCTCGTTCATAGGGAGGCCCTCTGGGCCGCGGATTTCTCGGCGACGAGTTTTCAGACGTGGTACTACGGCTACGCCTGCATCCTTCTCTCCGAGTACGTCATGGCGACCGGCGACGAGTCCGTCCTGGCAGGTCTCTGGCGCCTCTCGCTGGACGCGGCGAACGGGCAGAGCCGCGTCGGATCGTGGGGCCACCGCTTCGCGCAGGACGATGGACGCCTCGCGGGCTACGGGATGATGAACTCTCCTGGCGTGCCGCTGACGATCGGACTCGTGATGGCGCGCTCCGCTGGCGTACGCGACAAGAAGGTCGACCTCGCGATCGAGCGCAGCGTGGCACTGCTGCGCTTCTACATCGGCAAGGGCGCGATTCCCTACGGCGATCACCAGGCATGGATAGAGACCCACGAGGACAACGGGAAGTGCGGGATGGGCGCCGTTCTCTTCGACCTGGTGGGCGACGTGGAGGGCGCAACGTTCTTCTCCCACATGAGCCTGGCATCGCACGGTGCGGAGCGCGACACCGGTCATACCGGCAACTTCTTCAACCTGCTCTGGGCCATGCCCGGCATCTCGCGTTCGGGCCAGCACGCGACCGGGGCGTGGATGACGGAGTTTGGCGGCTGGTACTTTGACCTGGCGCGGCAATGGGACGGAACGTTCGCTCACCAGGGCCCGCCCCAGGAACGTCACGACAGCTATCGCGGCTGGGACGCCACGGGAGCGTTTCTTTTGGCCTACGCGCTGCCGCTGCGGAGCCTCGTCCTGACCGGGAAAAAGCCGGCGGTCGCCCGCTCACTCAATGCGGCCGGCGCTGCATCGCTGATCGCGGACGGGCAGGGCTGGAGCAACCAAGACCGCGACAGCTTCTACGCAGCCCTCGACGAGGACGAACTCCTGAGCAGAACCGGAAGCTGGTCGCCGGTGGTCCGGGAGCGCGCGGCGATGGCCTTGACGCGGCGGAAGGGATCTTTCATCCCTGACCTCGTGAAGGCGCTCGCATCGCCCAACCTCCATGAGCGATACGGCGCTTGCCAGGCCCTCGCCCAGCTCCGCGGGGCCGCTGCCCCGGCCGTTGACGCGCTCCGAGCGTGCCTCGGGCATGAGGACATGTGGCTACGCGTGAAGGCCGCCGAGGCCCTGGGCCGTATCGGAGAGGCCGCGATGCCAGCGCTTCCCGCACTGCTCGAGACCCTCGCCAGCGCGCCGCCAGGCACGGATCCCCGCGGGATGGAGCAGCGCTACCTGTGCTCCGTTCTCTTCGCCCGACGCAACGGCATGGTGCAGCGTTCGCTTGAGGGCGTCGACCGTGACGCGCTGCACGCCGCGATCCTCAGCGGACTGCAGAACGAAGACGGCCGCGCCCGAAGCGCCGTAGCAGAGATCTACGAGTCCCTTCCCTTCGAGTCGCTCGAGCCCTTACTGCCAGCCATCTACCAGGCGACGATGGAGCCCTCACCCAGCGGAATCATGTTCGCTGACGGCGTTCGTATGTCCGGTCTCAAGCTCCTCGCCAAGCACCGTCTCGAGGAAGGGATCGCCGCGTGCGCGCACTACGTTCGGCACCAGAAGCCGCACGCCAGTGAGAAGCGAACGCCCGAGGTCCTGAAGATCCTCATCGGCTACGGCGCCCACGCGCAGAGCAGCATTCCGGAGCTAGAGCGAGTGGCTGACTACTTCGAGAACGACGAACCTGACTTCCCGAAGAGGCTCAGCCTGGGCAAAGCGAAAGCGGTCCGCGACGCGATCCTGACGATCCGGGCAGCTGTGAATCGGCCCGCTCTGATCAGTATCAAGTGAGAACGCGCGAACCCCGTCGCGTCCCATCATCAAGCCGAGGCGGTGCAGCGCACCAGAAGGCCGCCTCGGAGCGTGCTGCGGATCAGTGGGTTCGCGTATTGCGTGACCAGGCTCGCTGAGCAAGGAGCTCCGAGCTCGCTTCGTAACCGTAGCTACCTGCGGGTTCAGGCAACGCAGCTACGGAGCGAAAGGCGCGAAACTAATGCGTCGAACTTTTGCCGCAGGGCACTAGCCCGGGCTAGATGAGCTGGTCTTGGAACACGACCGCGAAGCCAAGGAACGCGAAGAAGCCCACGACGTCCGTGACGGTCGTGAGGACGATGCTCGACGACTGTGCTGGATCTAGCCCGAACCGCTTCATCGCTATCGGGATAGCGGCCCCGGCGATGCCCGCAGCAGCGAGGTTCACGATCATCGCCAACCCGATGACCAAGCCGAGGTAGGGCTTCCCGTTCCACTTCCAGGCGATCAATCCGGTAACAAGGCCGATCACGACGCCGTTGATGACGCCGATCACGCCTTCCTTGATCAACATTCGGCGGACCATGTGGCCAGGTATCTCTCGCATGACTAAGCCTCGCATGACCACCGCGAGAGACTGGGCCCCGGCGTTGCCTCCTTGTCCAGCGACGACGGGAAGGTAGATCGCGAGGACCGTGATTTTCGCGATGATGTCTTCGAACATCGCGACGACGGAGGCTGCCGCGAAGGCCGTGGCCAAATTGATGTGGAGCCAAGGCAGTCTCTTTCTCAGGCTTAGTCCAATGGGTGAGAACGTGACCTCGTTCTTCGACACTCCGAAGTACTTCTGGACGTCTTGGGCGGCCGATTGCTGAGCGTCCGCTAGCAGGCTAGTTGCGCGTACGACGCCAAGCATGCGGCCCTGGGAGTCGACGACGGGTAGCGAAGTAAATCCCCTGCCTGAGAGTATTTGGTAAGCGTCGCTCTTTGTGTCAAAGGGCCCCACCGTAAGAACCTCTGAGTTCATCAGGCTCCTCAGAGTGGTCTCGTCACCCGCGATCATGAGATCGCGCATGCTGACAACTCCCGCGAGCTTGCCGCCCATTTCCACCACGTAGATGTTCGATGGCGCCCTGACGGTGCCGGCGCGCGCCTTGAGCTTCGCAACGACGCGCGCCACCGTGTGCCCCCCCGGAAAGGACGTGTAGTCGGTCTTCATCACACGCCCCGCACTGTCCTCCGGGAACGCCAAGATCTCCTGAACCTGCTCACGAAGGTTCTCCGACATGGACCCCAGGAACGCCTTCCTCTTCGCATCGGGAAGGGACAACAGGATCGACGCGCAGGTCTCTGTCCCACCGCATTCGAGTAGCCGCACGACCCTCTCCGGCGGAGAGGCGAGGACCACTTTCGATGCGAAAGTGGGGTCAAGGTGCGCCAGTACAATGGCCAGATCCCTATGGGGGAGCGCCTCCAAGACCCACAGTGCCTGCACCTCGTCGAGAACATCGATGTGGTGGGCTGCAGCCACTGGGTTCTCCCTCACGAAGTTCAAGATGAGAGGGATTAGGCGCTCGCCAGTCGTCGATTCCGCTTGGTTCGTCATGAGATAGCCGTATCAATGTGCACATGAACGGGAGGGGATGCTGTCGACTCTAACGAGCGCAGAGACCGCTGGAACGTACTAAGCACAACACCAGACACTCGGGTGCTCAGCTTGACTTGAGTTCCGCAAGCTGGTTCTCGAGCTTGCGCGCCTTGACGCGGCGCTTGCGGCGGATTCGATCCGGAACAAGATGGCGCATCGACTCGAGCTTGCCGTAGCAGAGCAGCCGATCGCCGCCCATAAGCTCGCGCGCGGCTCGCGGGTTGGAGATGACCGACGTGCCGCGCGTGAGGTTGAGCACGACGACGTCGGCATCGCGCAAGCCTGACTCGTCGATCGTCTTGCCGACCATGGATGAGTTGGCCGAAATAAGCAGCTCGGCGACGCCGAAGCCCTTTGAGACCGTCAGCTTCTGGCGCAGATCGAGCTCTGGGAACATCACCTGGCTGTCGATGTAGTCGATGATGGTTCCAGCGACGTCGAGCTTGGTTGCACCTTCGATCCCTTCAAGCCCCGGCGACGAGTTGACCTCCAGGACGAGCGGCCCGTCCTTCGACTCCAGCATGTCGACGCCCGCGACTCGCAGCCCCATGATCTGTGCGGCACGCACAGCCGTCTCAACGTACTCGGGGTCAAGCTTGACCCTCTCCGTCAAGCCGCCACGGTGAACGTTGCTACGGAACTCGTCCCCCTGAGCCACGCGCCGCATCGCCGCAACGACCTGGTCGCCGACCACGAACGCGCGGATGTCTTTGCCGCGGCTCTCCGAGACGAAGCTCTGCAGCAGCACGTTCTGATTCGTGCTCTGCAGGGTCTCGATGATGGCCTCGGCCACCTTGACGGTGTCCGCGAGAATTACGCCAACGCCCTGCGTCCCCTCGAGGATCTTGATGATCACGGGCACGCCGCCGAGCCGTTCGATAGCGGGGATGATGTCATCTCGCCCTCGAACGAACGTCGTGGCGGGAATACCTATGTCGTGCCGGCTCAGAATCTGTCCGGCGCGCAGCTTGTCGCGCGAGTTGGCGATGCCGAGCGAGGAGTTGGGTGTGTACACATCCAGCTGCTCGAACTGGCGCACAACCGCCGTGCCGAAGTACGTGAGCGACGCACCAACTCGCGGCAGGATCGCGTCGTACTCGCTCAGCAGCTTCGCACGAAAGTAGAGCGCGGGATCATTGCGCCGCAGGTCGATCCCGAAGCGCTTGGTGTTGAGGATCTTGACAGTGTGCCCACGCTCGAGTGCGGCCTGCTTCAGGCGCTTCGTGCTGTAGCAGCGCGGCGCGGCGGACAGAATGGCTAGTTTCATAGTGAATACGTGTTGTTGAGTCTCTTTGTTCCTTTCAGCCGCCGGCCCCCCACAAAGGAGGCGCCTGGGTCGACAGTGGCGCGCTGGCGAATGGCTTGCCGGCCGAGCAGCATCCGAAACCCCATGCCGCCCCGCTCAGTGAGCGTGATCTCGATGTTCCAGCGTGCGCCCAGCAGCTCGACCGTTGTCTCTATGACGGGTCGGATCTCGGAATGTCCGCTGGAGGGGATCACGCGGCGCATGTCGACGACGGGCGCCACACACTCCACGGTGAACTCCGGGTTGTACTGCTCCGGGTGCACCTCGAAGCGCACGTAGCGCACGCCCTCATGGGTGAACTCTTCAATATCCAGCGCATGCAGCGAAGAGGTTCGTGCGCCCGTGTCGACCTTGGCCTTGATGGTCTCGATGCCGAGATCTGGCAGCCCCACCCACTCACGCCATCCGATGCCGACGAGAGTTTCAGTCTGTTCAATGATCAAATTAGGTCCTGGAGATAGAGGGTCAACGCGTGGCTGGCTTGAGTCGATCGAGACGGCCCTTGGCCTCATCAATCACGATCTGCGCCTCTGCGATTCGAGACTTGGCCGAGCGTACGCGCGCGATGGCGACTTCGACTTCTTCCTGATGGAAGTACACCTGATTGCGGTAGTCCTGGATGGGCACTCGCTGGGCAGAGACGAGATTGACCGTCTGCACAGCCTCGGCCTTGCGCAGCTCAACCAAGGCCCTGCTCAGGCGTGCCTCTTCCTGGCTCGCCTTCTCCTCGAGCTTCGCTAGGTCCAGCTCGCGCTTTCGAAACGCCAAGAGGTCACGCATGTAGTCAGCGTTGGCTAGTGCGTAGGCGTGCGCCGCCCGGGCACGGTCGAGGTCGTCTTGCGTGCCGCCTTCAGCCACCTCGATCGCCAGCTTGGACTCATCCAGCTCGGAGCGAACAGTGCGCAGTGAAACGCGGGCTACGTGGACCTGCTCCGCGGCCTTCGTGGTGTGGTTCTGGGCAAGGGCATACGCGTCCTCGTTCGCCGCAAGGGCTGCACGAGCCGCGGTGACCGTCGCTCGGCCTTCCGTCGGCGCGGAGGCCAAGAGCGCACCGTCGATCGGTGTGACGTTTGGCTGCGTGTTCGAACAGCCGACCAATGCGAGTAGGGCGAAGGTCGGAATGGAGGTGTAGTGGAGGATGCTCATGACGTTGGGCCCATCGAAGGCTTACCGAAGCGGTTTGGGGTACTTGCGAGGTTTGGTGAACGGAGGAGGTGGAGGAGGACGGTCTCCTTCGGATGCAGGAGGAGGAGGCTCAGGCTCCTCAGGGGGCTTGGGCTTGCCCGGCTCGCGCGTTGGCGAAGGGAGTGGTTTCTGAGGATTGGTCACGATGGGACCTCCGAGGGATGAGCCCTCACCGTGAGGGCACACCCCTGATTCACATCCCGTGCCACCCAGCTCGCCAAGAGCCCAAAGGCAACCCTATCCACAACCTGCGAAAAGACTTACGGACGAACGATCTGGCATTTAGACGGCGCAAAACTCCCCAAAACGGGTGCAGATTGCCGATATAATCAGCTTCAAAATGCCGTTATAATGGGCGCAATATGTTGATACGTGCATTGGTCCTGGCGTCTTCCCCCCGTCGCGCACGGGAGATCTCCGCGCTACTCACTGCGACAGGTGCCCACTCGCGCCCCCTGCGGCGGCGAGAGAACGTGTGGGACGGCCTTCGAGCCGAGCCCTTCAACGTGCTCGCGGTGGAGGATGAATCGCTTGAGGGTACACCCGAGTCGTTCATCTCCCAAGTGCGCTCGCTGCCGGACGCACCCGAAGTGCTAGTGCTTGTCAGCGATAGTGGAGCCGAGCGGCGCGCTGAGCTTCAGGCCGCGCAAGCGTTCGCCATCATCGACCGCGCAGCGTCCAAGGACGAGGTGTCCAATGCACTAGCAGGAATCACCGCCCGGCTCATCGAGAAGGTGCACATCGGGATGCTTGCGGAGCAAGCCACGATGGAGAGCCGCCTGAGCGACTTCGCCTCGGATAGTCCGGTGATGAAGGAGTTCCTGACGCTGGTTCGCAAGGTCGTGGGCTCCGAGAGCACGCTCCTGGTGCTCGGCGAGACCGGCGTGGGCAAGGAGTACCTCGCGCGAGCGATGCACGCAGAGAGCTCGCGATCCTCAGGGCCGTTCGTCCCCGTCAACTGCGCGGCACTCTCCGAGAGCCTCATGGAAAGCGAGCTCTTTGGCCATGTGGAAGGGGCGTTCACAGGGGCGAGCCGAGGACGCCGCGGGTGCTTCGAAATGGCCCATGGCGGCACGCTGTTCCTCGATGAGATCGGAGAACTACCCGCATCCACGCAGGTCAAACTCCTGCGCGCCCTACAGGAGCGCAAAGTGCAGCCCGTTGGCTCTGAGCTAGAGCTTGAGGTTCATGTGCGCCTGATTGCTGCGACGAACCGAGACCTCGCACAGGAGGTGGAAGAGGGGCGTTTCCGCTCAGACCTGTTCTACCGAGTCAGCGTGGTCCAGCTTGAGGTTCCGCCGCTTCGATCGCGACGAGAGGACATTCCAGGGCTCTTCGAGAGCAACGTGGAGGACTTTCGCATCTCGATGAAACGTGAGGTAGAGGCCGTCCGAGAGGATGCGATGGCGCTGCTACTCGATTACGCGTGGCCGGGCAACGTGCGGGAGCTCATCAACGTGGCGGAGCGCGCCGTGCTACTAGCTGAAGGCACCGAGCTCACCCCAGCTGACCTGCCCGAGGAAATACGCGGCGCCAGAGGGCCCATAAGGTCATTCCACCCAGGGGCAGAGGTGGCGCATGCTTCGCCCGCCGACTGGAGCACGGCTCTGCACCAGCAGCCTTTCAAGGAGGCACGACGTCAGTACCTCGACGCGTTCGAGCGCGACTACATCGAGTCCATGCTCACCAAGCATGGAGGACGCACGGGCGATGCCGCAAAGAGCTCTGGCATCCACCCCCGGTCCCTCTACGAGAAGATGCGGCGGCTGGGACTTCACAAGGAAGACTTCAAGATGCGCTAACGCTGCTCGCACAGCCCCCCAAGCAGACCGCCTGCAGCCGCACCATAGGCCTTCACCATCCGGCAGAGACCGTCGTCCAAGAACAGGCGTCAAGCCGGCACACGACCCGTGACTGCCAGAGCCCGAAACCCCACTCAAAGGCATCGCTCTCCGTGTGGACACGCAGCTTCCAACACACGTGCGCTTCCGAGGCATACTGGGCATGACGTGCGGTACAGCGGGCACCTCAAGATGCGATCTTCACACGGTACCCCCAGGATGGGCTTCCCAGAAGCGCGCGGATCGTGGACAGTCACTGCATGCGAGTTAGTCCTACCCGTCGCGACCTCCTCCGATTCGGCGCCGGCACGGTGCTCGGCCTCCCCCCGCTGCTCACGCTCGGCCCGCGCGCGTTCGGCGCGCCGTTTGAGAGCAAGGGCTTCGGCCGCGCGAAGAGCGTTATTCTTGTCTTCCTCCAGGGCGGGCCGAGTCACATCGACCTATTCGACCCCAAGGACGACGTGCCGGATGATGTCCGCAGCTCCTTCAAGACGATCTCGAGCAAGGTCGCTGGAATGGAAGTCACCGAGCTGCTCCCGCGCCTCGCACAGGTGACCGACAAGCTGACCTTCGTGCGCTCGATGAGCTACACCCCGGTCGGCCTCTTCAATCACACGGCCGCGCACTACCAGATGTTGACCGGGTACACGGCCGACAAGGTGAGCCCCTCGGGCCAGCTTGAACCGCCGTCCCCGAAGGACTTCCCGAACTTCGGCTGCAACATCGCGCGCCTAAGGCCCCCCACCGTGGCGACGCTGCCCTACGTGACGATGCCGCGGCCGGTGCAGGAGAGCAACGTCGTCGGGAAGGCCGGCAACGCTGGGTTCCTCGGTCGCGCGTTCGATCCGTACACGCTGTTCCCGCCCGGCGACGACCTGAACCAGACCAAGATGAACCGCATCAAGGTCGACGACCTGACGCTGCGCGCCGAGCTTTCCGCGGAGCGCCTGGCGCGCCGCGCACGCATGCGTGAGCTCATCGATGCCTCTGCGCCGGACGTCAAGCGCGCGGTGGCACACTTCGACCTCGACGAGTACACGGACACCGCGCTTGAGCTTGTCCTCTCGGGGCGCGCCCGCGAGGCTTTCGACCTACAGTCTGAGCCGAAGGAGCTGCGGGACCGCTACGGCCGGAACACGTTCGGTCAGAGCTGCCTCTTGGCACGCCGCTTCGTCGAGGCCGGCACGCGCGTCGTCCAGGTCAACTGGAGCAAGCCCGCCAACTCGGACCTCCACTCGTGGGACGTG
>JBLIHL010000094.1:0-14136 GCA_047635895.1 Paracoccaceae bacterium | reverse complement strand
GCCTGCTTCGTGATGGGATCTTTCACCACCACCCGACGCGTGTCCTCCAGGCCAGCACGCTCCCGCTGCTCCTTCGCAAAAACGTGCGCATGGTAGAGATCGTCTGAGTTCGAGGTGCAGGCCGCCGTGGCCAGCAGGCCCAGCAGTAGAGTCCCCACGGACGCCGCGTTCCTGGCTTTCGTTTGGGGTGCTGGCTGCTGGCTCATCTGGTCGCTCTCCTGCTCGCTCACGTTCTGGCTCGTCCTCGGGCCCTTCACTGGCGTAGACTTCGAATGGGATTGCATCCCCTGATCATGGCGGCTGACCCCACAAGAGACGAGAAAAACGAAGCGTCCGGTATTCCCGAGGCGCCAGAGGGCCATCCCACGTTCGACGCCTCGGCCGCGGACGATGGGACCGCACGCCCCCTCGACGCCCTCCCGGACGTCAATTTCTGGGACGTCCTCTACGGCCGCCGCTCGATCCGAAAGTTCGACGCACGGCCCGTCGAGCGCGCCCTCATCGAGCAGGTCATGCACGCGGGCATCTGGGCCCCCAGCTCCTGCAACTATCAGATGTGGGATCTCGTGGCCGTCACCGACCCTGGTGTCAACGGCCAGCTAGCCGCTCTGTCGACCCAGATGGCCAACGCCCCGGTCAACATCGTCGTCAGCTACGGACGCGAGTTCTCCGAGGAGGCATGGGCGAACATCCAGTCTGCCTCGGCGCTCATCCAGAACATGGGCCTCGCGGCCCATGCGCTCGGCCTAGGGACGTTTTGGATCACCCAAACAGGCGGCGCAGAGAAGGTTCGGGAAGCCGTCGGGCTGCCCTACGATCGCATGGTGATCGCGGTCCTCGCCCTCGGGTGGCCCAAGGTGGTCCCAAAGCGCGGCCCCAAGCGCCGCCCTCTGGACCAGGTCACCCACTTCGAACACTACGCAGGCCGGCCGATTCCCTCATCCACATCCCCCTCTGACTGGGATATGGACCTCTTGGCGATCTACCAGCGCGCGCGCGTGCTCAACGGCCTGCGCCACAACAAGCCCCGCGCCTGGGAACAGCGCGCGCTCTTGGAGGCCGTCGACGAGCTCGTCCCCGGCGGAAAGGAGCGGCCCGCCGAGGGTGAGGACCGTCAGCGCTGGCTCGACGTCCTCCCGTGCACCGGCATCCTCATCGCCAAGCTCGGCACCGTGCGCAAAGGCTATGCCTTTGACGTCGCCGAGCGCTCCCTTGAGGTGGCCGAGTTCTGCGCCAATCGAGTGAGCCCGCGCGGACAGGCACTGGCGTGGCCAGATGCGGCCGAACGGTTTCCGGCGCCCGAGCCCGGCACCTATGACGTGGTGTCCTGCTTCTTCCGACTCGAGGGCCTGCGCCCCGAGCACCGCGCCGACCTGATCCGCGCGATGGCGAGCTGGCTCAAGCCGGGTGGCGAGCTGATTCTAGGGTACGTCAACGCCCGCTCGTTCCACGGCCTCACCGAGGCTATGCGCGCGCGCGGCAGCGGTCCCAAGGGCGTCGAGTACGTTCTGTCCCCCGATCCCAATATCGGCCCATTCGAGGCGCTGGTCCCCAGGTCAGTCGAGTCCCTCGTCGAAGCCGCGGGCGGCACCATCGAGGCACGCTTCCGAGCCCAGGCCGCGCCCGCCCTCGAGGAAGTCGACTTCCGCACGCGAAACATGCAGGGCACCCTTGGCAAAGCGGTGCGTACTGCGGCCAAAGTCGCGCGCGCGGCCGACAAGATCCCGGCCCTGTCCCAGGGACGGAGCCGGTTTCAGTTCCTGCGCGTGCGGTTTAGTTAACCCGAGAGTCCGGGCCGGTCAGGACAGTTCGACAGGTGTGAACATGTGACCGGGATAGGTCGGTTGTCGGCCCGTGTCGGATAGCTAGCGTGCGGTGACGCGGGACCCGTAGCTCTATCGATTGATAGGCAGCTCTTTGCAGGCCTGTTTCTCTACGGAGCAGGCGCGAGAATGACGCGCTCGGCCCGCAGCCAGCTCTCGCGCCAGGTGCGCCGTTTAAGAGACCGGGTCAAGGGCTCGGAGTTTCGCTCGCGAAAGAGCGGGCCCAGCGCCGCCATGAGCTCGCCACCCGTCATCCCGAACGGAGGCCCCCCGGCTTCCGCCGGCTTACCAATCGGAAAGACAAGGGCGGCGTACTGTCCGCCAGGCTTCAAGAAGCGGCCAGCCTGTACGCCCCATCTCGGTCGATCGCTCGGCGAGATGGCGCAGAAGAACGTGTGATCCCAGATCAGATCGAAGTCTTGGAAGGCCTCGAGGCCCAGTACATCCCCGCCGATGAAGCGCCCCCCCAGCTTCTTGAGCTGGGGCGCCAGTTCATCACCCAAGTCCCCCACGAGATCCACAGCCGTGACATCCCAGCCGCGGCGTGCCAACGCAATCGCGTCATGCCCATGGCCCGAACCAGGCACCAGAACCCTCGCTCCCTCGTGGGGCGGAGCCAGCCGCCCGTCCTGTAAGCGAAGCGAAAGCTCGGGATGCGGCGCGCCGAGATCCCACGGCGTATCCGCAGCCGCATAGCGGGCAGACCAATTGGAGCGCACAGCAGAACCGCCAGGTTCTCCGCCGTCGTGACTCGGGGGACGTTCGTTCACGGCCGCTACGTTCACGTTTCCAGCGCACGGGCGCAAGCGCACGGGGGACGTTCCCTCGTGATTAGGCCGAGGGCGCTCAATTCGGGTCGGGTTCGGCGATTTACTGGCGGGGAGCTCGCCCGAATGGGCGAGCTCTGGGTTTTACGACCTCGGCCCTGGGGTTTACGTCTACCAACCCTACCCGAGACCGTCCCACGTGTCCGCAGGACACCCGGGCCATAGCGCGTGCCCGTAGGGCTCGTGCGGCCCGGGCGTCCTACGGACGCGCGGGACGGCTGCAGGCTTCGGGCTAGACGGCTAGACCGTTGAACGGCTAGACACAAGACTCGCCCGTACGGGCGAGCTCCCTCCTGTCGTCACATCGACAAGGACAATGTTCGGCCGCCGCTGCGCTCCGCGACCGAGGCCCAAGATCGCTGGAGACGGCGCGGCGCATCTAGCAGCACAAAGTCGAAGATCACCGGCCGAAAACGCGTCGCCTCCAGCAGCAGGTCGCCCATCAGGTCGACATTCCAGCGATCACCCCCAGTGGGAGCACCGTCCGTCAGGATCAACACTCGATCCACATCAGGATCACCAAGCGCCACCCCGACCGCATCGAAAAGGTTGCCTTGACCACGCATGGTGGCCTTGCGAAAGAAGCGCTTGGCCGACTTGAGCTCCCGCGACGTGGCCTTGACTGACGCATCACTGTATGGATGCGGCTGACCCGTAAACGGAATGAGATAGAAACGGCTACCAGGAGTGATTCGATCCAGCAGCCGGTCCATCTCGGGGTCGAGCAAATCCTTGCGGCACGAACCATCCTCACGTTCATTCCAGAGCGAACCCGAGAAGTCCACCAGCACCGCCAGCCGATCGCTCGCCGGATCCAGTCTTTCGAGAGACGCCGCCGAAACGGCCTCGCCACCACCGGTCGCTGCCTCCTCCGCCGTCGCCATCCATCGACCGACCCAGTCCTCTGGCAGCGCGTTGACGGAGTGAGTCCACGCCGCCGCGTGGGCCCTGTGCTTCTTTCCCGTCAAACGCTGCAGCGTCATGACGGTTTGGGCACGGAGAGCCGCGCGGGGCTCAACTTCCAGGCGGTTTGCCAGGGCGGCCACGTCCTCCCGATGGGGCTCCATCCTGCCAACGAGACGAATCGCAGCGGCACGCACGGACGCCTCGCGGTGCTCCAGGGCCGCTCGCACTTCCCCACGTGCAGGCTCCGTCTCCGCCGCCTCGAGGCCCACAAGAACCTGCGCCTGGAGGAGGGAAACCTTGGACTCTCCACCGGAGATCTTCGCCAGAGCCGCGCGCTGCTCCACGAGCACTTTTGCATCGATCCTCACCATCGCCTGCAGCGCTGCCGCTCGCACTCCATCCGGCACGTTGCGCCCAAGATAACCCTCAAGACTGCCCAGGCACTCCGCGGCGTCCCCATCGAGGCGGCTCGCCTCGGCCAGTCGCTCGAGCGACCAGAGAATGGCCCGAGCGACTTCCTCGTCCCTGCGATCAATGAATCGAATGATCGCTTTCCCGGGGACGGGTCCCTTGAGCCGGCCAAGGGCTTCGGCGGCGCGCAGCCTGACGAGGGCATCTTTGGACCGCAGCCCCTCCCGGCCAAGCATGGCCTTCAGGACCCTGCTCGTTCCAAGGGAGACCTCGAACCCTGGGAGAACCAGCTGGGCTTCATCGGCAGGCTCTGCACCCTCGTCACCAAGCGCGCCGAGCACGAGCTCGAACGCGTCCGCGCCTCCAACGGCAGCCAACTTAGCCACCGCCCGCCTGCGCTTGTCCTCATAGGGCGAGTTCAAGTCCCCCTGAATGGCCCGCACCTCACGGCGGGCCGCTTGGGAAATCAAAACAGACTCTGCCCCGGGACGCACTCCAAACGGCTCGACCGAACCACCGGCGCGCGCGGAGGCCCACGTCACGACCGCGCAAAAGGCGACACTCACTATCGAAGAATTCATGGACTTCCTGGCTCGATCGCCCTGGGATAGAAAACGCTCCGTTGGCCCACGGCGAGCCACTCGAGACGAAGTACTACCTACCGACCGATTCGCGGGTGATAAGGTTGCTCATCGCTCCACTGATCTGCTTAAGGTGCGGCACCACGAATCTCCTTCATCCCATGAGCGACACTGAAGAGCCTCCGGTCGGACCCATCGCGCTCTCCCTTTCCGGCGGAGGGTTCAGGGCTGCCGGCTTCCATCTCGGTCTCCTGACCGTACTCCAGCGAGCCAAGCTGCTCCCGCAGGTGCGGGTCCTCTCCACCGCATCGGGAGGCACGCTCGTGGGAGCTCGCTGGATGCTCGGCATGGCGCGCGACGAGCCGTTTGCGGAGACGCACTACGTGCTGTCCGAGTACCTCAAGGAAGCGCGACCGCTTCGAGCGGCCATTCGACGCGCCGCGCGGGAGCGCCTGACCCTGACGCAGGCCCTCGCCGAGGAGCTCGAAGAAGCCGTGTTCGACGACTCGCGCTACTCGTCGCCTACGCTCCGAGAGATCTTCGAGTCACGGACCTGCGTGGAGGAAGGCAGCTTCAACGCCACCATCGCCCGCAACGGTCAGCCCTTTCGATTCACGTTCAGCCGCGGCACCAGCGCCCGAATCGGTAACCAGGACATCCACCTGACCCGCAAGGTCGCCCAGCACCTCCGGCTCGCTGACATCGCCGCCGCCTCAATGGCCTTCCCCGGCGCGCTCGAGCCGATGGTCTTGCCGTCCGACTTCATCTGGCCGGACGACGAGCTGGCCGACGCCGCTGACGATGCCGCCAACCACGCATTTCCTCACGGAACGGTCGGGCTCGTCGACGGTGGCGTGTACGACAATCAGGGCATCAGCTCGATGCTGCTGGCCGCAAAGCGGATCACCGGCAGCGCGGGCGAAAAATCCAAGGACATCGACCTCTTCCTTGTATCCGACGCCGAACGGCGGCTCGAGGCACCCGAGGCGCGTACGCCGCGCAAGAAGAACCGCTGGGCCCCCACGCTCAAGGTTGGGCACGTCTCAATGCTGTCCTCGGTCGCCATTCTCGGAGCCTGCGCTTCGATTTTCTTGCTGTGGAAGAAGATCGAGGCAGAGCGGGCTATCAATGACTTTCACTGGCCGACGGACGCCATCGCTTTCGGCGTTCCGATCGCGATCGCCGTCACCCTGATCGTAGGAGTCCTCTACGCGCGCTTCCTGATCGCCAGTGCCCTCCGCCCGATCAAGCGGCACCTCGGGAGGAACGCCTGGAGCTCACTGAAGCGCCTTCGGGTCAGCGACGCCATCGAGGCGCTCCAGGTCCGAGCTCGGACGCTGGAGTCGGTATCCGCCTACGCATTCCCCCAGCGCGTTCGCTCCCTGGTCTACCAGTCCGTTTGGGGCAACCCGTCGCTGCGAGGCAAGCGCGTCGCCTGCCACATCTACGCTCTGCTCCACGGCCAGTTCAAAAACGTGGACGGGCTCTACCCCGCCAAAGCCGTCGTGCTCGACCCAGTGCGTCGCTCAGTGCTGCTCTCCACGGGCCTGCAGCTGGAGTCGCCGGAGGAGTTTGAAGAGCTAGAGATCACCGGTCAGGCCACAGCCATCGCGAATCTCGTCGAGCATCTGGAAGCACGCCATGGTCCCGTCCGCTCGGAGTGGCCGCTGGAGGTCCTGGAACTCGATGGGCTTCTGCGCGATGACTGGAACACGATCAACACGACCGGCAAGCCCCTTCGCCCGCGTGAGCAGTCGGAGCGAGCCGGAAAGCGTCCTTCCAAGTGAGAGCGCCCTTCCGAATGAACGGGATGGGCTAGCCGTGATCGGCGCGGATCACCCGACTGTCTTGTCGGCGAGGTAGACGGTGGCAATCGCCGTGGCCACAAAAATGGTCGCCACGATCGAGAGAATCCCGGTCTTCTTCGGCATGCGATAAGCCATGCCCGCCAGCGCGGAAAGGCCGAGCCAGCAGACGATCTTGATCACGACCCAGGGGGCAGCAGCGCTGTAGCCGAGCTTCGCCAGGAGCCCGAAGCCGCCCACGAGCATGAGCAGGCTCAGGATGCCCGTCAGAGCCATGGTCCGCTTGCGGGTCTCGGGGTTCGGAGCGGCAAACGCCCCGAAGGTCAGGGCCGTCAGGAGGAAGGCGCTGATAACGTGCAGTATGGAGTAGACGGTAGGGCTCATCGAAGGGATGTCCGTGGGGACAGGCGTTGAGGAAATCGGGTGAAGGCCTGCGGGGAATCCTACGCACACAGGACGCCGCACGGCAGGCATTCGGACCTGGATCAAGAAAACATGGGGCCCGCTACACGGATTCAGCTATGCGCGGGCTCGCTCCTAGGAGCGTGTCGCGCATAGATGGATTCGAGTAGTGGGTCCCCAGCTTTCGGAGGCAAGGCGCTCCCTCACCCCTAGTGGCAGTAGTCCCAGGGGTGCTGGGGCTACGCAGCTTCCGGAAGCTGGGGGCCCGCTACTCGGATTCAGCTATGCGCGACACGCTCCTAGATCTCCGACGATTCCAACGAGCACGGAATATGGAGTGCGACCGCTCGCTCCGCTATGGTGCCCCCCATGGTCGAATCATCCAAGACAGGGACCCGTCAGGCAGGCGGTGCCGGCGTGCTCCGTGTTTCCTGGTGGCTGGCCGCAGCGGTCGCGCTCGCCGCACGGCTCTTGCAGCCAGAGATGGCCGAGGCGGCCAACGGCTCACGCTTCGTTCCCTCCACTTCGGTCATGGCCCTCCTCTTCGGGATGATGGCTGGCGCCCTCCCGGGCATTCGGTCGCGCCTAGGCGCCGGCGTCAAGCTCGTCTCGAAGCAGGCGATCCCCATCGCGATCGTTCTGCTTGGTTTTGGCCTCGACCTCCAGCCGCTCCTCGAGTCCGGCCAGCTCAGCATCAGCTTCGTCCTCGTCGTGGTCGGCATGCTGACGGCTTTCGGCGCGTCGATGCTCTTCGGCAGGCTCTGCGGACTGGGGCCCCGTGCTTCGATGCTCCTGGGCGCCGGCACGGCCGTCTGCGGTAACAGCGCCATCATGGCGGTGGCTCCCACCGTGGACGCCACGGACGAGGACGTCGGCCTCGCGATCGGCGTGATCAATCTGCTCGGCGTACTCATGGTCCTCGCGCTGCCGCCAGTGGTCGGCGCCTTCGGGATCACAGGAACTGACGGCGGCGCGCTCGCCGGATTGACGGTCCACGCTGTGCCCCAGGCCATCGCCACAGGTGAGGCATTCGGTCCTGATGCGATTTCGATGGCGACCGTTCTCAAGCTGCTTCGCGTCGTCATGCTGGCCCCCGTCGTCTTCATCCTCGCCTTCGTCCTTCGCAGGGTGCGCCAGGGCGGCGACGTCCAGGCACGGCGTGCCAGCCTCCCCTGGTTTGTCGTTCTCTTCGTCTTGGCGGCCGGAATGCGCGCGCTCGGCTGGGTCGATGCCCCCCTGAAGGTCGCCGCGGAATCCCGCGCCGTCTGGGGATGGCTGCAGATCGCCGGAACGTTCATCCTCAGCATCGCCCTCGCCGCCATCGGGATCGGCCTCGACGTCAAGACGCTGATCCGCGTCGGACCGCGCTTCCTTGTCGCAGGCACGCTCGCGGTGACGGCGATGGTCGCCGCGCTCGTACCCCTCGTCCATTGGTTCCTTTGACCGAAAGCCCCGCAATGCCTGCACTCCGCCGCCCTGCCCCCAGGCTCGCGCTCGCTGCGTTCTGCCTTTGCTGCAGCGCGGGCGCCCAGATTTCGTCCGGTGCTCGGAGCGAAGCCATGGGCGGAACGGGTGTCGCAGCGGCCCTTCCCTCGGCGGGAGCGTTCGTGAACCCGGCGCTCACGCGCTTTCGCGACGAGTCGACGGGCCTCTCGGTGGTCGCGCCATTTGTCACGGTGACCGCCCGTGACTCGGATGAGCTTCTCGACGCACTCGATGAGTTCCAGACGACGCTGGATAACCTCGAGGCTCTCGTGAACGCGGGCGATCCGGCGGCCGCCACCCTGAGGCCGTTCGCCGCGAGCCAGCTGGCCGGCCTCGGGTCGGGGGCCATCGATGCTACGGCGGATACAGGCCTCGCGGTGCTCATCCCAAACCGCGACTTCACCTTCACGCTATCCGCTCGAACGCGCGTCGATGCCCGCGCCCTGCCGTTCATCGATCCGGTGGACATCGCGACGATCAGCGACCCCACTAGCACGGCCGCGGATCTCGAGAACCTACTCTCGGAAGCCGGCGTCGTCGGCGCCTCGGTCACCGAATTCGGCGCGACGTTTGCCATCGAGGGTGAGCTCAACGGCCGCCGCCTCTCCGCCGGCATCACGCCGAAGGCCCAGTGGATCGAGACCTACAACTACTCGACGGGCGTGACGAACTTCGAGGACGGCAACGTCCTCGATGAGTTCCGATCAGCCCCCTACCGCAACACCTTCACCGACTACAACGTCGACGTAGGCATCGCCTACGAGCTGCAGCCAGGCGCCACGATCGGGCTGGCGGCGCTCAACGTCCTCCGCGACTCGTACACGACGGTCACCCAGAGCGGCCGCGAGTTCACCTACTGGATCGAGCCAAGGCCCACGGCCGGTATCGCGCTCAGCCAGGTGGGCTTTACGTTCACCGCGGACCTCGACCTGGTCAAGTCCACGCGGTTCCGGAGCATCGGAGACTCGCAGTTCATACGGATGGGGTTCGAGTACGACGCCCTGGGCTGGGGACAGCTCCGGGCCGGCTTCAGCCACGACTTCCACAACACGATCCAGGACGTTTTCACGTTTGGCCTGGGCGTATCGCCGGCGAAGACGGTCCGGCTCGACCTGGCCGGCCAGCTCGGTAACAACTCCGTTGGGGCTGGCCTCCAGCTCTCGATGACGCTCTGATTCGATCGAACCCTCCCGAGCGATCTGGGGCTCTGCGGGGTTCTTGGGGCCGCGCAGCCCGGGCTTCCAGGGCCGCTGCCTGCGGAGACGGACTGGTTCGGGCTAGCCCTACGTGAGGCACAGATCACAGAAAAGGATGGAGATCAGCGCTCTCCCGGGCGATCCACGGGGTAAGAGGAGCCAACAACCCCAAGAAATGGCGGCTCCTCTCTCTCCTGTTGCCCCCTCTCCTCGACATGCCCTCGATCCCTCTCGCCCCCTCTCCCTGCCTCAGTGCCCTGCTGGCGAGCCTCTTGGTCGCCGCCTGTGCATCGGATTCAGCTGGAACCTCCGCTGCTTCCTCCAAGGGAAGCGCCCAGGACCCTGCGCCAACCGCCGCCATGAAAGCCTCCCAGGGACGAGAGAATCCAGAGCTCGTCGGCACGCCCCCCGTCGCCAGGATCGTGCCCCACGAGCTCGTCGCCCATGGAGACACCCGGGTCGACAACTTCTACTGGATGCGCGAGAAAGCGAATCCAGAGGTGCTCAGCTACCTCGCCGAGGAGAACGCCTACGCGGAGGCCAATCTGGCGCGAACGAAGGATCTCCAGGAGGCGCTCTTCCAGGAGTATGTCGAGCGAACCCAGGAGACGGACGTCACCGTTCCGGTCCAGGATGGGCGCTACGAGTACTACTCACGGACCTTTGCAGGCAAGCCGTACCCCGTTCACTGCCGGCGCCCCGTTGAGCTGACCCGTGAGGCCGGAGTGATCCCGGCTTCCGACGCCAGCGAGACCGTCCTTTTCGACGTCAACGTGATGGCGCGGGGAAGCGGCTACTTCCAGCTTGGCACCCGCGTTCCGTCCGAGGATCACTCAAGGATCGCCTACGCGGTCGATCGCACGGGCCGCCGCATCTGGGACCTCGAGATCAAGAACGTCGAACGCGGCGACATCGCCCGTGGGATCACGGGCACATCCGGGAGCTTCGAGTGGTCGGCGAACGGAGACTACCTATTTTACGTCAAGCGCCACCCCGACACGCTGCGCGCCTACCAGGTGTGGCGTCACAGGCTGAACACGCCGCCGGCCCTCGACGAGCTGATCTACGAAGAGACCGACGGGACTTTCTCGTGCAGGCTGGAGAAGTCGAGGTCGCGCGAGTACCTGATGATCGCGTCGGAGCAAACCCTGACCACGGAGGTCCGGCTTCTCCCCGCGGACGAGCCGCTCGGGGCCTGGCGCGTGCTTCTCCCCCGTGAGGTCGGGCACGAGTACAGCGTCCAGCCCGTCGGCGACCGCCTCTACATACGGACGAATCGAGACGCTGAGAACTTCAGGCTTGTGATCGCTCCGGTGGACAACCCCGGGGCATGGACGACGGGATTCTCACATCGTACCGACACCCTAATCATGGGTTTCGAGGCCTTCGAGTCACACATCGTCGTCCAGGAGCGCGCGGCGGGCCTCGTCCACCTTGCCGTTCACCCCACGACGATGTCGGCGGGCTTCCAGCCCTTCGAAATTCCCTTCGACGACCCCGCATACTCCGTGCGGCTCACAGGGAACCTGGAGCTCCGGACGCGCAGCATTCGGTACGAGTACAGCTCGCTCTCCACCCCCACGAGCGTTTTCGAGTTCGAGATTGGCGCCGACGCGCCTGTCTTGCTCAAGGAAGCCAAGGTCGGGGGAGGGTTCGCCGCGGAAGACTACGTGACCAAGCGGATCTTCGCCGAGGCCAAGGACGGCGCGCAAATTCCAGTTTCCCTGGTCTACCGGAAGGACCGCGCAGAGGGGCCAGGGCCCCTGCTCCTCTACGGCTACGGTTCCTACGGCTACAGCCTCGACCCGAGCTTTCAGCCCACCTTGATCTCCCTGCTCGATCGCGGCTTCGCTTACGCCATCGCGCACGTTCGCGGCGGCCAGGAACTTGGCCGGGCCTGGTACGACTACGGCAAGCTCGAGCATAAGACCAACACCTTCACTGACTTCATCGCCTGCGCCGAGCACCTGGTAGCCGCAGACCTGACCGAGCCGGGGCAGCTCTACGCACAAGGCGGCAGCGCCGGTGGCCTCTTGATCGGCGCCATCGCCAACATGCGGCCGGATCTCTTCCACGGGTTGATCGCCGACGTGCCCTTCGTCGACGTCGTCACCACGATGCTGGACGACACGATCCCGCTCACCACCTTCGAATACGACGAGTGGGGCAATCCGAACGAAGAAGCCGCCTACCGGACGATGCTGGCGTACTCGCCCTACGATCAGGTGGCGGCCCAAGCCTACCCCAACATGCTAGTCACATCGGGCTTCCATGATAGCCAGGTGCAGTACTGGGAGCCGGCCAAATGGGTGGCCAAGCTGCGAGCCACGCAGACGGGCAATGCGGTCCTCTTCTTCGAATGCGAAATGGAGGCCGGGCACGGCGGTGTCTCAGGACGATACGACCGCCTGAAGGAGACGGCACGCGACCACGCGTTCCTCCTCTGGCTCCAGAAGAGTGGGAAATAGTTCGTCTCATTGAGCGACAAGGAGGGCGGGACAGCCCCATCCACGCGGCGAACTGTCTCGTTGCGGCGGTTAGCCCGCGGAAGGGAACCCGTTAGCACTTGCCTACGTCTGCGTAGGGGCGGAGACTTCATCGTCCCCTAACATGGGGGTCGATGGCGGCCGCCTCTGGCGGCCCTCTCCGCACCGACTCTCTCCCAGCCCGCCTGACCGGCCCTTGTGACCGGTGGACCAGGCTCATCTCTCTCAACGACGCTCTATGCGAGTTCTCTCAACCTTCAGCGCTGCAGCATGCGGCGCCTTCATCCTTTCCGGGCTCTCGATGGCCCAGAACAGCGATGATTGCTCCAACGCCACGCCGGTGATGGGCATTGGCACGTTTGCCATGGACACGTCTAGCGCCACGACGAGCGGAAGCTCGCCCTGCGGCGGCATCGGGCAAGACGTGTGGTTCGCATGGACCGCCGTCGTCACCGAAGACGTTGAATTCTCGACCTGCGGCGGCGCTGGCTGGGATACGGCCCTCGCGATCTACAGCGGCACCTGCGGTAGCCTCATCCTTGAGGACTGCAACGACGACACCTGCGGCCTCCAGTCCGTCGTCGACATCAGCGCGATGGCCGGCCAGACGTACCTGCTCCGCGCAGGCGCCTGGAACGGCAGCTCCGGCGGCGTCGGCACCTTCACCGTCGCCCAGGGCGGCGGGGGCAGCGGCGGCTGCGCGAACCCCGTGATGGGCCCCGACGTGATCGTCGGTGAGATTCCGAACAGCACCACTTGGGGCGCCGTTGGCAACATGAGCGGCTACTCGCTCGGCACCACCTCGTGCAACGTTGGCGACCAAGAGCTCCTCTGGATCGCCGGCAACAACCAGCACCCGGTCATCGGCCAGAACATCTTCCGGATGGAAGACGGTCGCTTCGAGCAGATCGGCCTCGGCTGGCTCAAGCACGGCTTCACCGCTCTCCAGCAGAACCTCTGCTGTACCTGCAACAACTCGGGAACCGGCACCCGCCTCGGCGTCGGCTGCTCCGACCCCTACGGCTCAGGCCTCAACGGCAGCCAGAGCGGCCTCGGCCCGCGTTCGCAGGTCAACGCCTTCACCGGCGCGTTCGCTTACCCATTCCTTTCGCAGGGTCAAACCGGCGACCGGGTGTACAAGCGCATTCAGGTCCTCACGGACGACGTCAACCCGTCGATGCACCCGTCGGCCCAGTACTTCGGTGAAGCCCAGTACGTCACGCCTGACGACTCTGCAGCCGGCAACGGTCCCAACAGCATCTCCTACTGCGACCTCAACCGCTCCAGCAGCACCACGCAGGGCGCCTTCCGCCTGAACGTGGCTGGCGGCTCGACCGTCCGCGAACTCTGCGCGATCCGCGGCTGGGAAGCCGCTGACTCGGGCGTCGTCGCCCAGGACATTCAGGTCCCCGGTGAGGGTCTCTTCGTCGCCGGCAGCAACGTTGTCGACAACGGTGACGGCACCTGGACCTACAACTACGCCGTCTGCAACATCAACAGCGACTTCTCGGGCCGTGAGTTCACGGTTCCGTTTGGCTCGATGGTGACGGTTTCTGACATCGGCATGTCCTTCCCGATGTACCACTCGGGCGAGCCGTACACCAACATCGATTGGACCGGCAGCATCAACTCGGGCAACGTTTCTTGGGAAACCGAAGGCTTCATGCAGAACGCCGACGCCAACGCACTGCGCTGGGGTACGACGTACAGCTTCTGGCTCACCGCCAACGCCGCTCCGACGACCGTTGCGGCGACGCTCGGCCTCTTCAAGCCGGGCAACCCCGGTAACCAGTCTGTGGCCCTCATCGGCCCGGGCGACGGCAGCGGCAGCTCGGTGGTCATCACCAACTACTGCTCGGCCAACATCAACTCCACCGGCCAAGCCACTGCGATCGTCGCTTCGAACGTCGACCTCATGGCTCGTACGATGCAGCTCGACGCGATGAACATGCCGACGAACGCCTTCGGCTTCTTCATCACGTCGAACACGGAGGCCTTCGTGGCCAACGCTGGCGGCGGCGCCGGTAACCTCTGCATCGGTGGCAGCATCGGTCGCGGAGTCGGTGGCGGTATCTTCAGCTCGGGTGCGACGGGCTCCGTCACGGGCATCGTCGACCTCGACATGGTCCCCACCCCGACCGGCACCACGTCGGTCATGGCGGGCGAAACCCGCTACTTCCAGGCATGGCACCGCGACGCGATCATCGGCATCGC
>JBLIHL010000093.1:0-14197 GCA_047635895.1 Paracoccaceae bacterium | reverse complement strand
GGCGAGGACGCCTGCGCGGCGAGCGCCGGAGGCATAATCGCTATTTCCCCGTCAGGGGAAATGCCATAAATACAGCGCGGTGTCTCAGCGATCGGGCGGTTCGGCATTCACTGCCTTGGTAGCAGTCGTGACGGGTACCGACCTGGACGGTACCGACTTCCCGGTGCCGACCTGCTGCCGTCGGCGCGAAGCGCTCGACGCGTGGGCGGTGTCCCGGCCGACACGGGCCTGTCCTGTGCCGATTTCCCGGCATTGACCCGCTGCCGTCGGCGCGCAGCGCCCGACGCGTGGGCGGCGTGGTTACCGGTACCGACCCCATCGATACCGACTTCTCGATACCGACCTGCCTGCCGTCGGCGCGCAGCGCTCGACGCGTGGGCGGCGTCATGCACGGTACCGACCCGGCCCGGTACCGACCGCCTGCCGTCGGCGCGCCAGCGCTCGACGCGTGGACTGAGGCTTGCGCGCTACCGCCTTGGGTCCTGCCGGCGGGCAGCGCGGCGCGAGACGTCGCCGGCCATGACACAACCCACGCGTCGAGCGCTACGCGCCGACGGCAGGCAGTCGGTACCGACCCGGCCGGTACCGCGCGGGTCAGCGTCGCGCGGTTCGGCGCCGGTCAGGACACAGCCCACGCGTCGAGCGCTGCGCGCCGACGGCAGCAGGTCGGCGCCGAGAAGTCGGTACCGGGCACGTCGGCACCGGTCACGACCGCTACCAAGGCACTGAATGCCGAACCGCCCGATCGCTGACACACCGCGCTGTATTTATGGCATTTCCCCTGACGGGGAAATAGCGATTATGTCCACGGCGCTCGCCGCGCAGGCGTCCTCGCCGGACGGGCGTGCTGCCGCACGAGCCTCCTCGCCGGAGGGGCCGCGAGGGCGTGGCCTCGCGCGGGCCGCACGAGCTCCTGCGGAGCACGCGCTAGGGCCCGGGCGTCCTGCGGACGCGGGAGACGGTTTCGGGCTCGGCGGATGAACACAAGCCAACAGACACAAGCCACCAAGCACAACACTCGCCCATGCGGGCGAGCAACCCTGCCCTCTCACTCAAACAGCGTCAGGTGATAGATCACCAGCGCGGTATACGCAGCCGTCGACAACCACAGGCCCGCTCGCGCCATCTGGAAGTTCTTGTGCAGCGTCAGCACCATCAGCGCGACACCGATCATGACGGCTTTGATGAAAACGAAGCCGAAGCAGCCGGTCTTCAGCATCAGCGCCGCCACCGGATTCACCTCGACCCCGCCGGCCTGCAGATGGACCATCGTGAAGAAGCTGTCGGCGATGTTCATCAGCGCGACCCAGATCACCCAGAAGAGAACCCAGCTGGAGTAGAGATCTACATAGCTGCCCTCCGCCTCTTCATCGCGCTGAATCGCCACACGCCTGCCACCGGCTATCGAAAAGCGCGAGAACTTAGGCGTGGGCGCCAAGCGTCGATCTGGCCTGGCACGGCGACGGGTGCTGGCCTGGATCGGTGGATCGAACGGGTTGGAGCCCGACAACGGCGGGACAGAAGGTGCAGGAGCGGCCATCACTTAGGAGATCGACCACGAGGAGCTTCTTTCCGAAGTCCTTGCTGCCTTATCCGTCAAAGCCCCTCCGATCGAGAGGCCCTTGGCGCTCAGACTGAGACGCGCCTCGCGAGCTCGTCGAGCACCACGGTCGCATAGGAGCCCACCGGGAGGTCGAAAGCGATCCAGACCGCCTCGCCTGTCCACTCTTCCGTGAGTACGCCACCGATCGCCGCAGTCAGTGGGCGCCTCGCACCGCGGGGACGAAGCCCGCCTGGACGCGTCAGGTCTTCGGGCACGAGCCCCTCCGCATGCAGAGCGTCAAGCTCGATCTCCCCCGGCCTACCGGTAGCGGCAAGCATGTCCGACGACCAGATAGGCCCCGTCACCAAGCGACCTTCCGGCGCGGGCATTTCCTTGAGCACGGAGTGCCGACCGTCCGCTGCACGAACCACATCACCCAGCAACGGTGTCGCGAAGCTGCCATCGGCCACCCTAGCCGCAAGCACGTCGTTGAACATCTTGGCTTGAAGGATGGCGAGATGAAACGAACGCGAGCGCTGTGGCACGGCCCGAACCAGCTCAGCGGGATCCTCGGGGCGTCGACGCGCAAGCGTCCTGGCCACCGCGCGGAGGTCATCCGTCAGGGGGCGAACAAGCTCGGTCGCCCTCCGAAGCTCACTGGTGTTCCCCTCGCGGATCCTTCGCAAGAGTTCAATACCCGCCTCGCTCTGGGGTCCCCTCGCGCACTCGTCCACCAGGCATCCCAGGTACTCGAGCGGCGTCCCCTTCACCAGGGCGCGCCCTAGCGCAAGACCGCCGCCGCCACGCCCGAAGCGCTGATCGCCGTAGGCATTCGGGACGCCCGTGCGCTGGAGTTCTTCAAGCTCAGTCGCCAGGCCGTCACGCGTCTCTTGCGCGATACCCGTCAGCCTGAGATGAAAGCGGTTGCCTGCCAGCTGACCCACTCGCAGCTTCCTGCGGCATCGATAGGGATTGCGTATCTGAATCCCGTCCAGGTCGAGCGCCAGTAGATCGTCGATGGAAACATGCTCGATCGACATCCGCTGCCGCGTTACCGCAACGGCGTCCTTGCGGCCCGCGAAGGCGATATCCTGGGGCTGGCGATTGAGTGCGCGCCCGAGTCGCCGGGTCGCATCGGGCGTCGAAATGCCGCGCTTCTCGATCTCGAACCAGACATGGGTCCCGGTGGGGTCCGGCTCCTCAACGTCCAGCGGAAGCTCCTCAACGATGAAGTCCTCGGGCCGCGCCTTGAACCGAAAGGGTCTCGAGAGACTCGAATCGATGGGGTTCTGGTAGGCCTCGCCCGATGCAGCACCAGAACCGGAATCAGACCCAGAATCAGACCCAGAATCAGACCCGGAATCAGACCCAGCACCAGACCCAGCACCAGACTCCGGCGCAGGCTCGGACTCAGCTCCGCCTGGGCCGTTGGCGGGCGTCCTGGACGATTCATCGTTCAACATGATCTATGACCGGGGGCACCCGGTCCGGGATCATGCAACATCGGAGGTCGCCGGAGTATGCACCGAGTCGCCGTAGAACCGAATTCGTTTCAGATCGGGCGAGACCCATTCGATCAGCTGAGAATTTCCCGGACAACGCGCGGGCCGTGGGCGGGCCCGATCAGGCGCTGCTGGAGGCCCTGGTATGGGAATCGGAAGGTCTCCGGATTGAAACCAAGGAGATGAAGCATCGTTGCCTGGAGATCACGCACCGAAACAGGCCCCTCATGGACCGCGGCCCCTAGGTCATCCGTGGACCCGTGAACGTGACCGGCCTTAACGCCCCCACCCGCGAGCCACATGGAAAAGCAGTCAGGCTGGTGATCTCGGCCCAGGAGCTTCGAGCCACCCCTCGCCTCTAGCATCGGGGTCCGACCGAACTCGCCGCCGAAAATCACCAGCGTGTCCTCGAGAAGGCCTGACTCCTTGAGGTCGCGCATCAGCGCCGCGATCGGACGATCGATCTGCTGGCACTTCATCGGGAACTGCGTGACCAGATCGTCGCCCGGGCTCGTCCCGTGGAGGTCCCAGCCCCAGTCGTAAAGCTGAACGAAGCGCACCCCTTCGCGCAGGAGGTTCCGAGCGAGAAGGCAGTTGTTGGCGAAGGACGCACCGCCGGGCGTCGCGCCGTAGGCTTCGAGCGTGTCGGCGGACTCCGCCGCGAGGTCAGTGACCTCCGGTACCGCCACCTGCATTCGATAGGCCAATTCGAACTGAGCGATCCGGGCAAGTGTCTCAGGATCCCCATGCCGATCGTGATCACCGGCGTTGAGGTCACGAAGAGCGTCGAGCATCCGACGCCGAAGCGGCCGCGAGAGACCCGCCGGATCCGACACGTAGAGCACCGGATCACCCGCCGAACGAAGGCGTACGCCCTGGTACTCGGAGGGCAGGAAACCGCTCGACCAAAGGCTCTTGCCGCCGGTTGGATCACTACCGCCCGAAACGAGCACCACGAACCCCGGCAGGTTCTCATTCATCGAGCCGAGGCCCCACGTGGCCCATGACCCCATGGAGGGCTTGCCCACCGTCTGGTTGCCCGTGTAGAGCAGCATCTCGGCCGGCGCATGGTTGAACTGATCGGTGTGCATCGACCGGATCAAAGTCACGTCACTCGCGTACTCGCGGAAGCCTGGCAGCAGATCCGTGATCTCGACGCCGAGCGGATCGACCATCGACGACGTGTGCGGCGAACCCAGCAGCTTGGGATGTCCTTTGATGAACGCCAGGCGCTTGCCCTCGATGAGCGACTCCGGACAAAGCGTTCCGTCCAGCTCGTTGAGCTTGGGTTTCGGGTCGAACGTGTCGTGCTGGGGCGGCGCCCCTGACATCGAGAGGTAGAGCACGCGTTTGGCGCGCGCCGGCAAGGGCGGAGCCTTCGGGGCAAGCGGCGACGCGGGCGACTCTTGGGATGAGGCCCCCATGGCCGACGCTCCCATGGCGACCGCACCGAGCGACAGTCCTTGGGCCAAGAACGCTCGCCGCGTGGAAGCCTGGAGACCTGCGCCCAGATCAGACGGTGCCCCTGACGGTGCCCCTGACTGGGACCCTGACTGGGACCCTGACTGGGACCCTGACTGGGACCCTGAACGGGCCCCCAACGGGCGACGTGGTGTTGAGGAGAAGCTCATTCTTTGGTCAAGGCTCGGTCGAGGTTGAGGGCAGTGCTCGCAACGAGCGTCCAGGCGGCCCGCTCGGCCGCCGTCAGCGAACCGTCTGATGCCGCGCCACCGAACTCGGCGGCGGCCGACGGGTCTCCGGAGAACGCCTCCAGGGCGTCTGCGTAGAGCGAAGCGAGAACCTCGACCTGCGCCTCGACGGGCGGGCAGGACAGGCAGCACCACAGCATCCGTCGAATCACATCCCGTGGGCTCGCCGTATCGGGCAGATCTCCGGACGACGCGCGACTCGTAGCCACCGCTCGATTCACTAGAGCACGGCTCGCCTCGACAAACACTGGGTCGTTGAGGGTGACAAACGCCTGAAGCGGCGTGTTGGTGGGAATACGCTGCACGGTGCAGGTCTCGCGGCTCGGAGCATCGAACGTCGCGAGCATGGGATACGGAATCGTTCGGCGAAGGAAGACATAAAGCCCACGGCGATAGCGGTCCTCACCCGTGCTCTCCTTCCAGTTGCGCTGCCCGTTGAAAGCAGCCTTCCAGAGGCCCTCTGGCTGGGGCGGGAAAACCGACGGGCCGAACCGCTTGGAGGACAGCAACCCGGCAGCCTCGAGGATCGCGTCGCGCACCACCTCTGCCTCCAGTCGCTGCCGCGGATAGCGCGAAAGCCAAAGGCCCTCGGGATCCGCCGCCGCGCTCTCCGCCCGGAGATCTGATGACTGCTGGTAGGTACGTGACGTCACGATCGTTTGCAGGAGCGCCTTGTGATCCCAGCCGCCCGTCCGGAAGTCCACCGCCAGCCAGTCGAGCAGCTCCGGGTGGCTCGGGAGTTCGGCCTGGGAGCCAAAGTCGCCTTCCGACAGCACTAGCCCGCGACCAAACAGACGCGACCAAACGCGGTTCACCGTGACGCGCGCCGTGAGGGGGTTGGTCTCCGACATGAGCCACTTCGCGAGGGCCAACCGATCTGGTTCGACGCCGTCCGGAAGCGGAGGGAAGACAGCTGGGACGGCCGCCTGAACCTCCTCGGCTGGCTGCAGGAAGTTGCCGCGCGAAAGCACGTGGCTCGTCCGGTGCATGGCCGCCGGAAGCTCCACCATCACGGGCGTCGTGGGAGCCCCGATGGCCGCGAGCCGTGCACGGGCGTCATCACGCTGCTTCGCCATGGCGAGAAGCTCGCCATCGTGCATCAAAAGCGCCTCTTTGACGGCTTGTACCTGACCCGTCTCCCGTTGCGCCCGCGGCGTTTCCAGCGCTGTGACCAACGCATCCGAGAAGAGCAGCGGCGCCTCGATGAGAGAGCCGCCTTTGGAGCCACCACTAGAGCCCATGGCCAGGCGCCACCGACCGAGCAGATGGCCCTCGAACTCCTGCGCCAGCGTCAGTGTCCAGCGATAGGCACCTGGGGCAAGGTCGGGCAAAGCAAAGATCGCGGACTGGTCACTGCCCTGACCGCCGCCCACGGCCCACCCATCCTCGGACTGGTAGAGCCCGTCCACCGCGCGCGAGGCCTCGAATCCCTCCTGTTCGTGCGAAGCCGACAGAGCCATCATTCGTAGGGGCTCGCCCACGACGGGCCCGACGTCCAGGAAGGGAACCTCCGGCAGGAGGTCGCCGCCCGCAGCCGAAGATCCACCATCGCCCGCCGGAGCCGGTGCCGGCGCCGAGGTCCAGACCGCGCTGCCATCGGCGCCCAGAAGCACGACGCGGAATCCCTGGGAGCGCGACTCCAGCGTGCCGTCCGTGCGCGGCCACACGCGCACGCCATAGACGCCGCTTGGGGCCACCAGCTCGGCTTCCCACCACGGATCCATGCCCGTCTCGGTGTGCGTGACCGACTCCGCGTTGTACGTGCCGTCTGTTCGTCCATCGATGGCGCGGGCCGCTGAACCTCCGAAGCCCGTCGTGGACTGCGTGGCTCCCTGAAGCGCACCGTCCAGCACCTCACCATCTGGACCGATCAACTGAACCTCCGCAAGCGACAGGATCCGGTCCCCGCCCGGCAGTTCGATGCGAACCCGCGACGCGGTCACGGGACGGGCATCCAGCCGGACCGCCCGCAGCCGGAGATCCGTCAGCACGAAGTTCCCGTTGCCCGGGGCCAACCCGGGTCCGCCCCTGGGCAGGGACGCATGACTGAGCACGTCGAGTCGGAGCGCCGTCGGCACGGGTCCGTCAGCGCGGGTCCAGGTCGCGGTCTGCCGCGCCACGCCAGCGGTTGGCGCGTTGATCACCACCCCATCATCCGAGAGCGTCGCGCCTTCCAACCCTGTGGGCGCTGCATCGAAGCGTGCGCCCGTCCAGTCCTGTCGATGGAAGCGCTCCAGGAGCTCGGCCTCCTTGGCAACCAGCTCGTCCTCGCTGGCGTCGGAGAGGTAGGCGGACATGCGAACCTCAGCCTCCTCGACCTCGGCCTCGATTACCTGGGACGCCAGCTGCTGCTCGGCCGTCGGCGTCCTGAGCCGCGGGCGGTCGTCGTTCCTGTCGGTATCCTCGGTCTGGTTGAAGATGTCGAAGAGCTGGTAGTACTCGACGTGACTGATCGGGTCGTACTTGTGGCTGTGACACTCGGCGCATCCGGCCGTCAAGCCCATCCAGACCGACATCGTCGTATTGACGCGATCCTTGACGGCGAGCACGCGGAACTCCTCGTCATCTGTGCCGCCCTCCGTGTTCGTCATCGTGTTGCGATGGAACGCGGTGGCGAGACGATCCTCCACCGTTGCGTCGGGCAGGAGATCGCCCGCAAGCTGCTTCACGGTGAATTCGTCGAACGGCATGTTCGCGTCGAACGCTTCGATCACCCAGTCGCGATAGCGCCAGATCTCGCGCAGCGGATCGGAGCCGTGCCCGGACGAGTCCGCGTACCGCGCGAGGTCGAGCCAGACCGCCGCCCATCGCTCGGCGTAGGCGGGCGAGGCCAGGAGATCCTCGATCGCGGCCTCATACTTACCGGGATCGGTCGACGCCGCGTACGCACGCGCTGCCTCGGGCGTCGGCGGCAGACCTGTCAGGTCGAGGGAGAGTCGGCGCAGGAGCGTAAAGTCGTCCGCAGGCGGCGACCAGCTGAGACCGCGGGCCGCGTGCTGTTGGGCAATCAGCGCGTCCACGGGGTGAACGCTGGCGTCCTCGACCACCTCTCGCCGCTCGGGAGCCACAAAGGCCCAGTGCGGCGCATAGCCCCCCCCGCTGTCCATCCAGCGGCGGAGGATGTCGACTTCCTCAGGGCTGAGCGAATCCCCCGTCGACTCCGGCGGCATCGGATCAAACTCGTCGGTGATCCGCGCCATGACCTCCGAGTCCTCGGAGCTGCCGGGCACAACGGCGGGGAAGCCATCACGATCGAGCGTCGCGGCCTCGAAGCTATCCAGGCGCAGCCCGGCTTCCCGCGTCTCCTCATCGTTACCGTGACAGGCAAAGCAGCGGCGGGCGAGGATCGGCCGAACTTCGGTGGCGAAGTCTGGCGCTTCCTGCGCAGCACGATCAAGGGCGGACTCGTCCTGTGCCAACGAAGGCGCCGGGACGTGGAACAGAATCAGAGCAGCGACCAGGAGGGAACTCATCCCCCACAGGTTAGCGCGATGCGTCAGCTCTCTGCGAGACGTCTTCGTAAACGCTAAGTGTGTCGTCGACCATCACGTCAAGCCCGAATCGCTCCACGACTCGGGCGTGCCCGGCCGCCCCGAGCCGGGACCGGAGTTCGCTCGACTCGGCCAACTCCAACATGGCCGACGCCATCGCCTCCGAATCATCGGGAGGCACGAGGCGGCCTGTTTCTCCGTTGATCACCACTTCGGGGATCGCGGAAACAGTCGTCGACAACACCGGGCGGGACGTGGCCATGGCCTCGAGAAAAACGAGCCCAAGACCCTCCCACCGGGACGCCATCACGAAGCAGTCTGCCGCAGCCATCAGCGACGGAACATCGCGGCGAATCCCCGCGAAGACCGCGACGCCTTGTCCCTGTGCATCGGAAAGGCCCAGCTCCTGCGCGACACCCAGGGCCCGCTCCCGCTCATCACCAAAGGGGTCATCGCCCACGAGGAGCAGCTTGATCGACGGGTTCTTCGCCCGCGCGCGAGCCGTGGCAGCGAGCAGGATTTCGTGCGCTTTCTGGCGAGCGAAGCGGGCCACGCAGAGGAACACCACGTCGTCGGGCGCAAAGCCGAATTCCGCCAGGACGGTGTCGCGATCGACGCTCCGGGCAGCCTCCTCGAAAGGCGCAGGATCCAGCCCGTAGTAGACGCGTGACTGGCGCGAGCGGGGCACACGCCCCTTCTCTTCGATGAACCGTCCCACGTGATCCGAGAGGACGATGGTGCGAGCTGGCACGCGTCCGATCAAGCCGTGCACGAAGCTGACAAGGGGACGATTCAACACCTGTTCGTCGTTGTGCTTTCCGCTCAGGTAGCGGCGACGCTTGCCCGCGAGCAGCACGGCCGCCGCCGTCAGAGCATCCGCCTTGAGCAGGTGCGAGTGAACGATATCGCACCACCCGAGCCATCCACGCAGTCGCAGCGGAAAGAGCGGTCCGCCCGGGACGTGTCGAATGTCCGAGGCGCCCGCATCCCGGAAGTCCGGCGCCAGGGTGCCCTGTCCCTTCAAGTAGGCCACGCGGACCTCGTGCCCGCGGGCGACCTGACCACGCACCTGCTTGAGGACGTGCATCTCGGCCCCGCCCACGTCCAGGGTGGTGAGAACATGGAGAATCTTCATGAGCGTATGACCGTCGCGGCGGCTTCGCCTAGGGCCTCGTGGTAGACCCGCTCGAGCCTCAGCACCATGGCATCCACCGTGTAAGCGCCGTCAATGCGTGCACGACCAGCGCGCCCCAGGACCTTGCGCCGCGACTTCCCTGCCAGGAGCGAGCGGTAGAGCGCGTCGCCAATGGCCTCAGCGGAGATAGCCTCGGCCAAGTACCCCGTCACGCCATCAACGACCAGGTCCGCAGCTCCGTCCACCGGCGTGGCGACCACCGGAAGCGACGCGGCCATCGCCTCGAGCACGACGTAAGGCATTCCCTCCCAGCGCGAAGGCAGGAGCAGCCAGTCGACGCTCGCGAGAATGGACGGCACGTCATCCCGAGCCCCGGTGAACGCGATGCGGCTCCGCACGCCGAGGTCGTCGCCAAGCTTCTCGAGCTCGGCGGTCTCCCCCGGACCAACCAACAGGAGCTGCAGCCCCTCGAGTCCCTCACGTGCGAGAGCCTCGATGGCGAGATCCTGTCCCTTGGCACTGTAGACCAGACCGATCACCGCAGCGATGGGACGCGATGGATCGAGACCGAACGAGGTGAGATCCAGCGGCTCCGCGCCTTCGATGCGCGCGGGATCGACGCCATTGGGCACCACCCGCACCGACCCCTCGGGCACCACGCCCGAGCGCTCCATCGTCCGCGCTTCACTCTGCGAGACCGCGACGATGCGGTGGGTAGACTTCGAGAGGGCCTTCTCGATCGAGCGGATCAGCGCACGCTTACCTCGCCCGAAGAGGGCGCCGAACAGGAACGCGAACGTGTGGGGCGTGTGCACGCGAACGCCAATCCCCGTGGTCATCGACGCGCGGCGACCGAGGACGCCCGCCTTCGAGCTGTGGGTGTGGACGACATCGGGGCGACGCTCGCGAAGGACCCGCGCGATCTGACGCATGTGCATGAGATCCTTGATCGGCCGAATCTCCCGGACCATGGGGATCCTCGTCACGTGCGCGCCCGCGCGGGCGAGCTCGTCAAGATCGGCCGGGAAACCAGGATCACGCAGCGTCGACGCAATGATGGAAACATCGTAGCCAGCGCGGAGTTGGCCCGCTGCGACGTCCACGAGGTGCCGACGCGTCCCGCCGATCGTGGACTCCATGACGTGGAGAACGTGCATCGGGTGACTCGACTAGAAAGCGCCGGTGCCCTTGGCTACTGCGAACCCTGTGAGGGCGACGATGACGAGATCCAGAAGGAAGGAGCGGTTCTCGATGTAGTAGAGGTCGTAGTCGAGGTTCGAGTGGATAGCGTCCGTGCGGGCGTAGGAGATCTGCCAGAGCCCGGTGATGCCGGGCTTGGCGCGCAGGCGCTCCCGATCGACCGCGTTGTACGTCGCGACGATGAACGGCATCTCAGGGCGCGGGCCCACGACGCTCATCTCGCCCTTGATGACATTCAGAAAGTTAGGGAGCTCGTCCAGGGAGTAGCGACGCAGGATCCGCCCCACCTTCGTGACGCGCGGATCATTCTCGCTCTGGGGCGCAACCGCGTCCGTGCAGTTCGCGACGTGCATCGTCCGGAACTTCATCATGTCGAACGGCCGCCCACTCTGGCCGATACGCGTCTGGCGGAAGAACACCGGTCCGTCCGACTCCTTTCGAATCGCGACGGCGATCAACAGAAAGATGGGCAGAGTGAGCGTCAAGACCGCCAGGCTGACGCAGATGTCAAACGCCCGTTTGACCGCCAGCGAGAACAGGGACTCCCGTCGTTCCTTACGCGTGATCAGTGGGATCGAGTCGAGGTTCTCGATCCGCACGTTGTAGGACATCAGGTGATAGAAGCGTGGAACGACGTAGTACGGCGTCCCGAGGGCATCGAGCTGGGCGCAGAGCTCCATGATCTCGGCCTCCTTCGACTCCGGGAGTGAGATGAACACTTCACCGACCTTGTGGCGTCCGAGGGTGTCCTTCAGATTCTCGGTCGTGGCTAGTACTTGGCCGCGCCCGATCCACGTCCCCACCAGCTTCGGATCCTGATCGATGAAGCCGACGAAGTTGAGACCCAGCGTCGGCACGTGGAGGAACTTCTCCTGGAGCTTGCGGCCGGTCCACCCAGCGCCAATCACCAGGACGTTGCGGTTGCCGATGCCGCGCTGGTGAAGCCGCTGGATCACCCGGAACGACATGAACCGGCTGATGATCATGAACACCAGAATGAAGAGGAACGACAGCAGCAGCGTAAGGCGGCTGAGCTCATCCGGCTCGACGGAAAGGTTGACAGCGCTGTGGAGCCAAAGCAGAGGCGCGTAGATACCGCGCACGTCGTCGGCCGGAAGGGCCGCATCGCGCAGGAAGAACAGTAGCACGAGAACGACGAAGAACGCGAAGACGCTGCTCTTCGCGACCGCCTTGTACTCCTCGACGTTGAGGAGGCTTTTGCTCGGGCTGTAGAGCCCGAAGCTGTGGAAGCAGACGAGGCACACCGCCGCTGTGATCGAGAAGACCTCGCGGTAGTAGGACAACGGCGTTGAGTATCGCGGCGCCCCTGCGAGCTGGTCGGCGACGAGGCCGGGCTCGGCGGTGCCCGCACCCACCGGCGCGGCAAGAATGGCTTCTCCGGCCGTTCGCGCCATGTCCGCGACCGGCCCAAGGACCTCGCTCGCGATGAGAGTTTCCCGCAGCCACCAGGCCAAGAGGCACGCCACTACGACGACCAGCAGGTCAATGACGACCTGAATCGAAAGCACCAGCGGTTCGAAGTTCCGCCGAAGAATATCGCCTGCGACCGTCATCGCGACCTCAACCGGATTCGCACCGGCAGCCAGCGAACATCCGCCATCTCCACCGCCGTCCATGGCTGTGCTCGCCCGAGCCTGGAGAGGCTCAACGCGCGGTTCAGTTCAACGGAGAGGGGGTCGAGGGGTCGAAGCATGGACGGGAAGCGACGTCAAAATCAGAGACCGACGAGGATCTGGGACATGGCGGGTCAGTTTAGAACGCAGCGCTGCGGGGAAGTGGACCTGGGGGGCCCTTTCCCAGAAGTCTATTTCGGCAGGGTCCACGGGGAATATAGAGCTGCATTCGAGTTGTCGATCGAGAAAGAAGCTGCTTCCTCTCCACGATCCGTAACCGCGGAGGGCTTCGCTCAGGCCACCGGGAAAACCCGATGTCCCTGACGGCTCTCCCGTGAAGAGCCGCTCAGGTGCGGCGAAGGAGCTGGACGAGAGCCTCGGCCGGGCGCCCAGCCTGGACTCGGTAATTGTCCAGGAAGGACGAGGCAGCGCGCCCCCGGCCCGTGACCTGATGCATGAGCGGCCGCTGGGCGTCCGAAATGACCCGCAGCGAGGCCCATGGGATGCCTGACCTTTCCGCAGCGGCGCCCATGGCAGCCGTCTCCATGTCAGCCACCGGGGCCAGCGGACCGAGACTCGACGGGTAGACCCCAGGCCCCCCCTCGAAATCTCCCTTTGGGGCAAGTTCATTCACGGGGCGAGGCCCAACGCGCGACCGAACCGCGCGGGCCCTCCGCAGGCGGGAGATCCACCGCATCGCGGGACGATCCGCCGTGAGAGCGAGTCCTGGCGTCCCGGGACACTGTTCCATCCAGGGACGCCAGAGCTCCTGAGCGGCGCGCGCTTCCCGCCCCTCGCGGACGCTCAGATCCCATTGCACCGCCTCGACCACGTGAATCAGCTCGCCCACGCGTTGCTGTTGCGCCAGTCCACCGCAGGTTCCCACCATGAACAGCGCCTCCGCGCCAGCCGAGATCAGCGCCAGGGCCGCGTGGGCCGCCGCGACCTTTCCTACGCCTGAACAGGCGCTGAGCACGTCTACGCTGACTCCCTCGAGCACTGGGCGATGGAGTTCGACCCCGAAGGCCGTCCTGTGGGCCCGTCCTAGGCCGTCCGCTGGCGGAAGGAACCCACCGAGCTCGCCGGGCAGGGCGGCGACGACGCCCACGCAGGTGAGAGCCCCGAATTCACCCACTCGGTGGCGCTTCGGTCGGTCATTTTCGGTTGTCTTGGGCGCTTCCATCGGCTCTGCCCTGTCCCAGAGCGATAGGCTCGAGGCCCGGGGCCGCGTAGAGGGTAGTCTTTCGTCGCCCAAACAGCCCTTGTCCCGCAAATTGCCCCCATGCTCATCTCCGTCACCGGATCCACCGGCTTCATCGGTCAGTACATCGTCAAGCGACTCCTCGCTGACGGCCACACCGTCCGTGCCTTCGTTCGAAAAGGCCGAAGCAAGGTTCTGATCGATCAGAACTTCCCGGGCACTGCCGAACGCCTCCAGTTCCACGAGGGCGATCTGACGGATAAGGAAAGCGTTTCCGGGTTCCTCAAGGACGCGAACTTCCTCGTCCACCTCGCGAGTGCCCATGACCACCTGGGTGACGAGGTCATGCAGCGCGTGAACGTCGCGGGCACTGAGTACCTCGTTGCAGACGCGGAGGAGAATGCCGCCGAGAACTTCCAGTTCATCAACGTGTCCTCCGCCGTCATCGGCGTCCCGGTGTACAGCTACTACCGGGACTCGAAGCGCGTCCAAGAAAAGATCGTTCGCGGGTCGTCGCTTCGCTGGGCGTCTTTCCGCCCCACGCTGGTGTACGGACGGGGCGACTACCGACACACGGCCCCGCTCCTGCGCAAGTGCGGCGCGGATAGCGGGTCGTACTGGATCTACCACGAAGGCATTTCCAAGCTCAACCCCGTTCACGTGGACGACGTCGTTGAGGCCATCGTGCGCGCGTTCGACTACGACCGTGGCAAGGAGGACTTCCGGATCTTCGAGATCGCAGGTCCCGAGGGTATTTCCTTTAACGACTTCGTCGACCTGAC
>JBLIHL010000092.1:0-14222 GCA_047635895.1 Paracoccaceae bacterium | reverse complement strand
CTTCACCGCTTGCCTTCGCCCCACCGCGGAGCCAATAGATCGAGCCGGCGCCTCGGGTCCGCGCAAACGCAATATCGTCCTGATCGTCTCGGACGACCACAGCCCAGATCTCGGCGCCTACGGCAACGACGTCATTCAGACGCCTCATCTGGATGCACTGGCGAGCGACGGCGTACGGTTCACAAGCGCATTTGCCACGACGGCCAGCTGCAGTGCGAGCCGCTCGGTGATCCTCTCCGGTCTGCACAATCATCGGACTGGGCAGTACGGTCACAATCATGACTTTCATCGGTTCGCGTCATGGGACAACCTGAAGAGCCTGCCAACGCTCCTGACTGACGGTGGCTATCGCACGGCCATCTCTGGCAAGCATCACCTGGGACCGCGTTCTGTCTACGAATTTGAGGACCAACTGAAGGGCCCGAACCGTAGCACCGTCGGACGAGCAGAAGGCACACGTGAGTTCTTGAACGCAAAGGACACACGGCCCTTCTTCCTCTATTTCGCAACCCACGACCCACATCGCGGGAGTCGGATTCGCGCCGACGGAACGCGTGCAGGCCTCGACGATATCGAAACACCAGACAACTTTGGGAACCGACCCGAGGCGCCCGACGGGATTGAACCAGTGTTCTATGAACCGGAGGACGTCGTCGTGCCCGGCTTCTTGCCTGATACACCCATGGCTCGAAAGGAACTCGCAGAGTACTACCGCGCGGTTTCGCGCATGGACCAGGGCTTCGGTCGACTGTTCGAGATCCTGAAGGAGGCCGGTGTCTACGAGGACACGCTCATTATCTACCTCTCCGACCATGGCATGGCGTTTCCGGGAGCGAAGACCACGACGTACGACGCGGGGCTACATTCACCACTCATCATCCGCCACCCGGATGGAGTCCAGCGCGGATCCGCCAACGACGCTCTCGTGAGCTGGGTGGACATCACTCCGACGATCTTGGACTTCGCTGGAGTCGAATCTCCCGCCTACGATCTTCAGATTGGCCTCACGCCAGTTCGCGAGCAGATGGAGAAGCGGCATGGCCTGCACGGCCGGAGCATCCTGCCTGTTCTGGATGACAGCGACGTGCAAGGGTGGGACGAAATCTACGCCTCGCATACGTTCCACGAGATCCAGATGTACTACCCGATGCGGGTCGTGCGTGGCCGCCGGTACAAGCTAATCTGGAACATCGCCCACGATCTGCCCTACCCCTTTGCGGCGGACCTGTGGGAGTCCCCCACGTGGCAGCAGATCTATCGCCAAGGGCCGAATGCGATGTACGGTCCGCGCACGGTCGATCGCTACATCCACCGGCCAGAGTTCGAACTGTACGACGTGGCGGTAGATCCATTCGAGTCCAACAACCTTGCTTCGGACCCCGGACTCGCAGGCGTGCTCGCCGACCACAAGGCCAAGATCCGGGCGTTCCAGACCAGGACTCAGGACCCATGGCTACTCAAGTGGACGTACGAGTAGGAGCATCCAAGCAAGGGTCGATCCAGTGACTCCGGACGACACCGACGACGCGCCCCAACCGCCCGCCCTACGGTGTTGTTGCATGAAAATTGGCCGGTTATCCAGGTCCCATCCCAACCAGGGTCAACGAACGACCTTCTCGGACGTCGGCCATCCGAGCGCGCGCATTCGATTCAACGCGTTACGCGCGACGGCCGCCTCTGTTTCCTGCGAGCCTTGAGTGCGCGCGCGTAGACGGCCGCCGATGACCGTTTTGTAGCGGAAGAACGTGTTCTCCACCCGGCCCAGACGATGGTACCCAGACTCCTTCTTCCACTGCCGGTGTCCGACCTCCTTGACGCGTCTCACCGTCCGGTTCCGCGCCTTGGACCTTCGGCGCCTTGTTGAAGTGCTCGCGGTACTAGAGGGCGGCACGACTACCTCTGCGCCCTCGCAATCCGCGGCATCGAACACTGGCCTGGTGTCGTATGCAGCGTCGGCTGTGACCGTACGAATGGGCCGGCTCACGTTCTTGATGATACCGACGCCAGTGGTACCGTCGTCGACGTTGCTGTTCGTGAGGACCTGCGCGACGATCTCACCCGTCGCATCGACGCCAAGATGCAGCTTCTTCCAGCCACGGCGCCCGTTCCCGCCATGTCTAGCCACAGCCCACTCCCCCTCGCAGACAATCGCGAGGCCGCTGCTGTCGATGATCAGATCGATCGGGCCCGTTCTCGCGGTGCCGGCAAGGGCCACATTGAGCATTGTGCTTCGACGCCCACTCGGCTTGGCCTTCCATGCTTCAAGAGCATCAGGCGACAGCCAAACCGTCACGTCGCCTCGTCACACAAGCCCTCGTTCGTACTCGCTCCACTTCGCCCCGCGGTAGCGGGTCTTGTAGTTTGGGTGGTCGCGTGACTTCATCCGTCAACGGTGCCGGACGGAGTCGGATTCGGCACACCAGCTGCCCCGGAGCGCATCAGGGGGCGGGATTCGTGCACCAACGCCGCCCCTCGAAGCCCTGGCTGCGTTGCAGGTAAATCGCCGAATAGCTTGGGTCGTCATGGTCGACGCCCATGGACTGTGCTACTCCGTCGAGGTTCGCCATCAGACCTCTTCCTGGCGCTGGCGTGGGGAAGTGAGTCACGGTAGGCTGCCTGCTAGTTCGCATAGGCTCCGGAAGCCGAGCACCACGGCATGGAGAGACGTTCATGAGTACGCAGGCGACGCGCCCGATCGGATCGATCACGGTTCTGTACCCGACCTACAACGGCGGTGAGTTGTTCGAACGCTCATTGGCTTCGTTGCGCCGGCAGGTCTGTTCGCTCCCCTGGGACGTCTACATGGTCGATTCCGGTTCGAGCGATCAAACGCTCGAACTGCTGCAGGCGGCGTCCGTCGACTTCCCGGTGCCGTTTCGTTACGACTCGATCCACTCGTTGGAGTTCGATCACGGTGACACGCGCAATCGGATGATGGTTCGCACACGGGGCGACCTCTGCGTGTTCTTGACCCAGGACGCGATACCCGCCAGCGAGCAGTGGCTTGAAGACCTGCTGAGGAACTTTGAGGACCCTGGCGTGGCGGCGGCCTATGTTCGCAACGTTCCGCGGGACGATGCGGATCCGGTAACCAAGGTGTTGAGCGCGAATGACCTTGGCTATCGCACCGAGAGCGAGGTCGTCGTCGCGCCGCCGGACTTCGCCACGCTCGACCCGCAATCGCGACGCGTCTTGGCCAATTTCAACACGGTCGCGGCAGCGGTTCGCCGTGAGGTCTGGGAGCTCTGTCCTTTTCCGCGCGCCACGTTTGGCGAGGACGTGATATTCGCGCACGTGCTCCTCGAGACGGGTTGGAAGATTGCCTACGATGGCGAGGCGGTAGTCCTCCACAGTCACGACTACGGTCCGGAAGAGACGCGGCGCCGCGCGAAGGTGGACGCGGAGTTCAATGCGCTCTGGCTGGACCGCGTCAGCATTGCGAGCTTGGACGATGCCAACACGATGACCGAGCGGTTTCGGATCCCCGACCGCGAAGGATTGATCGGTCTGGGCTTGAAGGGGAGTGAGCTCGAAGAAGCGGTAAAGCGCGCCGAGGAGCGCCGAAACGCGACCTTTCAGGGGCTGTTCGAGGGAAGTCACGCCGAGCGGCGTGAGCAGATCCCGGGCATCCTGACCGAGCACCGTCTGCGCGTACTCTTCGTTGTTCACAGCTTTCCGCCGGAGACGCGGGCGGGAACCGAGGTCTACACGCTGCACTTGGCGCAGGCTTTGCAAGAGCGCGGGCACGAAGTCACGGTCCTCGCCCGTGCAGAGCTCAAGCCCGACGATGCAGGAGGCGCGCAGCCATACATCGAAGAAGGCCGCTTCGAAGGCCTGCGCGTGCTGCGTTTGCGACGCGCGCTCGACCACGGAAGCCTCCGCGCGACATGGGACGACACGCGGGTAGAGGCGCTCTTCGATCAGTTGCTCGACGCGCAATCGTTTGACATCGTGCACTTTCAGCACTTGATTCACCTGTCGGTGACTTTGATCGAGCGAGCACGGACGCATGGTTGCGCGACGATCGCGCACCTGCACGACTACTGGGCACTGTGCGCGCGTGTGCAGTTGATCCGCCCCGACCGGAACCTGTGTGAGAACAACATGGGCCTCGGCTGCTTGGCGTGTGTCAAGGAGAAGCGGCTCGAGCAGGTCCCATCGTTGTCTCGGTCCGGCCGCTTCCTGGGACCGCCGGCGCGCGCTCTCGCGGGACTTCTGGGAGCGTCGAAGCCCGGGCGACGCTCACGGCGCGGATTCCTGCGAGGGCTGATGGCCGACTTTTCGGACATGGACGAGCGCGGCGGTCAAATCCTGGGTGCTCTCGGTCAGGCTGATCTGGTTGTTTCGCCCAGTCGTTTCCTGCGCGAGAAGTACCTCGTGAGCGGTCACTTTCATCCGCACCGATTGGTCTATTCCCCGAACGGTCTGCGCGTCGATGGTCTGCCGACCGAGAAACGCACAGGGGGTGCGGCCCTGCGAGTCGGATTCGTTGGTTCGCTCCTCTGGTACAAGGGCCTCGACGTGCTGATCGACGCCGTCCGAGCCCTGGGTCCTGATGCGACGCAGCTCGAGCTGCACGTCCACGGGCCCTTCTCGCCCGGCAAGGATGCGTACCATGCCGAGCTGGCGGAGCGAGCGGAGGGCTTGCCCGTCGAATTCCATGGCTCCTTCGGTGATGAGGAGCGCTCCGCGGTCTACGCTGGCCTCGACGTGCTGGTCGTGCCGTCCCTCTGGTATGAGAACTCACCGGTGACCATGCACGAAGCCTGGTTCACGCGCACCGCGCTCGTGGCGAGTCGCTTGGGGGGCATGGCCGAGCTGATTAGCGACGGCGTCGATGGCCTCTTGTTTGAGCCTGGAGATGCCAATGCTCTGGCCGCCTGCCTGCGGAGCCTGGGCGAGGACCGTGAACAGCTCCGATCGCTGGCGTCGGCGGCGCCGCCATTGAAGACGATTACAGAGGACGCGGCTGATCACGAGTTTCGTTATCGTGGCCTCGTTGCGCGGCTGAGGCGGTCGTAGCCGTTTCACGAAGGCCAGGCCTGCCTACCGGCTGCCGAGCTTCCCACCTGAGCATGCCCCCCGAACACTCCCTCGAAGCTTTGCGCGTCGAACCGGGCCCTGCGCTCGCTGACGCGGACCTGCCGCATGTCACTGTGGTCATCTTGAACCACAACGGGCGGCATCATCTCGGTCCATGTTTCGACACGCTTCGGGCGGTCGACTACCCCAAGGAGAAGCTCGACGCTCTGCTGATCGACAACGATTCGGACGACGGCAGCGACATCGAGATGAGATCGCTCCATTCATGGGTGCGCTTCGTCGCCAACGACGTGAATCGCGGATTCGCTGGTGGTTGCAATCAAGGTGCCGAGCTGAGCCCCGATGCCGAGATCTTGATATTCCTCAACAACGACATGCGCGTCGAGCCAGAGTTCGTGCGCGAGCTCGTCTCGCCCATCGTCCGCAAGGAGTGCGTGGCGACAACGGCGAAGATGTACTCCTGGGACGGGAAGCTGATCGATTCGGCAGGTGGTGGGATGAACTATCACGGGATCGGAATCCAGCACGGCTATCTAGAGAAGCCCGGACCGCAGTACGACGAGCCGCGCCGGACGCTGTTCGCTTGTGGAGGGGCGATGGCCATCGAGGCTCCGTTGTTCCGGACGATTGGAGGCTTCGACCCGGAGTACTTTGCGTACTACGAGGATGTGGACTTGGGCTGGCGCCTGTGTGTCCAGGGCTACGACACGCACTACGTACCAACGGCGATCTGCTACCACCATCACTCCAGCACGAGCCGGACGATGCCATCCGAGACGGTGCGGCTGTTGCAGATTCGGAACCCGCTTCTTACTTGCTTCAAGAACTACGACGAGTCGAACCTGCAGCGGATCTTCCCGGCAGCGCTGGCGCTGTCGATGCGCCGGATGCTCTTGGTTTCCCGGGTCACGGATGATCGGCCCTACCGGATCGAGCAGGCCCGCGCGGCGCGAGTTGACGGGGCTCACCGATTCTGGAAGAGGAAGAAGAAGCGGGCCCGCGAGACCGATGACATTCATCGGCTCGCCGTCGCAGACATGATCGGGATCAACGATCTGCTCGGGAACTGGGATCAGTGGACGGAGAGGCGTGCCGAGGTGCAGGCCAAGCGCCAGAGGCCCGATGAGGAGATATTCAAGCTCTTCCTGAAGCCTCTCTGGTGCGTTGAGGACGAACCGGCCTACTTGCGCTTGCAGCGTGGTCTTGAAGCGACCATGGGTCTGGACGAGATGTTTCGAGACCTGACCGTCTCGGGTCCCGAGCCTCACGGTTGACCACGCCGACGAAGCTATCCGGCGTTGCGCCGACACGCGCCTCGCGATGAGCAAGCAGCCGATTCCGAGAGAGACTCAATGGCGCGGACCGTGGGAAAGGCGCTACATTGAAGGCAGGCAGACGGTTGATGTCTCGGTCGTCTGTCTGCTCGGATGACTGAACTCCCACAGAGCATTCTCAGAGCTTGCGCGTGCTGTTCCTCGTTCTTCAATCTCGCCTCCTGCACTCGCGCTGCTTGTTGCCCTCGTCATGATTTTTGCTCCCACCGACTCTGCCAAGGTTCTCTGGCATCCGGATCGCCTGGCCATATGGCTTAAGAACGGGAGGTCGTTTCCAGTTTCGGTCGAGATCGACGCTACGAACGCATGCAACCACGCGTGTTCGTTCTGCTGCTGGAGCGTGCTTCACGAACACCATCGGGACACAATGTCTCCTGAGCTCCTAGCGAAGATCGTGGACGACATCGCATCCGTCGGCGTGAAGGGGGTCATCTGGACGGGAGGAGGCGAGCCACTGGTCAACAAGCATACACCAGCGGCGATAGCGCGAGCCAAGGGCCTCGGCCTGCACAACGGCCTGTTCACCAACGCCGCGCTTGTAACGCCGGAGATCGCCAGTCAACTCGTGGAAACCTGCGACTGGATTCGGGTGTCGATCGCGGCTGGCACGCGAGACGAATACCATCGGATTCAAGGTGTCGACGACTTCGACCGCGTCTGGGAAAACCTGGGGCTGCTCGTGGCTGCCGCCCGCCAATCGTCGAACAAGCCACGTATCGGCGCCATGATGCTCCTGCATAAGTCCTCGCTGGCAACGTTCCTACCGTTCGTCGAGCGATGCCGCGATATCGGCCTCGAGTTCGCTGAAGGCAAGCCCCACAACAACTACGATCACGAAGAGCGCAGCATGTACATCCAAGAGCGCAACGTGCACTTGCGTCAGCGCGCGGGGGATGAAGATGCCCAGGTGGATGAAGAAGTTGCCGACCATGACCCCGCGTGGTGGGCCAATGAGGCCCGCCCGATGGTGACGCGCGCCGAAGCCCTCACGACTCCAGACTTCCAGGTCGTTACACCACAGTACGCCGAAGAGAAGTACGGCGCAGGCACCGCTACGCAGGACTCGACCCACTCCTGTGAGGTGAACAATTTCGTGACCGCGATCACCGCGTCCGGCAAGGTTGTTTGGTGCAAGAACTATCGGGATCGCGAGGAGTTTGTCATCGGGAACCTCAAGGATCAGACCATGGAAGAGATATGGGCCAGCGAACGCCGCCGAGAGGTCCAGGAGATGATCGACACGCGCGCCTGTGCGCGGTTCTGTCAGAACAAGCGCCTAAAGCGTATCCTCGAGCGCATGCGAGAGCCGGACGCAGCCATCGACCCGAACTTCCTATGAGTTCAAAAACGCTTCTCATTGGGGGGTCGGGCCGACTGGGTCGCGAGCTGAGCCGCGTTCTCGACTGTGATGCCCCGCCGAGCACAGAACTTGACATACGACGCCGGAACTCAGTCGAGGATTTTCTGTCATCGGGGCGCTACTCGGTGGTGATTCACGCTGCGGCTGTGGTTGGCGTGCGCCCTTGCGAAGATGATCCTGTACGCGCCCACGCGGTGAATGCCGAGGGTACCCGCAGCGTTGCCCTCGCCGCTGCCGCGTCTCGCACTCGGCTGGTATACATCAGCACCGACGCAGTCTTTGATGGGAAGAGAGGCGGATATCGAGAGGACGACCCTCCGAATCCGCTCAATGCCTACGCCCTCACCAAATTGCTGGGCGAGTCCTTCGTACGCATGACACCAAGGCACCTCGTGGTGCGGACTTCATTCGTACCTGCTGAAGGATACACCTACCCAAGGGCATTTGTTGACCAATGGACATCACGACTTCCGGCTCCTGTGGTGGCTGAGGAGATCGCCTTCGCCATGGAGTTGGGAGTCGAGGGCGTGCTCCACATCGGCGGCGCGCGTCGTCGCCAAATCGACGTAGCGCGTGATGTGAGTCCCGACGTCGGCGAGGCTACCCGCGCCGAGTCCGGGCTCGAGCTACCAGAGGACATGTCCCTGGATTCGAGCCGCTGGCGAGAGCTTCGCTCGACCCAAGCACGAGCGCCCCTTCCGTCCTGACCCCTCGCTGCCCGATCTCGTCATCCTTGGCCCCTCTTGGTCGGAGGCGCTCTTCGGTTCGAGGCGTTGTTGCATAGAGATTGACCGGTCATCCAGGTCCCCCATCCCCATCGCGGTCAACGAGCGACTTACTCAGACACCGGCCAGCCGAGCGCGCGCATTCGATTCAGCACGTTGCACGCGACTGCCGCCTCCGTTTCCAGCGCGGACAACGTGCGCGCTCGAAGACGGTCGCCGATGACCGTCTTGTAGCGGAAGAACCTATTCTCGACCCGGCCTTGACGATGGTACCCGGACTTCTTCTTCCATTGCCTCTGCTCGACTTGCCTGATGGTTCGGTCGCGTGCTTTGGATCTCCTACCACGTCTACCCGCGCTCGCTGTTCGAGAGGGCGGCACGACAACCGCTGCGCCCTTGACTTCGGCAGCATCATAGATCGGCCTTGTGTCGTAGGCAGCGTCGGCGGTGACCGATCGAATGCCGCCGTTTACATCGTCGATGATCGCGACGCCCACCGTGCCGTCATCGACGTTGCTGTCGGACAAGACTTGCGCGACGATCTCACCCGCCGCATCCACGCCAAGATGCAGCTTCTTCCAGCCACGGCGCCCATTGCCGCCATGCTTGGCCGCCGCCCATTCTCCTTCGGCCACGATCGCGAGGCCGCTGCTGTCGATGATCTGGTCGATCGGGCCTTTGCTATTCCGTTGCCCCAACGGCACGCTCAGGCTCGCGCTTCGACGTGAGAGCGTTGTGTGATCCGGAACGTCAAGCTCTGCACCCATCAGCTCGAACATCGATCTGAGGAAGCCCTCGGCCTGGCGTAGGGGTAAGTTGAATACGAGACGCAGGGTCAGCGCGGTCTCGATCGCAAGGTCCGAGAAATTGGGCTGCGCACCTCGACGTCACTCTGCTTGGCCTTCCATGCCTCAAGAGCATCTGGCGACAGCCAAACCGTCGCGTCCCCGCGCTGTACAAGTCCACGTTCGTGCTTGCGCCAGTTCGTAACGCGGTAGCGGGTCTTGTACTTTGGGTGGACGTGTGACTTCATGAGCTAAGGGTGCACCACGGAGTCGAATTCAACACCCCAAGTGCCCTGGAGGGCATCAGAGGAGGGGGATAGTGCACCAACGCCGATGCTCGCGATCACGTCACGGTGGACGCGGTCGACCTCGCCTGAGTCGAGGATGCCTGCGGGCTTGAAGACGGTGGTTGCTTCTCAGGGCAGGATCGTGAAAGTCTGTGCGTTCGAGAGCGCCGCGCCGAGCGGGGCGGGGGGTGACCCGATCAGGAACTGGAACGCCAGGGTTGTTCCCACCCACACGGGGTCGTCGGGGACCAAGAGACTCCAGCCAAGCTGGCCGGTCGCCGGCATCACGAGGTCCGCCGCGATTCGCGTGGTTTGTCGGTCGAGCTCGAGTAGGCCGAGGGGCGTAGCAACGCCCACGGCCAGGGGGAGCGGAGACACGAGCGCCTGGACCCGCGCTCCGGGGCGTCCGTAGACGGTGAACTCGAGCAGCTCGCCCGGTGCCGCACTGCCCCTGGCCTCGGCCGGTTGGAACTCGAACGCGCCCATGTCGACCTGCGGCTGCGTGTCCAGGTCCCCGTCGGCGGTCCTTGGCTTCCCGATCAAGTCAGTCGTCGTCAAGAGGTCCGGATCACCACTGTCGAGGCACTCGCTCCGCCAGCTGAGTCGGTAGTCACCAGCCGCAGGCGAGCGAAAACCTGGATCGACAGCGATGCACCCGGGGAGACCCACGAGGTCACCGTCCTGGCAATTGGAGTCCTCGCCGTAGGGCGGGTCCACGACGTCGATGTCGTCGGCGTTGCCTGCCACGATCGAACCGAAGAGGTCGGCGTACACCTCCAACGTACCGCGGATCCCCGCCCCGCCGTTGTGCGCGATCGTCGATCCGTACATCCGGATGCCCGCAAACCCAAGCCCGAGAACCTCGGCTTCCAAGCCGCTCTCTACGTTGTCGGCGATCAAGCAGGCGGTGGCGTCCAGGTCCGCGACGCAGATCTCACCTGAGCTGAAGCCGAAGGCGCCGCTGCCGCCATTGCGGACGAGCTGACAGCGCGTGAGATCGACGAACGTGAACGCGTCCCCGCGGGCCTCGAAGCGGATTCCGTCCGATCGGCAATCCCGGATCACGCCGTCCTCAACGGTCACTCGCACGGCGGCGCTCGCGAGGCTGCCGCCGCTCGCCGAGGCGAAGATGCCGCGCTCCGAGCCGGCGATTTCGACCCTGCGAAAAGTCGGCCGTGCGGATCCCTGTCCGTTGAGGCCGGTGCTCGAGGATCCGATCACGACGCCGTCGCCGGACATGTTCTCGATCGTGAGTTCTTCGAACAGCGGAGCAGCGGAAATGTCATGGACGCCCAAGGTCACCCCGGTCCCTGCACTACGAAGGATGATCCCGGTCAGCCCGGTGCGCTCGTCGATGGCGTCGCCAGGGATGAACTGGAATAGCTCTGCCGTCGCCCCTTCGACGACCGGCCTCTCGAACGGGTCCAGCGCAACGATCCGCAGGTGATCCGCGGGACGAAGCGGGAACGTCTCTCCGTGGGCGACGTCGTAGGTCCCCGGCGCGACGTGGAGCACGTGCGCGTTGGGGGGCAGCGTGTCGATCACCGCGAGGCCATGGGAGAGCGTTCGCCACGCGGTCGCCGCCGAGGTCCCGTCCTGGCTATCGAGACCGGCCACGGCGTTGACGTACCAGTCCGCTGACCACGCCGGCGGGGCGAGCGCGAGTGCGGCGGCCAACGGGAACGAGAGTCGAAGAGCAGGGGCGAGAATCAGTCCCATGTCGGCGGTGCGGTGCGGTGTGGATCACAGGTCACGGGGAAACCGACGAGCGCCACATAGCCTGCGCTGACGGATAGGTCTTCCAAGCGGGCAGTTGATACGTCGTTCACGGTACCTGGGGGACCCATTTCCTGCAGGCACCCTCCCCCACAGCACCCGGCGCGGCGCGGATGGTCGATTCTACGCTTCAGCGAGACACCTGCCAGCACCTCGACGCGGCGCTGGCAGGCCGCACATGCCTCATCTTTGAACGACCTCCAGCCAGCACCCTCCCGAAGAGTGCCGGCCGTTCTCATTCCACCGGACCCCGCGGCGCGCGCCCCTGGGCTTGCGAACACCCGTCTCCCCCACCGCCCGCAGACGGGGGGCTCTTGAAGTGGCATTTTCTTTTCTGGCTCATCATCTTGTTAGGACGAGCCAGAGAATGACGCTACTGAAAAGTCACACCTGCAGCGCTCGAGAAGTTTGAGGTGGGCACGCCCATGACATTGTCGCGCGTCCAATACTGGAAGTAGCGCGTCTCGCCGGCCAGCACGGGGATGGAGCCCGTCGGTGACGGGATCACCGTGAGGTCCGGGCTGAAGCTCACCGCGCCTCCCACTCCCGAATCGAGCAGGTTACCCGCAAAGCGGCCCATGCTTAGGCTCGCGATGCAGAGGTCTCCCTGACTTCCGCCGGGGTTCGCCACGAAGATCGTTTCGAGCGAGGTGACGAAGTAGCCGGTCTCATTGGTGGGTAGGTCCGTCACTTCGAGGACCAGGTTGTTTGCGGACACGAAGGTGCTGCCGCAGATGTTCAGGTCCGCACCGTTGCCCGATGAGTTGGCCTCGCTAGCGCAAACGACCATGCCAAGACCCTCCGAAAGAGTGATAACACCTGTGCCATAGGCGGAGTTGTATCCACCGATCTGGAGCCGGTACGTCGTGCCCGCGACGGCGTTAAACGAAATCAAGCTGTCGAATCCGGTGCCGCCATCGTCGTCGCAGTCCACAAGGACGAGGTTGCTGCAGTCGCCTTCCCAGATGGTGAGGCCGGTGTCGTAGTCGCTGCCGGACAGGTCAACAGCAACGGGGCAGCTGGCCCCAGCCGTGTAGGTGTACCAGAGATCACTGCTCTGGCCGTTGAAGACGCAGGGCATGCCGATGAAGCTGTCGGTGGCGAAGGTGTTGTCGTACAGGGTGACACCCTCCCCGATCGCCAGGGCCCCCAAGCAATCGTCGTTCTCGGCAACGTCGAAGCTGAGATTATCGTAGAGCCGGCCGGTATCGTTGTAGTTGGTCGCGTAGCTACGGAAGCCGAACTGCAGGAGCTCGCCATCTAGCGATGCGTCGAGCGGAACGGTGATCGTCGCCGTCTGCCACAGCGTGTCCGATGCGCCGGTCGTCTCGAACTCGCGTACGGCGAGGGTCGCGAACGAACCGTTGGAGGCTTGGAGGACCTTGATGAAAGCGAACATCGTTGAATCCCCCACGCCGTTGAGAACAAACGGATCGCTGAGGTAGTCGAACGTGAACGTCGCGGTGCTTCCGACGTCTGCGGGGCCGATTGACTGCTCCTGGTAGACGAGTGCTTCAATGTAGTTGCCGTTCCCGTGCTCGACGTTGCCATAGTCGCTGTAGACGTTCAGGTACTGCTCTCCCTGGGCTACTCCACCGAAGTTATTATTAACCTCCGAGAAGCCTGCACCTCCATTCGGCGCGAAACCTCCGTAGCCCCCGATGTAGCCGCCCATCGGATCGAAGACGTTGGCGTAGACCCTGAAGCCCTGGGCCGAAAGCGCGGCGGGATCATTGATGTCAAGCCCCTCGAAGTCCTGGCTGGATGGCATCAATGGTCCGGCCCACTGCGCGAACGTGAGGTTGTCGTAGAGAACACTCGAATCGTTGTAGTTCGTCGCGTAGCTCCGAAAGCCGTACTGCAGGAGTTCGCCTTCATGGGCCGGATCGATGACGAGGTCGAGTGACATCGAGTCCCACGTCGTGGTCGAGCCTGCCGTCGTCTCGAACTCCACCTCGGTGATAGTGGCGAAAGACCCGTCTGAACTCCTCAGAACCTTCACGAACGCGAACATGGTGGTGTCACCCTGACCGACGTTAACGGTCGGGTTGCGCAGGAAGTCGAATGACATGCGCCACGTTTGACCGACGTTGGCCACGGTCACGCCATGCTCGCGGTAGACCAGCGCGTCGATGTAATTCCCGTTCCCGTGTTCGCCATTACCGTAGTCACTGTAGACGTCGACGTACTGCGTACCCTGAGCCGCACCGCCGAGCCCGGTACCAATGGCCGAGAATCCGGCACCGCCGTTGGGCGCGGTATTGAGTCCGTAGCCGCTGATGTAACCGCCCATCGGATCGAAGACGTTGGCGTAGGCCCTGAACTCCTGGGCCGCAAGCGCGCCGGGGTCGGCCATGTCAAGCGCGTCAAAGTCCTGGCTGTAGTTGGTCAGCTGGGCGAGCGAGCTCGGGGCGAGCGCCACGAGCAGGCCTGCGGCGGCGGTGATTCTGGAGAGTCTCATAGAGATAAAAACGATGTATGGGACCGCGCGTGGATCGATGGAAAGTGCCCGGGGTAGCGGGAGAGGTCGAGATGCGGAGCACGTGACCAACACCTCTGCAAGGAACAACGCGTGAGGGCCGGGCCCCGCACGCACTGCTTTGGAGCGATTCGGCCCGGTTGTTTTCTAATCCCGGGCGAGGTGTCTGGCGACGAAGGGCGTTGGTACACGCAAAACCCGCCTCAGGGCCCTCCAAGGGCAGCTGGCGAGGCGGGCCTAGCTTCATGGGGCATCCTGAGCAGATGAAGTCACGCGTCCACCCGAAGTACAAGAACCAGGACCGCGTGACGATCTGGCACGAGTACGAACAGGGAATGGGCGAGACTGATAGGTCTTCCAAGCGGGCAGTCGATGTGGCGTTCACGGTACCTGGGGGACCCATTTTCAGCAGACACTCTCCCCCACAGCAACC
>JBLIHL010000091.1:0-14441 GCA_047635895.1 Paracoccaceae bacterium | reverse complement strand
TACTCGCGTCGATCCCAGTCGAGGATGGTCGTGGCGCGCATGCGTAGCTGCGTCACTCGCCCTTCGGTCCCACCCACCGTCACAATATCCCCCACGCGTACAGGACGCTCGATCAGGATGATCAGCCCGGAGACGAAGTTCGCGAAGATCTCCTGGAGGCCGAATGCCAGCCCGAAAGTCAGCGCCGCAGCAAGCCATTGAACCTGGCGCCAGCCGATCCCGACGGCGCCCGAAACTGCGGTCACTCCGACGACCAGGATCAGGTACCGCAGGATCGTGGTGATGGCATACCTGGCGCCGCTGTCCAGCGGTAGTCGCTGGAGAAGCGCCAGCTCGAGGAGCGCTGGTAGGTTACGCACTGCTACGTTCGTGAGTGCGAGAAATATGAGCGCCAGCAAGACGTCGCCGAGGGTGAGCGTCTTGAGGAGAACCGGCTCTGCCGAGTCGCCACCGCCGGACGCGGGCAGCTGCGGAGTGATTCCAGCGGCGGGCGATGATGACGTCGCCTCCGCTTCGGAGCTTTCGGATGCCGCGGCGCGGCCAACTTCTCCTGCCACAGCATCCCTCCGAACCGCCTCCGCTTCGCTCGCCTTCTTGGGCCCACTGGATTCCACGCTTTCGAACGATGCCGAGGGCAGCCCGATGGCTGGCTGCATGCTCGATTCCTCCTCCGACACGATGGCGAGGCGAGGAAGGAGTTGAATGCGGTTCAGCTGCTGGAGCGCTGGCAATGCGCTCGTCCAGATCAAGTAGAGCCCTAGAACGCTAGTGAGCGTCATGCTGCTCTTGAAGAGCTGACGCGTCTGCGCATCGACCGATGGGATGTCCACATGGTCCACGTCGACCAAGGGTCCCGGCGTGCCCTCGGCTTCACTCTCGGTTGCCTTCTTGCGACGTTCTCTTGCCTCGAGCGCCTGCGCCACGGCCAGCTTGCGCCGTGAAATATAGAGCCACCGGAGGAGCATCGAGTAGACGGTCAACAGGCCCAGCAGGAAGTACGCCGACGTGCGGATACGCAGCTCAAACTGCAGTGCCGTGTAGTAGTAGCCCGTCAGCGCCAGAGCCGCGAGCAGCACGGGCAGACCCACCGCCAGAATGAGCCAGATCTGCCGGGTACGGAGCAGGAAACCCTCGTCATCATCCTCTCGCTTCTTGGGCTCCCAGATCGGGCTGTCCGGCCCAATGGACCAGCGCACGAACAGAGCCGTGCTCACCATCCAAAGCAGGAAGGCCAGCCGGCCAATAGAGTCGGACCACATCTGCACGCCATGGCGATCCAAGAGCAGGGCTACCAGCGCCGATACGACCGCACATGGGGTGTACCAGCGCAGGTGTTTCCGCGTGTGCTCGGCGCTGTCAGCGCGCCACCGGAAGTGCGCCGTTCCCACGCCGCCGGTCCGCAGCATCACGAGTGCAAAGCGCAGAACGCCGAAGAGCCAGGCCACCTCACAGAGCGCCGAACCTGCCGACCGGACGAGCGACGGAGCATGATCACTCCCGAACCAGCGGCCCAGCGCCCACATGATGAGCGGCCACGGGGCCGCCAGGAGCAGAGACTGCAGCAGCCCGCGAACCGTCAGAGAAAAGCGGTCGGTCCGATAGGAGCGTGTTGCCTCGGACATCTCCTTGAGCTTGCGGCCGAGGAAGCGGCGGGAGGCGAGCCAGACCAGCGCTAGCAGGGTCGCTACCAGCGAGGCGAGAGGTGGAATTCCCAGCACTGCCTCGCGGTGCGGAGCGGCGATCTTCAAGCACTCGCGCGCGGCCTTGACAATCTCAAGTCCTGCTTCGGGAGCGTCCGTGACCATGGACAGCGGATTGAGGGCGGCACTCCTCACCCAGACGATCCGAGCCTCGATGAAAGAGCGGTACTCCTCGATTGCTTCGCGCGCCTGCTGGCGGAGCAAACGTGCCTCATAGAGCCGCTTTTGAAGCTGGCCCACTTTGTCCAGCGCGTCCGCCTGCATCTCTCTCTGCTGCTGCAGGAGGTTCAGCGCAGCTTCGGTCCAGCCCTCTTCTGGCGGGCCAAGGCCGCTCTCCTGGCGAGCAGCCAGCATCTCCTGAACCCTCGCCTCAGGGTCGAGGATCTGATCCTCCTCCAGGTTGATCTCGCGAATCTCCGCATCGGTCAGCCGCTGGTCCAAACTAGCGGCGGCCGCCTTGAGATCCGCGGTGCTCGGTAGCCACTCGAAGTCCCGGCGGAGCTTTGCCGCCATACCCTCGGTGAGCGCACCCGTCCTCTTGCGCCGCTCGGCTAGGTTCCGGCGGCGCTGCGTCTCCTCCAGCAGCTCGCGCATTTCCCGGATACTCTTCGCAGCGTTCAGCAGAGAGCTAGGCGCGCCGTTGGGACCAGAACGAACCTGGGCAAGATCCCGGTTCTGCGCTGCGATTTTCTGGAGCGTAGGGTAACGCTTCAGCGTGTCAGTGAACTGCACCACGGCGTCCTTGCGAGCCTGCTCGGCCTCTCGCTGCCCGGCGGCCACCATGGCCAGGTCCCACGTCGTGACCGCGGCTTTTGTGACCTTCCGCCGCCGCACAGCCGCGTCCCGCTGAAGCGCCAGCACGTCCTCCTGGGCCTGATAGGCCTTTTGCTCCGCCTGCTTCGAGGTGAAGATCGCTTCCGCGCGCTCGACCTCCGCATCCAGCTCTTCCCTGCGCTCAGATGCTGCAACAGATGTGGCTGCAGATACGGCGGCGCCGAGCTTCTCTCGGGCCTGCTTGAGCGCCTCTTCGGCTTGCGCGATCTCCGCGGGGAGCACCTCCTGGCGCCGATCCCTCTTGGCCGCTTCACCATCCAGGTCGTCCACCGCGCCCGCTGCGACCTTGGCTTTGGCACGCGCTTCCGCCAGGCCGGCCTCTGCCTCTGATGAGGTGAGCCCTTCGGGAATAGACAAGGAAGCCGTCTGCCCACCCAGGTCAACGAGCTGCTGCTGCTCTTCAGCCTGCGACTTCTCCAGGGATGCGCGCAGCGCTGGCGCCGCCTCGATCATTTCCCGGAACCGAGCAGCGCTCGCTCTCGCGGCAGCGCTCTCAGCCTTGAGCTTCAAAGTGATGGAGGGTCCAGGCTCCGCGGCGGGTGCGCCTGCGTCCTGCGGCCCCTGTCCCAGGGCAGTCTCGCTTCCACCCAGGAACGACCCCAACAGCACGGCAACGACCGTGAAGACACCGCTCCGCGCCGAGCGCCACGACGAACCACTCATGGCTTTGAGCTCCGTCGCGCGGGAGTCCACCCGCCAAGCCAGCCAAGACGTCGGAAGAGCCAGATCTGCCCCAGGCCAATGATCAAGCAAACGAGCCAGAAGAAGACGTATCCGTAGCGCCATTGGAGTTCGGGAAGGTTGCCCGGAAGCTCAGTGTTGAAGTTCATGCCGTAGATACCGGCCAGAAACGTCAGGGGGATGAAAATCGCGGAGACGACGGTCAGGACGCGCATCACCTCGTTGGTGCGTTGACCCACCATCGACAGGTGCACGTCCACGAGGCTTGTCGCCAGTTCGCGAAAGCTCTCCGTTACGTCGACCACCTGCATGACGTGATCGAGTGTGTCCCGAAGGTGAAGCTGAGACGCATCCGACAGGGGACTGTTGGCTTCGCGCAAGAGACGCTGAAGTGAATCCCGCAGCGGCCACGCCGCACGTCGCAGGGAGGCGAGCTCCCGCTTCGTGGTGTAGAGCTTCGCGAGCGGCTGGGCCTCTTGCTCAGTCAAGATGATCTCTTCGAAGACTCCTAGCTCGTCGCTGTAGGCCTCGAGAACGGGAAAGTAGCCGTCTACGATTGCGTCAATGAGCGTCGCCGTAAGGTAGTCCGGACCGTTGCCTCGAATCTGCTGGCGACCGCTCCTGATCCGCAGACGAAGCGGATCAAACACATCCTCGTGCGTCTCCTGAACCGTCAGCACCCAGCCGCGGCCGAGAAAGAGGCTGACCTGCTCCCAGATGAGTCCGTCCACTCCGCGCTCGTCGACGAGCACCATGCGGAGGACGATGAGGATGCCGCTGTCGTAGCGATCCACCTTGGGTCGCTGGCCCATGTGCACGATGTCGGACACCGCCAGTGGGTGTAGACCAAACCGCAGGGCCAGGTCGCGAATCTCAGTGCCGTCGCCGATGCCCTGGATGTCAATCCACGTCGTCGAAGTGTCCCCAGCGGGAATGGGCACCTCCGCAAGATCGTCATGGGAGGACTCCTTCAGATCCTGAAGGTTGAACTCCATGACGCTCGCGCGTGGCTTAACGCCGCCGGGCGCCACCTGGATATCTCCAGGCGGCGCCCCGCGTGTCGTGAAGGTACGGCGGAAGAGGCTCATACACTCACGTTAGCAATGCCGCTGAATGAACGACTTGCCTAAAGTCTTGACTACCTGCGTCGGAAGCCGCGGGAGCCGCCACGGCGCGCGTAGCCGCCACGGGCGCCACCGCCTCCGCGCATTCCGCCACCATGGCGAGGGCCACCTGCTCCAGCGCTCGGGCCGCGATCACGGCGAATGAACGTCTGCGCATCGCGCGGATCGCGACGCTGGACGAGCTCCTCGAACTGGGCGGCCATGCCACCGTCGACGTCGAAGGTACTGGCGTTGGGATGAATGGCGATGGCGCCGATGTGGTGCCCCTCGACCTGGCCACGACGGCACACCGACGCGAGGAGTCGACCCGGTGTCGCGCCCTGATTCTCACCGTAGTTGATGAAGAAGCGGACCTTGCCCGACTCACTCGCACGCATGTTTGAGTCGCCGGCGCTCTGGCCACGATGGCCCCGATCCGAGCCGGCGCCGCCGCCATCAACCTGCACAGCGCGGGCCTTCGCGGCCGGCTCCAGTCGCATAAGAAGCGCCGCTACGACGTCCTTGGGCTCGCGCCCTTCCAGAAGCTCTGCCGCCGTGTGCACGTGCTTCTTCGAAAGACCCTTCTCAAGGGCTTCCTCGAGCTGGCTCACCGTGGCGGCGCGGCTGCGCTCGTCAATCATCCGCTGGACCTCGGAGGCCCCGGGGACATCGCGCCAGTCAATGTTGACCGACGCCTGATGCAACAGACGCTCCACGTGGCGGCGACGGCGCGGCGGCGCGAAGAGCACGCAGGTGCCCTTGTTTCCCGCGCGGCCCGTCCGGCCACTTCGGTGGGTGTAAATCTCGGAGTCGATCGGCGGAGCAGTTTGCACCACCATGCCTACGTCCGGCACGTCCAGACCGCGCGCTGCGACGTCCGTGGCAACAAGGATCGTCGCCCGTCCGTCACGGAAGGCAGCAAGCGTCCGCTCACGCTGGCTCTGGGCGAGATCGCCACTGATAGGCAGAGCGGCAAAGCCGTCCCCTTCAAGGCGAACTGCCAGCTCCATCGTGTCCGCCCGGCGCTCGACGAAGACGAGAGTCTTCTGGCCGCCGGAAAGGAGCAGGATGTTGACCAGGGCTGAATAGCGATCGCCGCCGTTGACCAGGTGTCCGACGTGCTCGATGTCGATGTTGGCATCGCCGAGGCGGGTGCCTTCGATCACGAGCGGGTCGTTCTGGTACTGGCGCGCGAGGCGCGCGATGCCATCCGGGAACGTGGCGGAAACAAGGTGCGTCCGGCGATCCGCGGGCGTGGCGTCAAGGATGGCCTCAAGGTCTTCCTTGAAACCCATGTCGAGCATCTGGTCGGCTTCGTCGAGAACGACCTCGCAGGCGCCCGAGAGATCCAGGGCCCCCGAACGAACGTGATCAAGGAGTCGACCCGGCGTACCCACGAGGACCCGCGGACGGTTGTTGAGGGTCTGGCGGTCACGGAAGACCGGCGTTCCGCCTGTCACGGACGCCACGCGGGTTCCGGGGATGCTGGCGAAGAGCCAGCTCAGCTCCTCAGAGACCTGGTTAGCGAGCTCGCGCGTAGGCACGATCACGAGGGCCTCGGGACCGTCACTCTGCCGATCGCGGGTCAGGGCGCCGCGCGCCAGAACGATGCCTAGCGCCACAGTCTTGCCTGAGCCAGTCTGCGAGGAGACCTGGAGGTCTCGCCCTTCGGCATCCGCCGCAGCGACCGCCTCCTGGACGGACGTCAGCGACTCGTAGCCCTTCTTCTTGAGCGCGCGAACGAGGAGCTCCGGGATCCCGTCGAACGGCGAGGGCGTAGCGTCCTCAACCACAGGGCTTTCACCTTGGACTTCGCCCTGGCCTTCGCCTTCGAACGGACCATCCTCGAACTGGTCGGTCCCATGGGTGGCTTGCACCGTCATGGACCGGGACTCAAGGCCCTCGTCTCCGCGTGCATTCACGCCTTCACTCTCACCAATCTGCATTTCGGTCATCTGATTTTCCCATTGCGCCGTTGGGGCGCGTTTCCAGAGGTGCCATCGCGGGCACCTGATTCACATTCACACTACTAGAGCCCCAAAAGCACATCCCCCGGGGCGGCGGCGGACCTTCCTGGCCCGCCTATCACATGCCGGCGCTGCTTGCGTTGACTCCCTTTGAGAGCTCCCACCCGCGCACCGTTTCAAGCTATCTTGATCCGACCCGTGAAGGGCCGTTGTTCTCTGTCAGCGTCGGCGGCCTCCGCCGCCTCCGCCACCACCGCGGCGCGAACGCCTAGCGGAGCCGCCACGGCGCGATGCGCCGGAGCCCCCACCTTCCAAACCGAGGCCGAACGGCCTGGATGGACGCTCCTCCCTGCGGGGTGCGTCCGCGACGGATGCTCCCGTCACGGGACGAACGCGCGTTGTACCTGGCTTCGGGCCAGCACTCGATCCAGCACTCGATCCAGCAGACGAGCCCGGACGGGATCCCGACCGTTGGGGCGGTCGCCCGGAGCCGGCGCCCCGGCCTCGTGGACCACCGCGGCCTCCGCCGCGCCTGGAACCACCGCCGCCACCGTCGCCGCCGCGTCCTCTCGGAGCGCGCTCGCGATCGAGGCTGGCTGCGTCCGGCTCGGGGAGGTCAATCCCTTTGATCCGAACACGGGTAATCTTGGCATTGAGGCGACGCTCGATGTCCTTGACCTGCTTGCCGTCATTCTCGGTGACGAACGTAAACGCCGTACCTGAACGCTCCGAGCGGCCCGTGCGGCCAATACGGTGCGTGTAGGCATCAGGAGTCGTCGGCACGTCGTAATTGATGACGTGGCTGACGCCCTCAATATCGAGGCCGCGCGCCGCGATATCGGTCGCCACCATGATGCTGAAAGTGCCGTCCTTGAAGCCCTTGAGCGCGCGTTCGCGCTGGGGCTGGGACATGTTTCCCTGCAGCGCGACGGCTGCGTGCCCGCGAGCGTCAAGCTTCTTAGCCAGCCGCTTGGCACGGTGCTTCGTCCGCGTGAAGACGATGGCCGAGTCAAACGCATCGCTTGCGATGAGCTCTTCGAGTACTCCAGGCTTGTCCGTCTCAGCAAGCGGCACAAGCTGGTGCTCGATTGTCTCGGCCGGACGCGCGTTGGCGAGCTCGACGACGGCGGGCTTATGAAGGACCTCGTCAGCCAGCTTGCGAATCTCGCGAGCCATGGTCGCCGAGAACATGAGGTTCTGTCGGCGCGGCGGGAGGGCCTTGAGGATACGGCGGACGTCGGGCAAGAAGCCCATGTCGAACATGTGGTCAGCCTCGTCAAGAACGAGCATCTCCACGCTGCCGAGGCTAAGGGCCCGCTGGTTCAAGAGGTCCAGCAAACGGCCCGGGCAGGCCACGACGATGTCTGGCTTGGCCCGAAGTGCGCGAATTTGCCGCGCGACGGGTACACCGCCGAAGATCGGCGTGGCGGTCAGTGGCGTGAATTCGGCCAGGCGCTCGAACTCTGCGTGCACCTGCATGCTGAGTTCACGGGTGGGCGTGACCACGAGAACGCGAAGTCCCGGGCGGCGGTCCACCAGAAGCCTCTGGAGGATAGGAAGCACGAAGGCAGCCGTCTTACCGGTGCCTGTCTGGGCAAGACCCAGGACATCGCGGCCCTCAAGGGCGGGCGGAACGCCCTTGGCTTGGATGGGACGGGGCTCGGTGAAGCCCATTCCGTCCAAGGCCTGGACGAGTTCGTGACGAAGTGAAAATGAGTCGAAACCGGACGGCTGACGCGTGCCCTTGGACCCTTTAGGGGCCTCGGACCGGCGCTCAGCGCGTCCAGAGTTCGGCTCCTGCGGGGACTGTGAAGTCCGCCGGGGCGCTCTCTGGTTCATATTGTTGGGGGCTGCCCTCGCTCGGCATCTTTTCAGCCTTGAGCGAGGTATCGCGACCCATACAACAGCAACGGGAACGATCGTTATCTTTTAGCTCGACGCGGCTCGTCCCGGATGATTTCCGAAGAGCCCCTGCTGTGCGCCGGTGAGGCCGAATCTGGCCTTGAACGCGAACAGGGTAAGGGAACGGTTCGGCAGCGTAGCCCTTTCTTTCAGATAAGTTTCGTGAGCCGGCTTCCCTGCCCCAGCCAGGGAAGCCTACCAAGGGAACCCGCCCAGGTAGCCCGTCCGGCTGACCTGGCCCCCACGGCGGTCAGCGCTTAGCTCTCACTTCATTCAGGCGCAGGATCAGGTAGGGAGGTTGCCCAGCCCCTACGCCCCCATGGTGCTTCTCGTGCAGATGGAGCTGGTTCACCGTCACCACCACGGCCCCGTCCCGGTCGAACGCCAGGCCATCTGCCCAGGCGATCGAGGGATCCGTGAACTCGAGGCGATAGCCGTCAGGGGTCGCCACGCCAATGCCATTCCCCTCCAGATCGGTGACGAAAACCTGGCCCTGACCATCCACGCGGAATCCGTCGCTGGGCGCCTTTTTCGCGTAGGGCTCAATGCTGGCGCGGATCGCTTCATCCCCGAGCTCGGGGTTGGCGAGCACCTTCGTCGGAATGCGGTAGATCTGCGTTCCGCTCATGGCCCCGTAGTAGATCCACTCCTGAGCGGGGTCCACGGTGATTGGGTTCAGCGCCATGCGAAGGTCCCGCAGGTCGCCGCCCTTGGTCTTGGTCTGCAGCGGACTCCCCTCGACGACGATCCTGTCGACCGTAGGCATGAAGCTAGGATCGCTCTGGAGAACGCGTCGCGCGGTCCCCATGTCGATATCCACCACGATCAGCGCGGGTTCGGGAGCATCGAACGGACCAGGCAGCGTCATGTCTGCCAGGACAACGATGCCGTGCTTCTCCACTACAGCCAGGTCCTGGAGGAACGAGGATTCCACACGAACCGTCTCCGGGATCTGGATCTGATGAGCGAGGGACTCACGTTTCGTATCCCACGCGATGATTTTGGGGCTCAGCCCGTTGCCCCCCATGTCCAGCATCCAAACCAGGCCATTAGACCGAGCCTCGATCCCAAGGACGGCGCCCATTCGATCGCGGGACCAGTTTTTCGTCGGGAAGGGCCGGATCTCACCGTCCTCGCGAAGCTCGACCACCTTGAATTCGGGCTGATCGATCGGATGCTGCGTGAAGAGCAGGCGGCCATCAAACGTGATCGCTGGGTTGCCGGGGCGCGCTTGGAGCTCCGCAAGAATCTCGATCGGCTGGGCCGGCGGTGTGGAGCAGGACGCCAGGGACAGGACTCCGAGCCAAGCCAACCCGGTGGAGCTAGCGAGGCGTTTCGTGGGGTTCAGCATCCACACAACATCGCCCTGTATGTCTTCCGCCGCAAGACTCCTCGGACTTGTCTTGGTCGAATCTCCCGATTCGGCGACCATGTCGGGCAACTCTCTAACCCGCAAGCCAAGCATGTTCCACGAAACCGTCACCGCCAAGGGCCACCTCATCGACACCCAAATCCTCGACCGCGTCTTTGACGTGATCGCGGACCGGGGCGCGTCCCACGAGGTTCTCCAATTCGATATCGGCAAGCGCAGCGAGGACGAGTCCTTCGTGCGCCTGAAGATCACGGCGCCAGACCGCGAGACCCTGGACCACGTGATGGACGGCATCGTCCCCTACGGCTGCGAGCTCGAGTCTGCCCGCGATGCACGCTGGGATGATGCCCCCAAGGATTCCTGCGTCCCAGAGGACTTCTACTCCACCACGAACCACCAGACGCAGATCCGAATGGACGGTCGCTGGATCAACGTGGGCAAGCAGCGCATGGACGCCGTCATCATCATGGAGGATGATGAGCCTGTCTGCCGCAAGCTCCGCGACGTCAAGAAGGGTGAGCACGTGGTGTGCGGTCCAAGCGGAGTGCGGGTGCTGATTGATCAGCCGGGGCGCAAGAAGCAGGCGTTCGCGTTCATGAACAATGACATCAGCTCCGAGCGGCGTGTGGAGACTAGCGTCAAGAGGGTCGTGAAGATCATGAAGGAGGTACGCGAGAAAGGCGAGCGCATCGTCGTCGTGGCCGGACCTGTCGTCATCCACACCGGCGGGATCGAACCGTTCAGCCGACTCGTCAACGCGGGCTGGATCGACGTGCTGCTCTCGGGCAACGCCATTGCAGTTCACGATATCGAGAACTGCTTCTTCGGGACCTCCCTCGGGGTCAGCCTGGAGAAAGGCGTTCCGGTGGAGGAGGGCCACAAGAACCACATGCGGGCCATCAACCGCATCAACCACGCGGGGTCGATCGCCCAGGCGGTTGAGCAGGGAGTCCTCACCAGCGGGCTCATGCACAGCCTGGTAAAGAACGATGTCTCGTTCGTACTCGCCGGGTCGATCCGTGATGACGGGCCACTCCCCGATACGGTCATGGACCTCGTCGAGGCCCAAGAGCAGTACGAAAAGAAGCTCGAAGGAGCGGGTCTCGTGCTCATGCTTAGCACGATGCTCCACTCCATCGGCGTCGGCAACATGCTTCCGTCCTGGGTCAACGTCGTTTGCGTCGACATCAACCCCGCCGTCGTCACGAAGCTCAGCGATCGCGGATCTTCGCAGACCGTCGGCATCGTCACGGACGTTGGGCTCTTCCTCCAGCGGCTCGCAGACGAACTCTGCTAAGCCAGCATCCCATGCATCGCCTAGGAGCGTGTCGCGCATAGCTGAATCCGCGTAGCGGGCCCCCAGCTTCCGGAGACTGCGCAGCCCCAGCACCCCTGGGACTACTGCCACTAGGGGTGAGGGAGCGCCTTGCCTCCGAAACCTGGGGACCCACTACCCGAATCCAACTATCCTCGGGCACGCTCCTAGCGGCCTTGCCCTGCGGCGCGCGCGCGCTTCGCTTCCCTCTGAGCGAGATCGTCGATGTGCCCAAGGGGCTGCGGCGTCACGCCTGACGGGGGGCGACGGTAGGTCAATGGGCTCTGAATCTTGGTGATCGCGTCGTCCTGCATGGGACCCCGAGTGACTTTGAGAGTGGCCACGTCGATCTCGATGCGCTCGCCCGGGCAGTTCATCGACATTACCTGCTCCCCGCGAATGGTCAAGAACACCTCGGCGTTCGGTGGCGAGACGCAATTCTCCAGGATCACGCGCCCACTCGGCCGTCCCTCCACGTCATCGATGCACACGAAGGGGCGCTTACTTGAGCGCGCGATGAAGCACGAGTCCTCAATCAGGATGGTCTCGGTCCCGCGAATGGCGACGACCGGGTTCAGGTTCTGCGTGTGGTCGAAGAGGCAATTGTCGAGCACGACGAACTCATTGGCATAGGTGACGGTCTCTCCGGGCTTCTGCTCCTTGGCTTGCTGGTACTGGTGCACCACCATGCCACCCGGGGAGCGAATGGCATCGGGGTGCCCGGCCTTGACCGTCTGCCCGCCCATGGTCCGGGTGAAGTCCCACGAATGCACCGAGGTGCAGTTGCGCATCACCAGCGTCGAGGGAAACTCGTGCGAACCGTAGTCGAAGAACGTCCACGTAAAGCCCGACCTGCTAGCGTGCCGACCGCAGTCCGCGGCGTGGTTGTCTTCGCAGATCAAGACGGGCTTTCCGCGGAAGGGCAGGTTGTCCGCCTTGTACTGCGCGTGGGCGAGATGCCGGTGCGCGATCTGGATCGCTTGGCCACCGAGGTGATGGAACGTATTGCCCTTATAGATCCCGTGGCCCGCGAGGTTGTCGTAGATCCCATGCTCCAGCGGGATCTCCTCGAAGTCGCAGTCGACCACGGTGGAGTCGCCGAGGTTGAAGCGACGCATCCCCCACTTCATGCCACCGTGATCCGCCGTCTTGGCCGCTGGGCCGATCAGGAGCCCGGCATAGTCGAGGTTGCCCGTTTTATAGAGCCGGTCAGCCTGCTTCCCCTGAAACGAAGCGCTTCCGCGGGCTACGTTAACGGACCATTGCCACTTGCCGCGAATTTCAAGGTCCGCGAGGTCGGGTGCTTCGTCGGGTGAGAACGTCATCGTTTCCTCCCGCAGAGTTTTCGGCGCCCCCCCGTCATGCTTAGCTCGCTGGAGCTTGTAGTACGCCGCCTTGTTCTGCTGCGACGTACGCTTGGCGGCCGCGTGCTTGTCGGTCTCCGTGGGGATCCCCCTATTGACCGGAACTTCGTCGTCCGCCGGTGGGGCAAGGCGCGGTTGGAGGTCACTGCTGCGTGCCCCAGTGGCGGCCCCAGTGGCGGCCCCAGTGGCGGACCCAGTGGCGGACCCAGTGGCGGACCCAGCGCCTTGCCGCGAGCCCTGCTGGGAACGCCCACGGGCCGCCTCCCGCTCCTCCGCGGCGCGGAGAATCGAGCCAGGAATATCACCCAGCTCGGGCTTGCGCGCCGCACCTTTGGGATTCAACAGGTCTGCGGACTTCCGAGCCACCGCCGCCCGGCGCTGCGCCGCGATCGCCTTCCCTCGCGCGTCCCGCGCCGCCAGCGAGGCCTCTTTGGCCAGTGCCTCAAGCCGGGTGGCCACGGCGGCCAGGTCATTGGCCGTGGCCTCCGCCTCCTGGGCTGCACGCTCCTGAACACTGCCTGCGGAAACGATGCGAGCCGGGCGAGCCTGGGCGGCGGAAACCGGCGCAGAGCTAAGGGGCCCGGACACGGTCGCTGCGACCAGGAACGGTGTGAGCCAGGAGATCAAAGAGATGCGCATGCTCGTCATGATACGCCATCCGGGCGAAGTGTCACGTTCCCACAACGACCACAAACGCGTTCCGTACGTCGCAAAACGGCGCCATCCGGCAGACTAGCCCCATGATCTTGTCGACCCCTCGAACACTCATCCCTCTCAGCCTCGGACTGCTCCTGAGCTCCGCCCTCCTGGCCCAGGGCGGAGGCAACCTCTCGCCCGAGGTTCTGACCTCGGCTCCCATGGCAAAGGAGGTGCATCCTTTGACCCTCGACTCCCACTGGCCGCCACAGCTCTCGCAGTACTTACCTGCGGACCAGTCCTATGACGCGAGCTTTCCCAAGCCCGAAAGCGTTCTGGGTTGGCCAGTGGGCACCTGGCATGTTCGCCATGACCAGCTCGTGAATTGGTTTGAGACCTGTGCGGAAGCGTCGCCAAGGATGGTGGTCCAGCGCTACGGTCGCACCCACGAGGCGCGGCCGCTCCTTCTAGCCGCCATCACCTCCCCCGCCAACCACGAACGTCTCGACGAAATCCGCCAGGCCCACGTCAAAGCCGTCCGATCCGGCGCCGAGGACTACGAGGGCCCCGCCATCGTCTGGATGGGCTACGGCGTCCACGGCAACGAATCCAGCGCTAGCAACGCCAGCCTCTTGCTGGCCTACCACTTGGCTGCCGCGACGGGCCCCGAGATCGAGGCGTTCCTCGAGAACACCGTCGTTCTGATCGACCCCTGCGTGAACCCTGACGGCGGCGCCCGCTTCGCCCACTGGGCCAACATGCACCGCGGCAAGAACCTCACGACCGCGCCGAGCCACCGTGACCACAGCGAAGAGTGGCCCGGTGGTCGAACGAACCACTACTGGTTCGACCTCAACCGCGACTGGCTGCTTCTCACCCATCCGGAGTCCCGCGGGCGCGTTCGCCAGTTCCAGAGCTGGCTCCCCACGGTCCTCACCGACTACCACGAGATGGGGAGCGGTTCGAGCTACTTCTTCCAGCCCGGTATTCCGAGCCGGCGCAACCCCTTGACGCCTGAGAGCAACCACGCCCTGACGGCGGAGATCTCGACCTACCACGCGCGTGCCCTCGACGCCATCGGCTCCGAGTACTTCACCGAGGAGCGTTTTGACGACTTCTACTACGGCAAGGGCTCGACTTACCCCGACATCCACGGCTCGATCGGCATCCTGTTTGAGCAGGCTAGTTCCCGGGGTCACGCCATCGAAACCAGTCGCGGCGAGCTTTCTTTCCCGTTCACAATTCGGAATCAGTTCACGACGTCCCTCACCACGCTCGAGGCCGTGCATGAGATGCGTGACCGGCTGGGCGCACACCAGCGTGCCTTCTACCGCGACGCGCTCAAGGAGGCAAAGAACGCCCCGGTCGGCGGCTGGATCTTCGGCGACGAGAAAGACCCCGCCCGCGCCCTAGAAATGGCGCGCCGTCTGGCGTGGCACGGCATCGACGTGACTGCGCTCAAGGGCGCCTACCAGCTGCCCGATGGCACCACCTTCCCGGACGGCTACAGCTTCAGGGTACCCGCCGTGCAGGCCCAATACAGGCTCCTGCGCGCCCTCTTTGAGAC